>JAZNSV010000173.1:0-26372 GCA_045591485.1 Bacteroidales bacterium | reverse complement strand
CGACTGTGGCGGCAGGGGCGGGGGCGTTCTTCTCGGCGCGCAGCTGCGCCACCTCTTTGTTGAAGCGCTCCTTGGCCAGGCCGCTCTTGTAGTCGCGGTACTGGCGGTCGTGCATGGCCAGCTCGAAGAGCTCTTCGTCGTCCTGGCCGCGGTCCCAGCCGTTCTGCTCCATCTCTTTGATGTATTCGGGCAGTGCGTCGGGGTAGGCATCCTGCGGCACTCCGGTGTAGAACTCCATGCCCTGGGCCTTTGCCAGCTCAACGATTTCGGGTGCCAGCTCGCCCGGCAGGCGGCCGGCGCGACCGAGGATCATGCTCCAGCTGTCTTTGTCTATCTGGCTGAAGCGGGGTTTGCCCTGTGCCATCGAGAGGAGGTTCATGACGGCGATGTTCTTGGTGTACTGGCTGAAGGGGGTCACAAGCGGGGGATAGCCCAGCATGGGCCAGATGTGCTCAACCTCTTGGAAGAGCTGCACGGTGAGCTCTTCGAACGAGACTTCGGGTTTGCCGTTCTTCTTGAGGGCCATGTTGATGGCGCCGTGCACACCGCGAAGGTCGCTCATCATGGATCCCATCATGCCGCCGGGCAGGCCGCAGCCCACGAGGAGCGAGGTGCTGACGCGGTTGCCGGGGTTGATGTAGAGGCCGAGGAAGTCGTCGATGAATTCCTGCGTGAGCTTGCGGGCCTCCATATAGGCGTCCATGTTGATGTCCTTGACCAGGAAACCGGCGTCGCGGAGCATGGCCTGGACGCTGATGACGTCGGGGTGCACCATGCCCCAGGAGAGGGGTTCCATGGCGCAGTCGATGACGTCGGCGCCGGCTTGAGCCACCATGAGGGTCGAGGCCATGGAGAGGCCGGGGCCTGTGTGGCCGTGGTATTGGACTATGATGTGGGGGTATTTGGTCTTGATTTCGTGGACGAGGCGGCCGAGGGTGGCAGGACGGCCCACGCCGGCCATGTCTTTGAGGCATATCTCGTCGGCTCCGAAGGAGACGAGTTTGTCGACGATGCCCATATAATACTCCACGGTGTGGACGGGCGAATGGGTGATGGAGAGGGCGGCCTGGCTGATCATGCCGGCCTCTTTGGCGTACTTGACCGAGAGCTCGAGGTTGCGCGGGTCGTTGAGGCCGCAGAACGAGCGCATGATGTCGACGCCCTGAGCCTTCTTGACCTTGGGCATCAGCTGGCGCACATCCTTGGGCACGCCGTACATGCGCAGGCCGTTGAGTGCGCGTTCGAGCATGTGGGTCTGTATGCCGGCCTGGTTGAAGGGTTTGGTCCATGCGCGGACGGCGCGGTTGGGGTTCTCGCCGTACATGAGGTTCACCTGTTCGAAGGCGCCGCCGTTGGTTTCGATGCGGTCGAAGCAGCCCATGGCGACAATGACCGGGGCGATGCGTTCGAGTTGGTCGACGCGGGGTTGGTATTTGCCGCTGCTCTGCCACATATCGCGGTAGACGAGGCTGAATTTTATTTCTTTTGTCATAGTGTAATGTGTTGTTTTAAAAAACTTTATCCCAATTTAACAAATAAATGGGATGATGCAAAGATACATAATTTTATGAAAAATAAAGAAAAAAGTAAAAAAATAGCCCGAGAGGCGGCACGTGAGTGCCCCCTCTCGGGCAGGGGGTTGTCTGTATTTTGCTGGTTCGTCTTAGAGGATAAGCTCGGCGGTCGAGGTGTCGGTCTCGCTCAGGCGCAGGCTGTGCAGGCGGGCACCGGCGGGCAGTAGGGGCTCGATGAGCGAGGCGAAGTGCAGCAGGAGATTTTCGGTGGTGGGGTTGAAGGGCAGGAGTATCAGGTTGGGTGCCATGTCGGCCACCTCTTTGGCCAGGGGCGACCATTGCGGCAGCACCAGGGCGTGGTCGAAGCGGTCGACCACCGCACGTTGTACCAGCTGCTTGATGGTGTGGAAGTCGAGGCTTATGCCGTCGGCTCCGGCGGGTGCGCCTTCGACGGTGGCTTCGAAGTGATAGGAGTGGCCGTGCAGGTTGGCGCACTTGCCGACGTAGCCGTCGAGGGCGTGGGCCATCTCGAACGAGAACTTCTTTGTAAGCAGTATGGTAGACATATTGAATATGAAATATTATATTATATGTTCCTTTGGCCGGTCAGTGAGCGAGTTTCTCTTTCACGAGGTCGGCGCCTACGGTGTAGGTGGAGCCTTGCTGCATGGCCGGCAGGTCGAACATGATGTCGGTCATTACGCCTTCCATGATGGAGCGCAGGCCGCGTGCGCCGAGGTGGAACTCGACGGCGCGGTCGACCACCATGTCGAGTGCCTCGGGTTCGAATTCGAGTGTGACGCCGTCCATGTGGAAGAGCTCTTTGTACTGGCGCACGAGTGCGTTCTTGGGCTCGGTCAGTATGCGGCGCAGGGCCTCGCGGTCGAGCGGCTGCAGGTAGGTCAGCACCGGGAAGCGGCCCACGAGTTCGGGGATGAGGCCGAACTTTTTGAGGTCCATGGGCTGCACGTATTGCAGCATGTTCTCGCGGTCGAGGGTGGCCCGGGTTTCGTCGCCCTTGAAGCCGATGACGTTCGAGTTGAGGCGTGCCGCTATGGCGCGTTCGATGCCGTCGAAGGCACCGCCGCAGACGAAGAGTATGTTGCGGGTGTTGATTTTGATGAGTTTCTGTTCGGGGTGTTTGCGTCCGCCTTCGGGCGGCACGTTGACGTCGGCGCCTTCGAGCAGTTTGAGCAGTGCCTGCTGCACGCCTTCGCCGCTGACGTCGCGGGTGATGCTGGGGTTCTCGCTCTTGCGTGCTATCTTGTCTATCTCGTCGATGAAGACGATGCCGCGTTCGGCGGCGGCCACGTCGTAGTCGGCGGCCTGCAGCAGGCGCACGAGCACGTTCTCGACGTCGTCGCCTACGTAGCCGGCCTCGGTGAGGGTGGTGGCGTCGGCTATGCAGAAGGGCACTTTCAGCAGGCGGGCTATGGTGCGGGCCAGCAGGGTTTTGCCGGTGCCGGTCTCGCCCACCATCACGATGTTGCTCTTTTCTATCTCCACGTCGCCCGTGTCGGCATGCTCCTGGTTGTAGCGCAGGCGCTTGTAGTGGTTGTAGACGGCTACGGAGAGCACGCGCTTGGCGGCGTCCTGGCCGATGACGTACTGGTCGAGGAAGGCCTTGATGTCGGCCGGGCGCGGCAGTTCGATGCCGCTGATGTCGAACTTGGTGTTTTGCGGTGCGTTCTGGTGGAATATCTTCTCGGCTTCGCGCGAGCAGTCGTGGCAGATGTAGCCGCTCATGCCGGCCAAAAGCAGTCCGGCTTGCGACGCCGGCCGTCCGCAGAAGGAGCAGTGCTCCTCGGGGGTATTGGGTTTCTTGGGCATTACAGTAGTTGGTTTTTTGAGGCGTCTTGTCTTATAAATATGAATAAGAGGATGGTGAAAGCCAGCAGCGACGAGCCGCCGTAGCTGAAGAAGGGCAGGGGGATGCCGATGACAGGCACCAGCCCGATCACCATGCCTATGTTGACAAAAAGGTGTATGAAGAGGATGCTGGCCACACAGTAGCCATAGAACCTCGCGAACCGCGACCGCTGCCGTTCGGCCATGACGATGAGCCGTTGCAGCAGCCAGTTGTAGACCACCAGCAGGACCACGCAGCCCAGCCAGCCCCACTCTTCGCCCACGGTGCAGAAGATGAAGTCGGTGTGTTGCTCGGGCACGAAGTCGGCCTTGGTCAGGGTGCCGTTGAGGTAGCCTTTGCCGATGAGGCCGCCGCTGCCGATGGCGATTTTGGACTGGTGCACGTTGTAGCCCGACCCTTGAAGGTCGTCGCTCTTGCCCAGCAGCACGTCGATGCGTTCGCGTTGGTGGGTTTCGAGCACATGGTTGAACACAAAGTCGACCGAGAAGACGAATGCCGCGCAGCAGACCAGCACGGCGGCGGTGCGCCACCAGTCGCGCGAGGTGCGCTTGTTGAGCCAGAGGAAGAGGTAGCCTGCCGCCAGCAGTATCAGGATGCCGAGCAGGATGTATTTGTTGACCAGCAGCGCCAGCACGAAGAGTGCTATGGCCGCCACGCCGACGACCAGGATGTAGCCCGAGAGCCCCTCACGGAAAAGCGGGAAGACGAAGGCCGCGAAGACCAGGGCCGACCCTGTGTCGTGCTGCAGGAAGACCAGCACCGCCGGTATGCCGATGATGGCCAGCGCCACCACCTTGGTGCGCATCTGGCTCCAGTCGACGTCGATGGCGCTCATGTATTTGGCCAGGGCCAGCGAGGTGGCGAACTTGGCAAACTCGGACGGCTGCAGGCGGAAGGCGCCGAGGTCTATCCACGATTTGCCGCCGTGCGAGGTGATGGCTATGAAGAGCGTGAGCACCAGCAGCACCATGACGACGCCGTAGATGAGATAGGCTGTGTTGGAAAAGAAGCGTGGTTCGGTGAAGAGTATGACGATGGCCATGACTGCGGCGGCGGCCATCCAGATGAGCTGTTTGCCGTGGAAGGTCGAGAAGTCGAATATTGCCGCGGTGTTTTCGCTGTAGGTTGAAGCGTAGATGTTCATCCAACCGAAGAGCACCAGAAAGGCCCAGAGGCCCACGGCAAGCCAGTCTATTTTCAGTCGTTCTTGATACATTTCTTTGATTTTGGGAAGTTCAGGGCGTTCAATTTTTCCTCTTCACCCTGCGTGTGAGCGGCAGCTTCTGGCAGGGTTCCACCTCCATGTAGTATTTCTCCACGTCTTTGCGTTTCACCTCGCCGTTGAGGTATCGCTCGACCAGCAGGCCGGCGATGGGGGCCGCCCACGTGCCGCCGCCGCCCTGCGCGTTCTCCACATATACGGCCATGGCTATCTTCGGGTTGTTTTTGGGCGCGAAGCAGATGAACACCGAGTGGTCGTTGCCGTAGTTCTCGGCGGTGCCGGTTTTGCCGCAGATGTCGAGCCCGTCGACGCGTGCGCGCCGTGCTGTGCCGCCGGCCACATGCACCACGTCGTACATGCCGTCGGCCGCTATCTCGAAGTATTCGCTCTCGATGCCCGTTTCGTGGTGCTCCAGGTACTTCTCGTTGCGCACCGAGTCGGGTCCGTAGAAGCGCACCATGTGGGGCGTCACGTAGTAGCCGCGGTTGGCCACGATGGCCGCCAGGTTGGCCATCTGCAGCGGCACCACCGTCACCTCGCCCTGGCCAATCGAGTTGGAATAGATGGTGCTGAATGCCCAGCGCTCTTTGCCGTACCAGCGGTTGTAGAACGCCGTGTCGGGTATGTTGCCCTTCGAAAGGCCGCTCTTGGGCAGGTCGATGTCGAGTTTCTGTCCGAAGCCGAACCGTATCATGTAGTCGTGCCATACCGTCAGGCCGTATTGCGCGTCTTTGTAGATGTTTTTGTACTTGCCTTGCTGTATCACGCGGCGGTAGACTTGGTAGAAGTAGGGGTTGCAGCTCATCTTGAGTCCTTCGCGCACGCTGGCGGCCGAGGGGTGGTTGTGGCAACCCACGAGGCTCTTGTCGCATACGAAGCCGCTCTGCGGGGTGATGACCCCCAGGTCGAGGGCGACCATGCTCTGCGCCACCTTGAAGATGGAGCCTGGGGGATATTGGCCTATCAGTGCGCGGTTGAGCATCGGCTTGGCGATGTCGGCGTTGAGCTTCTTGTAGTTCTCGCCGCGGATGCGGCCCACCAGCAGGTTGGGGTCGTAGCACGGGGCGCTGACCATGGCCAGCACCTCGCCCGTCGAGGGCTCCAGTGCCACCACGCAGCCGCGTTTGTTGCTCATCAGCTGCTCTGCGTATTGCTGCAGGTCGGCGTCGAGGGTGGTGTAGAGGTTGTCGCCCTCGACAGGCAGGGTGTCCATGGCGCCGTTGGCGTAGGGCCCTATCTCGCGGTTGTGCACGTCGACGTGCATCACACGCCGCCCTTTCACGCCGCGCAGCACCTCTTCGTAGCTCTTCTCCAGACCGCTCTTGCCTATGTAGTCGCCCCGCTTGTAGTAGGGGTCGCGGTCCAGGTCGGCCTGGTCTACCTCGCCCACATAGCCCAGCACCTGCGCCGCTATCGGGCGGTCGTAGATGCGCAGTGTGCGCTGCGAGATGTAGAACCCTTTGAAGCGGAACATCTTGTTCTCGAATTTGGCGTACTCCTCTTTCGAGATCTGCTTCATGAAGATGGATGCCGAGTAGGGCGAATATTTGCGTGCCTTCTGCATGCGCTGGTCGAAGTCGGCGCGGTCGATGCCGAGGCTCTGGCAGAAGTAGGCCGTGTCGAGGTCCTTGACCATGCGGGGGATGACCATCAGGTCGTAGACGGCCTCGTTGTGCACCAGCAGCTGGCCGTGGCGGTCGTAGATGAATCCGCGGGCCGGAAACTGGGTCACGTCGCGCAGTGCCTGCCGGTCGCCGGCTTCGCGATACTGCGGGTCGAAAAGCTGCAACATAGCCAGGCGCCCTACAAACAGGACACCCACCACGATGAATATCAACCGTATGACCCGGCTGCGGTCTGAATACTTGTCTGCCATAATGTACGTTCCTATAAACGACACCCACGCGCCTTTATTGCGCGCGCATCGAAAAAAAACTGCGCGCCATGTATAATATTCTCTGCTATGCGCCGTTATATATGCCATGAAACGAACCACCGCCACACGACTCGCCGTCCTGTTGCTGCTGGCCTGTCTGGCCTGCTCGGCATGCAGCTCGGGTGAGCACATGTATAAACACCGCCGCAGCAACTGCGACTGCCCGACGTTTTGACCAACGAAGAACGATACCGCGCCATCCTGGCCAACCACCTGCCGCCGGCTGCTGTCGATTGGGCCTATGCCTACCTCGACCGCCATCGGGTGCACTTCCACATCACCCGCGGACGCCGCTCGAAGTACGGCGACTACCGGTGGCCCCAGCCCAACCACAACTTTCACGAGATGTCGGTCAACGGCGACCTGCCGCCGCTGTTCTTCCTGTGGGTCATGCTGCACGAGGCCGCCCACCTCGAGACTCACCTCAGGCACACCTCCGCCGCTCCCCACGGCCACGAGTGGCAGGCCGAATACGCCCGCCTGATGGTCGAATGCCTTGCTTTCTTTCCGCCCGATATCCAGCCGTCGGTACGCCGTCTGGCCTCGCGCATTCCGTTGAACCGCAACCTTATGCGCCAGGTTGAGGCGACGCTGCGCGGCGCTGCCGACCCTTCGGTCGTGCACCTCGACGACCTTCCGGCGGGTTCCCTCTTCCGCCTCAAGGCAAAGCCCGACATCCTCTTCCGCAGTGTAGAGCGCCGCCGCACGCGATGGCTCTGCGACGACCAGCAGACGGGCCGCCGCTACACCGTCAGCGCCATGGCCGAAGTCATTCCACAATCAGCGTCTTGACCGCCGATCCTGCGGCGGTGGCTGTGCCCCGACGGCGGGTTGCACGCATCCCACCCATGGTTTTCTTTTTGCATTCTCGATAACGGGAGAGTGCCGTTCGCTTTCAAAAAGCCATAATTCTGCCCATAGACACATTGGCTCAGTACGTTGAGCCATGCTACCCGCACCGCTTCAAACACACACCTGGTTCGGTACCGGTAGTGCATATCAACGATACATCAACGATATATCAACGATATTTCAACGATCGTAATCGTTGATATATCGTTGATGTATCGTTGATATGC
Source organism: Bacteroidales bacterium (assembly GCA_045591485.1). GTDB lineage: Bacteria > Bacteroidota > Bacteroidia > Bacteroidales > P3 > Colimorpha. Next base: position 18,751 of record JAZNSV010000173.1, on the reverse strand, counting down.
ACTACCGGTGGAGTGGGAGAGGGGTGTCGGCAGCGGGTGGAATGCGGCTGTGGAAAAAGTGTTGAAAACCTCTTTCGCCTACATGCCGGAGACTGTTGAAAAGTCGCCCTGAAGGTAAAATTTTTTTACAAAAATGAATTTGTAAAGTACAGAATATCAATTTTGCCGAAATATTTTAACTTTATTTAACAGTGATTTGTGGTCTGGTGGCTTTGCCAGATGGAAAAATGTTTGTACTTTTGCAATTCCATAGTGGGCGAATAGTGTCCATATAAAAGACTGAAAAACAAGTAATAAAAATAAAACAACAAACAAAGAAAATGCCAACAATTCAGCAATTAGTTCGCAAAGGACGTCAGCAGATGGAGTACAAGTCCAAGTCTCCCGCCCTCGACAGCTGCCCGCAGCGTCGCGGTGTCTGCACCCGTGTGTACACCACCACCCCCAAAAAACCTAACTCGGCCATGCGTAAAGTGGCCCGTGTGCGTTTGACCAACGGCAAGGAGGTCAATGCCTACATCCCGGGTGAGGGTCACAACCTGCAGGAGCACTCGATCGTGATGATCCGCGGAGGCCGTGTCAAGGACCTTCCCGGTGTGCGTTATCACATCATCCGTGGTGCACTGGATACCAGCGGAGTCGATGGTCGCCGTCAGCGCCGTTCCAAATACGGTGCCAAACGCCCGAAACAGGCCGGCAAGTAATTGAGTTTTAAGTTTAACGTTGAAAGATTAAAGTTATTTAGCAATGAGAAAAGCTAAGCCCAAGAAAAGAGTCATCCTTCCGGATCCCAAATACAATGATGTGATGGTCACCAAGTTCGTCAACAACCTGATGATGGGTGGCAAGAAGACCATCGCCTACAAGATTTTCTACGAGGCAATCGATGTCGTGGCCGACCGCACGAAAGAGGACGGCCTCGAGGTGTGGAAGAAAGCCCTCGCCAATGTGACGCCCAGCGTCGAGGTGCGCAGCAAGCGTATTGGCGGTGCCACTTTCCAGATTCCTACCGAGATCCGCGCCGAGCGCAAACAGAGCATCGGCATGAAGAACCTCATCGGCTTCTCGCGCAAACGCAGCGAAAAGACCATGGCCCTCAAGCTCGCCGCCGAAATCCAGGCCGCCTACAAGGAAGAAGGCGCCGCCTTCAAGCGCAAGGAGGATATCCACCGCATGGCCGACGCCAACAAGGCCTTCTCGCACTTCAGAGCTTAATCATATAATATATAAAGAACACACAACAGCTACAGCAGAACTGATATGTCCGACCTTCACTACACACGCAACATCGGAATCATGGCCCACATCGACGCCGGCAAGACGACGACGACGGAGCGCATCCTCTTCTACACCGGCAAGAACTACAAGCTCGGTGAGACTCATGAGGGTAGTGCCACTATGGACTGGATGGTGCAGGAACAGGAACGCGGCATCACCATTACCTCGGCCGCTACCACCGTGTATTGGGATTGGCACAACAACCGCTACAAGTACAACATCATTGACACTCCGGGCCACGTCGACTTCACCGTCGAGGTCGAGCGCTCGCTGCGCGTGCTCGATGGCGCTATCGCCATCTTCTGCGCCGTCGGCGGCGTAGAGCCCCAGAGCGAGACCGTCTGGCGCCAGGCCGACAAGTACGAGGTGCCCCGCATCGCCTTCATCAACAAGATGGACCGCGCCGGCGCCGACTTCTTCTCGGTTGTCGGACAAATCAAGGAGCGTCTCGGCGCCAACCCCATCCCGATAGAAATACCTATCGGACAGGAGGATCTCTACAAGGGCGTCGTCGACCTTATCGCCAACAAAGCCCTCGTCTGGGACGAAAGCTCCAACGGCCAGCGATTTGAAGAAATCGCCATGCCTGACGACCTCAAGGACATCGTGGCCGAATACCGCCAGAAACTCATCGAAGGTGTGGCCGAGGAAAACGAGGAACTGATGATGAAGTTCTTCGACGACCCCGACAGCATCACCGCCGAAGAGATTATCGCCGAGATCCGCAAGGCCACCCTCGCCCGCAAGATTGTGCCCGTGATGTGCGGCTCCGCCTTTAAGAACAAAGGTGTGCAGACCCTGCTCGACGCTGTTGCAGCCTTCCTGCCCAGCCCCCTCGACAAACCGGAGGTGAGCGGCACCAACCCCAAGACCGAAAAGGAAGAGACCCGCAAGGTGGACGTCAAAGCCCCCTTCTCGGCTCTCGCCTTCAAGATAGCCACCGACCCCTATGTCGGCCGCCTCTGCTTCTTCCGCGTCTACAGCGGCTCGCTCGAAAGCGGCTCCTACGTCTACAACGCCAATACCGGCAAGAAGGAGCGTATCTCGCGCATCATGCAGATGCACAGCAACAAGCAGAACCCCCTCGACCGCATCGAGGCTGGCGATATCGGCGCTGCCGTGGGCTTCAAAGACATCAAGACCGGCCACACTCTCTGCGACGAGAGCCACCCGATTATCCTCGAGTCGATGAAGTTCCCGGAGCCGGTGATCAGCATCGCCGTTGAGCCCCACACCCAGGCCGATATGGACAAGATGACCAACGCCCTGATGAAACTCGTCGAAGAGGACCCGACTTTCCGCGTCAAGACCGACGAAGTCAGCGGCCAGACTGTTATCAGCGGCATGGGCGAGCTGCACCTCGACATCATCATGGACCGTCTGCGCCGCGAGTTCGGCGTCGACGTCAACCAGGGTCGTCCCGAGGTGGCCTACAAAGAGGCTATCACCACCACGGTGCAGCACCACGAGATCTACAAGAAGCAGACCGGCGGCAAGGGTAAGTTTGCCGACGTGCTCTTCGAAATCGGTCCCGCCGACGAAGGCGTCACCGGCCTGCAGTTCATCAATGAGGTCAAGGGCGGCAACATACCCAAGGAGTTTATGCCTGCTATCGAGAAAGGTTTCAAAGAGGCCATGCAGAACGGCGTTCTGGCCGGCTACCCGATGGACTCGATGAAGGTACGCGTCATCGACGGCTCGTTCCACCCGGTCGACAGCGACCAGCTCAGCTTCGAGCTCTGCGCCAAGATCGGTTTCAAGGCAGCCTGCCGCAAGGCCAGCCCCGTCTTGCTTGAGCCGATCATGAAACTCGAGGTGCTCACCCCCGACGCCTATGTGGGCGACGTCACCGGCGACCTCAACCGCCGCCGCGGAATGCTCGAAAACATCACTGCCAAAGTGGGTGTCCAGGCTATACATGCCAAGGTGCCGCTGGAGCAGATGTTCGGCTACGTCACCTCGCTCCGCACCATAACCTCGGGCCGTGCCAACTCCACCATGGAGTTCTCGCACTATGCCGAGCTCACCCGCGACCAGCAGGAGGCATTACTGAAGAATAAAAATAATTAAACAATAAATAACAATGAGTCAAAGAATCAGAATCAAGCTCAAATCTTACGACCACAATCTCGTCGACAAGTCGGCCGAGAAGATTGTGAAGACCGTTAAGATGACTGGCGCAGTGGTCAATGGTCCCATACCCCTGCCTACCAACAAAAAGATTTTCACCGTCAACCGCTCGACCTTCGTCAACAAGAAGTCGCGCGAGCAGTTTGAGCTCAACACCTACAAGCGCCTGATGGACATCGAGATCAACGATCGCGCCAAAACCATCGACGCTCTGATGAAGCTCGAACTCCCCAGCGGTGTCGAAGTCGAAATCAAAGTGTGAGTTTAATCAGCCTATGTCAAGAACAGATAAGCTGAATGTCTAACAATTAAAAGAATCCAACTAAAGAAATGTCAGGATTAATCGGAAAGAAAATTGGAATGACCAGTCTTTTTGATGCCGACGGAAAGCAGATTCCGTGCACAGTGATTGAAGCTGGTCCTTGTGTTGTCACACAAGTCAGAACTAAAGAGAAAGATGGCTATGACGCCATCCAGCTCGCCTTCGGCGAGAAGAAGGAAAGCCGCACCAACAAACCCATGCGCGGCCACTTTGCAAAAGCAGGTACCACCCCCAAACAGTATGTGGCCGAGTTCAGCCGCTTCGAAGAGGGTCATAAAAAGAAATACGGTGAAGTACTCACCGTCGATGTGTTCCAGGAAGGCGAGTTTGTCGACGTCGTCGGCACCTCGAAAGGTAAGGGCTTCCAGGGCGTTGTCACCCGCCACGGTTTCGGTGGTGTCGGCGACGTCACCCACGGCCAGCACGACCGTCTGCGCGCTCCCGGTTCGATCGGCGCCTCGTCCTACCCCTCGCGTATCTTCAAGGGTATGCGCATGGCCGGCCAGATGGGCAACCACCGCGTGAAGGTCCAGAACCTCCAGGTTGTGAAAATCATCGCCGAGAAGAACCTTATGCTCGTCAAAGGTTCCGTTCCCGGACCCAAGGGTTCTATTGTCAAACTTGAAAGATGGAGTTAATAAGACATGGAGATTAAAGTTTATAACATCAACGGAAGCGAAACCGGTAGAACCATCAACCTCGAGGATTCTATCTTCGCCATCGAGCCCAACGATCACGCCATCTACCTCGATGTCAAACAATACCTCGCCGACAACCGTCAGGGTACGGCCAAGGCCAAGGAGCGCAGCGAGAATGCACACAGCACCCGCAAGCTGAAACGCCAGAAAGGCACTGGCGGTGCCCGTTCGGGCGATTTGAAGAGCCCCGTCTTCGTCGGTGGCGGCACCATCTTCGGACCCAAGCCCCGCGACTACCGCTTCAAACTCAACATCAAGGTCAAACGCCTCGCCCGTCGCAGCGCCCTCGCCTACAAGGCCAAGGACAACGCCATGACCGTGGTCGAAAATTTCACCTTCGACGGCCCCAAGACCAAAAAGATGATCGAAGTGCTCAACAATCTGAAGATTGCTGACAAAAAATCACTTTTTGTGCTTGAAAATCAAAATAATTTCGTATCTTTGTCTGCTAGAAACCTCAAGAACGTGAAGGTGGTAAGCGTGTCGCAATTAAATACTTACGACATTGTTAACGCCTCCAATATTGTTGTTTGTGAGGGTTCAATGAGCGAAATCAACCGCGTTTTGGCGACAAAATAAGGGAAGAGAGTATAACGATTTAAGAAAGTTTAACAAATGATGAACATAATAGTAAAACCGCTGATCAGTGAAAAGATGACCCGCCTCACCGAGGCTGCGGCCAATCCTATCCAGACCCGCATACAGCGTCATAAAGGCATTGCCGCCGCTCCCGCCCACAACCGCTACGGTTTTGTCGTCGACAAGCGCGCCAACAAGATCCAGATCAAGGCCGCTGTCGAGCAGTTCTATAATGTGAAGGTCATCGACGTCAACACAATGAACTACTCCGGCAAAGTGAAGTCCCGCTACACCAAGGCTGGCTTCCTCACCGGTCGCACCAATGCCTATAAGAAAGCTATCGTCACCCTCGCCGAGGGCGATGTCATCGACTTCTACGCAGGTATCTAACAAACTGAAAACAATTTAATAATAGTCAGGTCCACTGATAAGAGACCAATAAGAATCAAACAGAAATGGCTTTAAAGAAAATCAAACCCACAACCCCCGGCCAGCGCCACAAAATCGTTGTCACCAACGACGATATCACCGCAACAAAGCCGGAAAAGAGCCTTGTCTACGGCAAACGCAAATCAGGCGGCCGTAACAACCAGGGTAAAATGACCATGCGCTACATCGGCGGCGGACACAAGAAACTCTATCGCTTCGTCGACTTCAAGCGCAACAAGGACGGTATTCCCGCCACCGTGAAGACCATCGAGTACGACCCCAACCGCAGCTCGCGCATCGCCCTCGTCTGCTACGCCGACGGCGAGAAGAGCTACATCCTCTGCCCCCAGGGCCTGAAGGTTGGCCAGACTGTGATGTCCGGTGCCGGTGTCGCCCCTGAAATCGGCAACACCCTCCTGCTCGCCGAAATCCCCTTCGGCACGCTGATCCACAACATCGAGCTCCGTCCCGGCCAGGGTGCCAAGATGGTCCGTTCGGCCGGCGCCTACGCCCAGCTCATGTCGCGCGACGACAAGTACGCCATCATCAAGATGCCCAGCGGCGAGATGCGTATGATTCTGCAGGCCTGCCGCGCCACTGTCGGCATCGTCAGCAATCCCGAGCACAACCTCGAAGTCGGCGGTAAGGCCGGCCGCAGCCGTCACCAGGGCCGCCGTCCGCGCAACCGCGGCGTTGTCATGAACCCCGTCGACCACCCGATGGGCGGTGGTGAAGGCCGTCAGACCGGCGGACATCCCCGTTCGCGCAAGGGTATCCCGGCCAAGGGCTACAAGACTCGCGCTCCCAAGAAGCAGTCGAGCAAGTACATCGTCGAAAGAAGAAAGAAGTAACTCAGTAAAAAGAAGAAACAATGAGTCGTTCATTAAAGAAAGGTCCTTATATTTTCCACAAACTGGAGAAAAGAGTTATCGAGGCCCAGCAGTCCAACAAGAAAGTTACCATCAAGACATGGTCGAGAGCTTCGATGATTTCGCCCGACTTCGTGGGTCAGACCATTGCCGTCCACAACGGCAACAAGTTCATCCCTGTGTACGTCACCGAGAACATGGTCGGACACAAGCTCGGAGAGTTCGCTCCCACCCGCACCTTCCGCGGCCATGCAGGATCTAAAGATAAAGGTAAAAAGTAAACATTGAAAAGAAATGGGACGTAGAAAACATAATAGTGCAGAAGCACGCAAAGAAGCCAACAAGACCCTCTATGTGGCCAAGTTGATGAACAATCCTACTTCGCCTCAGAAGACCCGTCTCGTCGCCGACTTGGTTCGCGGTGTCGATGTCGAGAAGGCTCTTGGTATCCTCCAGTACAATCCCAGAGAGTCCGCTCCCAAGATGCGCAAACTTCTCCTCTCGGCCATCGCCAACTGGCAGGCCAAGAACGAAGGTGTCCGCATGGAGGACGCTCAGCTGTATGTGAAGCAGATTATGGTTGACGAAGGCCGCACCATGAAGCGCATGCGCACCGCCCCCCAGGGCCGTGGCTACCGCATCCGCAAGCGCAGCAACCACATCACCATGATTCTCGGCAGCCGCCTCGAGGATGCCCCGGTCAAGGCTGAAAAAGAAGAAACAAAATAAAGTAACAAACAAGAAGAAACTCAACAATGGGACAAAAGACTAACCCAATTGGAAACAGATTAGGTATCATCCGCGGATGGGATTCTAACTGGTTTGGCGGAAGAAGATTTGAACAGAAGCTCGTTGAGGACGACAAGATTCGCAAGTACCTCAATGCCCGTCTCGCCAAGGCCGGTATCTCGAAGATTTACATCGAACGTACCCTGAAGCTGCTCACCGTCACGATAAACGCCGCCCGTCCGGGTCTCATCATCGGTCGTGCGGGTTCCGAGGTCGATAAGCTGCGCGAAGAGCTCAAGAAGCTTACCGCCAAGGATGTCCAGATCAATATCAGCGAAGTGAAGCGCCCCGAGGTCGACGCTGTCCTCGTAGCCCAGAATATCGCCAAGCAGATTGAGGGCCGCATCCAGTATCGCCGCGCCATCAAGAACGCCATCACCTCGACCATGCGCACCGGTGCCGAGGGTATCAAGGTGTCTATCAGCGGCCGTATCGGCGGCGCCGAAATCGCCCGTAGCGAGCATTTCAAAGAGGGTCGTACTCCTCTTCACACCCTGCGTGCCGACATCGACTATGCCAACGCAGAGGCTCACACCACTTACGGTCGCATCGGTATCAAGGTCTGGATTTGCCGCGGTGTCATCTACGGCAAACCCGAGCTGGTGCCCTCCACTGTGGGCGGTCAGCAGAGAGACCACCGTGCCGGTTTCGGCGGTGGCCGTCGTGCCGAGGGTGGCGCTCCCCGTCGTCGCCAGGGCGGAAGCAGAAATAACAACAGTAAATAAATCGAGCGTTTAACATACAAGTGTGCTAAACACTAAACAATAAGAAGAAATGTTACAACCTAAGAAAACAAGATATAGAAAGCAGCAAAAAGGCAAAATCAAAGGTAATGCTTTCCGTGGTCACGAACTTGCTTTCGGTACCTTCGGTATCAAATCGCTTGAGACCTGCTTTATCACCGGTCGCCAGATTGAGGCTGCTCGTCAAGCTGTAACGCGTCACATGAAACGTGAAGGTCAGATTTGGATTCGTATCTTCCCGGACAAGCCCATCACCAAGAAACCTAATGAGGTGCGTATGGGTAAGGGTAAGGGTGCTCCCGAGTATTTCGTCGCCCGCGTCATGCCCGGCACGATGCTGTTCGAGTGCGAAGGTGTACCGATGGATGTCGCCAAAGAGGCTCTGCGCCTTGCCGCCCAGAAGCTCCCCATCTCGACCAAATTTGTCGTGAAAAGAGACTATATCGAAGAATAAATAAGAAGAACACCTACAGTCATGAAGAATGAAATCGTTTTAAAGGAGCTCTCGACTGCCGAATTGAAGGAGAAACTCGACACCGAGCGTGCCCAGTACCAGAAGATGGTCATGAGCCACGCTGTCTCGCCCCTCGAGAATCCCAACAAAATTAAAGAAAGTAGAAAGAACATTGCCCGCTGTCTTACTGAGCTCCGTGCCCGCGAAATCGCAGACAAGAAGTAAACATGGCAATCTGTAAATCCAAGTCTAAGATGGAAAGAAATTTAAGAAAAGAAAGAATCGGTGTTGTGGTCAGCAACAAAATGGACAAGTCCATTGTGATTCTGGTCGAACGCAAGGTGAAACACCCTAAGTACGGCAAGTTCGTCAAGAAGTCCACCAAATTCATGGCCCACGACGAGAAGAATGAAGCCAATATCGGCGACACCGTCCGCATCATGGAAACCCGCCCGCTGAGCAAGAACAAATGCTGGCGCCTGGTTGAGATCGTCGAGAAGGCTAAGTAATACCTTACAAGAAAAAAAATTAGAAATGATACAGCAAGAAACAAGAATGACTGTTGCCGACAACAGCGGTGCAAGAAGCGCACTCTGCATCCGTGTCCTCGGTGGTACCAAGAAGCGCTACGCTTCTATTGGTGACACCATCGTGGTCGCCATCAAGGATGCCATCCCGTCGGGCAACGTGAAGAAGGGTAGCGTATCGAAAGCAGTCGTGGTACGCACCAAGAAAGAAATCCGTCGCAATGATGGTTCCTACATCCGCTTCGACGACAATGCATGTGTTCTGCTCACCGCGTCTGATGAGTTGCGCGGCACTCGTATCTTCGGCCCGGTGGGTCGCGAACTGCGCGAGAAACAGTTTATGAAGATTGTCTCTCTCGCTCCCGAAGTATTGTAAAACATCCTAAAGAAAAGAAGACAACAATGAAATTGCACGTTAAGAAAGGGGATATGGTTCAGGTGATCGCCGGCGACGATAAAGGCAAGATCGCCAAGGTCCTGAAGGTGTATCCCGAAAAGAATCGCGCCATCGTTGAGGGTGTCAACGTGAATAAGAAACATACCAAGCCCAATGCTCGCAACACGCAGGGCGGTATCGTTGAACAGGAAGCTCCTATCCATATCTCCAACCTCATGGTTGTTGTTGGTAAGACTCCCACCAAGATTGGCCGTCGTGTTGATGAAAAAACCGGTAAAATTGTCCGTTATTCCAAAAAAACAGGGGAGGAGATTAAGTAATGGCATACATTCCAGCATTAAAGACCAAGTATAAAGAAGAGATAGTTGCCGCTCTCATGAAAGAGTACAACTACAAGACCGTCATGCAGTGCCCCCGCCTGCTCAAGATAACCCTGAACCAGGGTCTTGGCAAGGCCGCTATTGCCGACAAGAAAGTTATCGACAAGGGTATCGAAGAGATGACCGCCATCACTGGCCAGAAGGCTGTCGCCACCAAGTCCCGCAAGGATATCTCGAACTTCAAGCTGCGCCGCGGCATGCCTATCGGCGTCCGTGTGACCCTCCGTGGCGAGCGTATGTACGAGTTCCTGGAGCGCCTTGTGACTGCCTCTATCCCCCGTATCCGCGACTTCCGCGGCATCAACGACAAGGGTTTCGATGGCAAGGGTAACTATACCTTCGGCATCGCTGAGCAGATCATCTTCCCTGAAATTGATATCGACAAGATCGACCGCATCCAGGGTATGGACATCACCTTCGTCACCTCGGCCCAGACCGACAAGGAGGCTATGTCGCTGCTCAAGGAGTTTGGCTTACCGTTCAAGAACCAACAAAAATAAGAATAATGGCAAAAGAATCGATTAAAGCAAGAGAGCGCAAAAGAGCTAAGATGGTTGCAAAGTATGCTGCCAAACGTGCCGCTCTGAAAGAGATTGTCCGCACCGGTGAGCCCGAGGACGTCGAGAAGGCTGTCATCGCCCTTCAGAAGCTTCCGAAGAACGCCTGCCCGATCCGCCAGCATAACCGCTGCCAGCTGACAGGCCGCCCCAAAGGCTACATGCGCCAGTTCGGTATCTCTCGTATCAACTTCCGCGAGATGGCCGTTTCCGGTCTCATCCCCGGTGTGAAGAAAGCAAGCTGGTAAGAAATTAAAACGAATATTTATTGGTAGTTTTGCAAGTTGGCACAACACCAATACTACAAGACTTAAAATCAAAAATAAAAAAATGGTAACAGATCCTATTGCAGATTATCTGACCCGTATGCGCAACGCCATTGCCGCCAAGCATCGCGTGGTTGAAATCCCTGGCTCCAAACTTAAGAAAGAGATCACCAAGATCCTTTTTGAGAAAGGCTACATCCTGAACTACAAGTTCGAAAACGAGGGCGCTCACAACCAGAGCATCAAAATCGCCCTGAAGTATCACCCTGTGACAAAGCAGTCCGCCATCGCCGAGCTGAAACGCGTTTCTACTCCCGGTCTGCGTAAGTATGTTTCTGTCGACGAGATGCCCCGCGTGCTCAACGGTCTGGGTATCGCCATCGTGTCGACCTCGAAAGGTCTGATGACCGACAAAGAGGCCCGTACACTTAATGTCGGCGGTGAGGTTTTATGTTACATCAGCTAATCAAGAGAGGAGATTTAAAATGTCAAGAATTGGTAAAATGCCCATCCACCTTCCTAAAGGTGTGGAAGTGAAGATTTCTGATGACAATGTGCTTACCGTTAAGGGCCCCCTCGGAGAGCTGCACCAGAATGTCAACCCGATGATCGGTATGAAGGTAGAGGACGGTGTCCTGCACTTCAGCCGCCCGAACGACGAGAAAGAGACCAAGGCTATGCATGGTCTTTATCGCGCCCTTGCCGCCAATATGATTAAAGGTGTCAGCGAAGGCTTCAAGACTGTCCAGGAAGTTATCGGCGTCGGTTATAAGGTCCAGGCCAACGGCAACGTCATGGAGATGGATCTTGGCTATTCGCACAAGATTTTCTTTGAGCTCGCTCCCGAAATCAAGGTCGAGACCGTTACTGAGAAGGGTAAGAACCCCATCATTACCATGACCAGCTGCGACAAGCAGATCCTCGGTCAGGCTGCCGCCAAGATCCGTTCGCTCCGCAAGCCCGAGCCTTATAAAGGCAAAGGTATCCGCTTCCAGGGTGAGGAGATTCGTAAGAAAGCTGGCAAAGCAGCTGCTAAGTAATCATTAAGGTAAAAGGAACAAACCTTATAAAGCCAAAAGAAATATATCATGGCAACGAAAAAAGACATAAGAAGAACAAAAATTAAATTCCGCATTCGTCACAAAGTCAGCGGCACTGCTGACATGCCCCGCCTGACGGTATTCAGAAGCAACAAGGAAATTTATGCCCAGGTGATTGACGATGTAAAAGGTGTGACACTGACCGCAGCCTCTTCCCACGAAAAGGGCTTCGAAAAGAGTGGCACGAAGAGCGAAGTGGCCGCCAAGGTCGGCAAGGCCGTGGCTGAGCGTGCTATCGCTGCCGGTATCAATACCGTCGTTTTTGATCGTAATGGTTATCTGTATCACGGCCGTGTGAAGAGCCTGGCCGACGGTGCAAGAGAAGGTGGTTTAAAATTCTAATAAAGTCATGGCAGAGTTAAACGTTAACAGAGTAAAGTCCAGCGACATCGAGTTCAAAGACCGTTTGGTCGCTATCAATCGTGTCACCAAAGTTACCAAAGGTGGTCGTACATTCACTTTTGCTGCCATCGTCGTTATTGGAAACGAGAATGGTGTTGTCGGCTATGGTCTTGGCAAAGCCAAGGAGGTCCAGGCCGCTGTCCAGAAGGGTGTCGACGACGCCAAGAAAAATCTTGTGCGTGTCCCCGTTCTGAAAGGCACCATCCCCCACGAGCAGGTTGGTAAATACAGCGGTGCTAAAGTGTTCTTGAAACCCGCAGCTCCTGGTACCGGTGTCATCGCCGGCGGTGCAATGCGTGCCGTCCTCGAGAGCGTCGGCGTCAAGGACGTCCTCGCCAAGTGCAAAGGTTCCTCGAACCCCCACAGCGTTGTGAAAGCCACCATCAATGCCCTTCTCCAGATGAAGGATCCTTATATGGTCGCCCAGCTGCGCGGTATTTCTCTCGACAAAGTGTTCAACGGTTAAATATAGGAGAATAGAAAATGGCTGAAAAGAAACTTAAAATCACTCAGGTCAGAAGTATCATTGGCCGTCCCGCTCGCCAGAAACGTACCATGGAGGCTCTTGGTCTTCGTCGTATCAACCACAGCCGCGAGGTTGTCGCCACTCCCCAGATTTTGGGCATGATTGATAGTGTGAAGCATCTCCTCGCTGTCGAAGAAATTTAATCACGTAAAGCAAGAAAGGAAAAGATAATGAATTTAAGTAATCTCAAACCCGCAGAAGGCTCCATCAAACATTCCAAACGCATCGGTCGTGGTGCCGGTTCCGGAAAGGGTGGCACGGCTACCCGTGGTAACAAGGGTGCCAAGGCTCGTTCGGGCTACCATCAGAAAATAGGTTTCGAAGGTGGTCAGATGCCTCTTTATCGCCGCGTCCCCAAATTCGGTTTCAAGAACCTCAACCGCGTTGAATACGTTGGTATCAATATCGACACCATCAATGCCTTGGCCGAGGCCAAGAACATCACTGATTTCAATATCGATGTTCTGAAGCAGAACGGTCTCATCTCGGGTAAGGATCGCATCAAGATTCTTGGTCGTGGTGAGCTGTCAAAGGCTGTCAACGTTACCGCTCACGCTTTTTCGGCCACTGCCAAAAAAGCTATTGAGGACAAGGGTGGTGTTGCTACCGTTATTGAATAAAACAAATTGTTACAATGAAGCGATTTATACAGACACTGAAAAACATCTGGTCGATTGAGGACCTGCGAAAGAGGATTTTGTACACCATAGGCTTGGTGCTCATCTATCGTATCGGTTCTTACATCGTCCTTCCAGGTGTTGACCCCTCCCAGCTGCAGGGTCTGCAGAAGCAGGGCTCTGAGGGCCTGATGGGTCTTCTGAATATGTTTTCGGGCGGCGCATTCTCCAATGCTTCCATTTTCGCCCTGGGTATCATGCCCTATATCACAGCATCGATTGTTATCCAGCTGTTGGTTATGGTTGTGCCCTATTTCCAGAAGATGCAGCGTGAAGGAGAAAGTGGCCGTAGAAAAATGAATCAAATCACGAGAATCCTTACCGTTCTTGTTACCGGCATGCAGGCTCCGGCTTACATAGAGAACATGAAGTTCCAGCTGGGTGCTTCTTCCACTGCATTCTATCCGTTTGATGGTACTGGCCCCTCGGTACTCTTCTGGGTGTCCAGTATTATCATTCTGATTAGTGGTACTCTGTTTGTCATGTGGCTCGGAGAGCGCATCACCGACAGAGGTGTCGGCAATGGTATCTCTCTTCTGATTATGATTGGTATTATCGCTCGTTTGCCTTTCGCCTTGTTTGGCGAACTCGCTTCTCGCTGGGAGGACAGTGGTCTCATCCTGTTCATTGTTGAGATTGTCGTCCTGCTGGTCGTTATTCTTCTGGTCATCCTCCTTGTTCAGGGTACACGTCGCATCCCCGTCCAGTATGCCAAGCGTATTGTCGGCAATAAGCAGTATGGTGGTGTCCGTCAGTACATCCCCATCAAGGTCAATGCCGCCGGTGTCATGCCTATCATTTTCGCTCAGGCCATTATGTTCCTGCCGATTACCATCATGGGCTTTACCGATAACGCTGACAACTGGTGGACAAGAAACTTCGCTGATTACAACAGTTTCTGGTATAACTTTGTGTTCGGCATTCTTGTGGTTGTATTCACATACTTCTATACGGCTATTGCAATCAACCCGAACCAGATGGCCGATGATCTCAAGAAGAACGGTGGTTTCATACCTGGTGTGAAACCCGGCAAAAAAACTGCAGAGTATCTTGAGGGCATCCTCTCGAAGATTACTCTTCCTGGCTCCATCTTCCTCGCGATAGTGGCCATCCTTCCGGCTATTATCCGTCTCTTTGGGGTCAATACGCAGTTTGCCCAGTTCTATGGTGGCACCTCGCTCCTCATTCTTGTGGGCGTTATCCTCGATACCCTGCAGCAGATTGAGAGCCATCTTCTGATGCGTCACTATGACGGTCTGACAAAGACCGGTCGTATCAAGGGTCGTACCTCCATGTCAATTCAGGCGTAACAACAAAGGATAGAAATGATTCTGCTCAAGACAAAGGAAGAAATAGAGCTTATTCGTGATGCCGGCCTCCTCCTCGGGAAAACTCTCGCGGAGGTTGGCCGTCATATCCGTCCGGGCGTGACTACGGCTTTCTTGGACAAGATTGGCGAGCAGTTCATTCGCGATAACGGAGCCAAGCCCTTGTGCAAGGGCTTCGAGGGTTTCCCCTCGGCTTTCTGCATCTCGGTCAACGATGTCGTAGTGCACGGCATCCCTGGCGATCTTTTTATCAAAGAAGGTGACAATGTCTCCCTTGATTGTGTGATCGAACTCAACGGCTATGTTGCCGACTCGGCCTACACATTCCCTGTCGGAGAGGTTACACCTGAGATGAAACGATTGATGAAAGTGACCAAAGAGGCTCTCTTTATCGGCCTTGATTTGTGCAAGGCAGGCAATCGAGTTGGAGATATCGGACATGCGGTCCAGATGCATTGCGAGAAGAACGGCTACTCTGTGGTGCGTGAGTTGTGCGGCCACGGTGTCGGCTTCAAGATGCACGAGTCGCCAAATGTCCCCAACTATGGCGTGAAGGGCACTGGCCCACTGCTCAAAGAGGGTATGGTCATTGCAGTCGAGCCCATGGTTTGTATGGGTTCCAAGAACGTCAAGTTCTCCAAAGAGGACGGTTGGACCTGCCGCACTCGCGATGGCAAACCTGCAGCTCATTTTGAGCACACAGTGGCTATCACCAAGGATGGTCCGGACATCCTGACAACCTACGAATTCATTGAAAACATTTAAAAACAAACACGGTAAGTAGAAGAATGGCAAAACAAGCATCCATACAACTTGATGGAACAGTAATAGAATCGCTGGGTAACGCGATGTTCCGTGTCGAACTTGAGAACGGACATCAGATTATAGCGCATATTTCAGGCAAGATGCGTATGCACTATATCAAGATTCTCCCTGGCGACAAGGTCCAGATAGAGATGTCTCCCTATGATCTCACGAAAGGTCGTATCACTTACCGTCACAAATAGGCGAAGCCTAAAAAGAAGAGGAAAAAGTAACCAACAACAAGATTAATAATTACACACAATGAAAGTAAGAGTCTCAGTCAAAAAAAGATCCCCCGAATGCAAGGTGGTTCGCCGTCACGGGGTGGTCTATGTTATCAACAAGAAAAATCCTAAGTTCAAACAAAGACAAGGATAATTAAAAACAACAAGAACAAAAAGAATCTATGGCACGTATTGCAGGTATTGACTTACCCAAGAACAAAAGAGGAGAGATAGGTTTGACCTATATCTACGGTATCGGAAGAAGCACTGCCAAGGAGATTCTGGCCAAGGCCGGTATCGACGAAGGCAAGAAGGTTCAAGACTGGACCGATGACGAACAGAATGCCCTCCGCACCATCATCAATGATGAGTACAAGGTCGAAGGCGCCCTTCGTTCCGAAGTTCAGATGAACATCAAACGACTGATGGATATCGGTTGCTACAGAGGTATCCGTCACCGTCTTGGTCTTCCTCTCCGTGGACAGAGCACCAAAAACAACGCTCGTACTCGCAAGGGTAAGAAGAAAACAATTGCTAACAAGAAGAAAGCTACCAAGTAAGTAATGGCAAGTAGCGCCCCAATCGCGGATTAGAATGTGACACCGGAGCGGTTGGAAAACAAGTAACAAAGAAAATCAAGCAAAAAAATGGCAAAAACTTCAAAACCGACTAAAAAGAGAGTCGTAAAAGTTGAACCTCAGGGAAGAGCATGCATCTTTGCATCCTTCAACAACGTCATCATTTCGTTGACGAACAATGCCGGTCAAGTGATTTCTTGGTCGTCTGCTGGAAAAATGGGCTTCCGCGGATCGAAGAAAAACACTCCGTATGCCGCCCAGATGGCTGCGGAAGATTGCGGTAAAGTTGCTTATGATTTGGGCCTAAGAAAAGTCAAGGTCTTTGTCAAGGGACCTGGTCAAGGACGTGAATCTGCAATCCGCGCAATCAACACTTGTGGTATTGAGGTGACCGAGATTACTGACATCACCCCGCTGCCTCACAATGGTTGCCGTCCCCCGAAACGTCGTCGTGTGTAATTATTAATCAAAAAGAACAACTTAAAAAATGGCAAGATACACAGGTCCGAAGACCAAAATCGCAAGAAAATTCCACGAGCCTATCTATGGCCCGGACAAGAGCTACGAGAAGAAACCCTATGCTCCCGGCATGCACGGCCAGAACCGCCGCCGCAGCAAGGTTTCCGAGTATGGTACCCAGCTCAACGAGAAACAGAAAGCCAAATATACCTATGGCATCCTCGAACGTCAGTTCCGCAAACTCTATGCCGAAGCCTCCCGTCGTGGTGGTATTACCGGTGAAGAGCTCATGAAGCTCATCGAGGCCCGCCTGGACAACGTCGTCTATCGTCTCGGCATTGCCCGCACCCGTGCTCAGGCTCGTCAGCTGGTCTCCCACCGCCACATCGCCGTCAATGGCGAGGTCGTCAACATTCCTTCCTACTCGCTCCGCGAGGGCGACGTGGTGTCGGTTCGCGAGCGCAGCAAGTCGCTCGAGATTGTCACCGATGCCCTTGCATCGCGTGCCAACAACTATCCTTGGCTTGAGTGGGATGGCGCCAGCATGAGCGGCAAGTTTGTCAGCTATCCTCAGCGTAGCGACATTCCCGAGACCATCAACGAGCAGCTCATCGTTGACCTCTACTCCAAGTAATAGCCTATAGGGCACCCGCCTGCCAAGGTGGCAGGTGGCAAACAACAAAAGAAAGAAAGGATAACAAATGGCAATATTATCATTCCAGAAACCTGACAAGGTGGTCATGCTTGAGGCTGATGACTTCCGCGGCACATTTGAATTCCGTCCGCTGGAGCCTGGCTATGGCACAACCATCGGCAACGCACTGCGTCGCGTCCTTCTCTCTTCGCTCGAAGGCTATGCCATCACTTCGGTACAGATAGACGGCGTGGACCATGAGTTCTCGTCCATCCCCGGTGTTGTCGAGGATATGACCGACATCATTCTCCGTCTCAAGCAGATTCGCTTCCGCCGTCAGCTTGAGGACACCGAGCACGAGAAGCTCACCTTCACCGTCAAGGAGCAGACCGTCTTCAAGGCCGGCGACCTCAACAGCAACCTCAATGGCTTCCAGGTGCTCAATCCCGAACTCGAGATTTGCCACATGGAGCCTAAGACCGAGTTGCGCATTACGCTCTCCATCGACAAGGGCCGTGGCTACGTCCCTGCCGACGAGAACAAGAAGGCCACTGACCCCATCGGCGTCATCGCCATCGACTCCATACATACCCCCATCAAGAAGGTCATGTATGCCGTCGACGATTACCGCGTCGAGCAGCGTACCGACTATGAGAAGCTCACCTTCGACATCGAGACCGATGGCTCCATCCACCCGAAAGAGGCCCTCAAAGAGGCTGCCACCATTCTCATCCAGCACTTCATGCTCTTCTCCGACGAGCGCATCACGCTCGACGTCGAGACGAAGCCGGTGCAGGAAGAGTTCGACGAGACCACCGCTCACGTGCGTCAGTTGCTCATGACCAAGCTGACCGACCTCGACCTCTCCGTCCGCGCCCTCAACTGCCTCAAGGCAGCCGAGGTCGAGACCCTCGGAGATCTCGTGTCGTTCAACAAGAGCGACCTGCTGAAGTTCCGCAACTTCGGTAAAAAATCACTCACCGAGCTCGAGAATCTGGTTGCTTCCAAGAACCTCGAATTTGGTATGAATGTTGCAAAGTATAAACTTGATAAAGAATAAGAAAGAATATGAGACACGGTTGCAAAGTAAATCATCTGTCCAGAACCCACGCCCATCGCGTTGCTATGCTCTCCAACATGGCCACCTCGCTTATCATGCACAAGCGCATCGAGACCACTGTTGCCAAAGCTAAAGCCCTCCGCGTATACGTCGAGCCCATCATCAACCGCTCGAAAGAGGATACCACCCACAACCGCCGTATCGTCTTCAGCTACCTCCACAGCAAAGAGGCCGTCAACGAACTCTTCCGCGAGGTATCGCAGAAGGTGGCCAACCGTCCCGGTGGCTACACCCGCATCCTGAAGACCGGCATCCGTCACGGTGACAACTCCGAGATGGCCATCATCGAGCTCGTCGACTACAACGAGAACATGCTCAAAGAGGCCGGTGCCAAGAAAGCCAAGAGCACGCGTCGTAGCCGCGCCAAGAAAGCCGAGGCTCCCGTAGCCGAAGCCCCCGCCGCCGAGGCCGAAGCCCCCAAGGCTGAGTAAGTGTCTTGACACAGCGATACCAAAATGAAGGTAACCCCCCCCACCTCCCC
>JAZNSV010000172.1:0-20885 GCA_045591485.1 Bacteroidales bacterium | reverse complement strand
TTTCCGCAATCAAGGGAGAAGCCGCATTTTTTTTGCGCTTCTCCTTTGAAAGTTTAAAGGCTTCCGCGCTCCTTTTTCTGTTTTTGACCAAAGTGTTGCATTTATGAGTTGAACTTAAGAGTTGTTAAAAAATGTTAAATTGTATTTTTTCACCCTACAATCAGAAAAAAAACAGTATCTTTGCAGGCAGAAAACAAATTTAAACACACAGTGTATGAACATCGCTACAAAAACAAAGACATTCGGAAAAACCATGCTGACGCTGATAGCCATAGCGGCCACTGCGCCATTGCACGGCCAAGTCTACGAGGCCAACACGATTAAAGCCGTGGACGAGATTGTGCGCGACATCGACGGTACGCGCAGCATCATCTACGCCTTCGACGTGGTCGACTCGACGGGGTTCTTTGCCCTCGACAACGGGGTCGGCAATCTGCTCTATTTCTACATGCCGCGCAAAACGAGGGTCCGCGATGTAGAGACCGACAGCACATACGTATATTTTTGCGGCGAGGCAAACGGATTCGGCATGGTTGGTTTGTTCAATTGGCACGACGTGTTCTACGCCAGCGGACAGATCGACATAATACCATGTACATCTGTGTCCAACGGCACGCACTATATCCACGTGACGGAATACACCAAGATGGACTTCTTTCCCGGAGGGGCGAGACCTATTTTCGCGCTTGTCGGGACATCGGTGATAGACGAATACGAACTGTTGAGTCGCACCGTCATCTCATCTGCACAACAAACATCACCGTCACAATGGTCTTTCCAGCACCTCTACAACAAAGACGGGGAAATCACCTACACCGACATTGCGGCATTGGGCGATGCCGTAGCCGCCGTAGGCAGCAGGGCAAACAACGGCTGCTACTGGAAAGCCTTCCATCAGGGGGCGAACTTCTTATCCAGCCCACTCAATACCGTATTCGCTACCGAAATAAAACATACTCGAGCAGAAGGACCATCACTTATTGTCCGCACCGGACACAATCGGGCAGCAGTTGTGCATCATGGCGACGGCTATCTGACATCGCACTACCTTAAAGAAGACCTCGCCACCGAGAGGCCATTTCCGTATGAGCATTCATTCCGATTATTGCCCCAATCATCATTGCCGTATAGCAACAACTGGGAGATTAACGACCTGCGACATGACGAAAAGCTTTTCGTTTTAGACCATGCCGACCACGACAGTTCCGGAAACATTTTGCCATGGGTAATCGAACTCCCGGAGACATCTCCCATACCGACAACTCATGCAAAAACAAATTTCACTTTCAACCCCCAATCGCTTTCAATCAACAGCATTTCCAAACTGCCGTTTTTGTCAGGTTTTTCCACACCTCAACTATTTTTATCCAATAAATTTCCATTCTTCATCGATTCTCCGTCGCGATGTGAAAAGCATACACTATTAACCCCCGTTTACGGCGTCACACGATTTGAAGACATTCTGATATACATCGACCACTCGACATTCTTCGTTCCGATTATAACGTCGACTCCAGTCATACTGGAAGAGCAGAGAACAATAAAATGCAACTAAAAACAAAAGAGACATGAAACGGTTAATTTGCTGCATAGTTTTTTCAATCCTGGCATTCAATGTGAATGCCCAGTACGGCGATTTGTACTACCACCGTGTAGGCGACACAATAAAGCAAAACCCAAACAACGGATACTTCGAGTGGTGGGACTGGGACGCCTTCTACGAAGACAACCATGTTCTATACGTCAATCCAATAGCTGTCCACCCCGTAACCCTTGTGAAATACTACACACCGGTACCATTGAAAGTGGTCGGATTGGCCGCATCGGTATACGGCGTCAGGAGCGCGAATCCTGTCTGGGGCGCCGACAGCATCCAGACATCGCGCCAGGAGTATCTTCTCCTCTACGAGGCGGACTCGACAGGAGCGCACAAAATAGGCGAACTGCCATACAACCTTGCCGACCGGCACCGGTATCTCAACCTGAAATACCACACTTTTCATAGCGGAACGCCCGACACGTGCTGCCATTATTCGCCCTACAGCTACACATATCCTCTTTACGAATACTACTTCGACAGCACCATCACGGTCTACGACTCGTTCTACGTAGGCGCCAGCTCATATTCGGCAAACAACTTTTTTGACATGGACAGCATAGTGCCGTACTATTTATTGGCATCGACAAGCGTTTTTGCTCCCGAGATGGACTGCAAGGGCAACGAATATGCATGGGACTCTTTCCCCTGTAGGGACGAAGGCATGCAGCTTCTCTATGCCGAATTCCGCACGCTGGACACCACAGACACCACATGGACATACATCGCAGATTATCTCCATTACGCGTTCTACCCAATTGTGGAGATGGACACCACACAGCCGCCGTTCGACACATGCGCCGAAGTGGCGGGCGTGCAGGCCATGCTCAACGGCGACTGCCTCACCATCAGCTGGGACAGCTGGCCGCACTACAACTACCTGCAGCTGCGCTACGGTCCGCTCATGGTGCCGCAGAGCGAATGGGACACGGTGGCGGTGACAGGCTCCACATACACCCTATGCGGCATCGACACCACGCAAGACTACTACGGCATAAGCCTACGCGCCATCTGCGCCTTGGCGCACGACACCACCGACTGGAGCCCCCTGCTGTGGGCCCCGATGGTACAGAGCACAAACGCCATCGACGATGCAGAGACAGAGCTGGCCGCATCGGTGAGGGTTAGCCCCAACCCATCGCCGGGCACGGTGACGGTGGAGTCGCGCCACCTGCTGCAGCGCATCGAGGTGGTCAACGCCCGCGGCATGCTCGTCTACAGCGAACCCGCCTCAGGCCACCGCACCACCCTCGACCTCGCAACGCTCCCGCCCGGAAGCTACATAGCCTGCATACAGACCACAGCCGGCACCACCTGCAAACGACTCCTATTGCAATAGCCACATAGGCAGGCGCATACAAAACCGACATGGCAAAGAGCAAAAAAAACTTTTTGCCATGTCGGAAATTTTATGTATCTTTGCACTTTAGAAATATTATAAATAAAATTATGGCTAAAGGGAGAATATTGTTTGTCAATCAGGAGATTATGCCTTTTTCCGAGGAGAGCGAGCTTGCTGCAATGGGCCGCTATCTGCCGGCCAAAATGCAGGAAATGGGGCGTGAGATCAGGGTCTTTATGCCCAAATTCTGCAACATCAGCGAGCGCAAGCACCAGCTTCACGAGGTTATCCGCCTGAGCGGCATGAACCTGATTGTGAACAATTGCGACCGCCAGCTGATTATCAAGGTGGGGTCGATACAGACTGCCCGCCTGCAGGTCTACTTCATCGACAACGACGACTACTTCGGCGCCTACCCCGCCCCGGCCCAGGCCGACGGCACCCTGGCGCCCAACACCGACGAGCGCCTGCTCTTCTTCGGCCGCGGCACCTTGGAGGCCGTGCGCAAGCTGGCCTGGCAGCCGCACCTGATCAACTTCACAGGCTGGTTCGCAGCCATGATTCCCTTCTACCTGCGACGCATCAACAAGGAGAACGCCTTCTTCAGCGGCACCAAGATGGTGATCACCCTGATGGACGACGGCTTCACGGGTCCGATTCCGGGCGACCTGGAGCGCAAAATGAAGACCGACGGCGCCACCGCCAAGGACCTGCGCCTCTACGGCGACACCACGTATCTGGGCCTCATGAAATCGGCCATCACCTACTCGCACGGCGTAATCATAGGCTCGCCCAACGCCAACCCCGATCTGGTGGCCTTCGCCAAAGAGAACAAACGCGCCGTGCTCGACTACATAGCCGACCGCGACGAATTCTTTGCCCGCATCAACAAATTCTACGATTCTATCATTGGTCGTATCGACAACTGAGTCACATGATGAAACACACACTCAAGAGACTGCTCATGCTTGTGGCGCTGGCCACAACGGCCACACTGGCCACCGGCTGCGCCGACGAAGAGTCGGACCTCGGCGTTAGCCTGGTCGACCCCTCGACCCTGTATTCGGGGTGCCTCGACACCATTTATGCCACCGACGCCTACACACTGCTCGACGACTCGCTGATGACCACCAACTACTCCTTCGGCATCATCGGCAACTACAGCGATGCCACCTTCGGTTCGGTCGGTTCGGTGCTCTACACGCAGATTGCCCTGCCGCAGGCATCGAGCAACATCGACTTCACGCAGGTGACCATCGACTCTGTGGTGCTCTGCCTGACAGCCAGCGGCCTCTATCCCGACACAACGGCCACCTACAACTTCCATTTCGAGGTGAAGCATCTGGCCGAGCCGGTGCTGAGCGACACGCTCTACTACAGCAACCAGTCGGTGCCGGTGGCCGAAAACGAGACATTCTTTGACGGCACCGTCAGCGTGAGGCCTACCGACACGGTGGTACGCCTGCGCATGGACGACGCCATACGCGAGGTGCTGGCCCAGAACGCCGACGCAGCGCAGTTCACCACCCTCACCCGCGGCCTGCGCATACGCATAGTGCCCGACGGCGACATGGGCATGATGGAAATCAACTTTGCGGCCGTCACCACCGGGCTAACCACCTACTACCGCTACGGCGACACCTCGTCGTTGGAGAGCGAATACACCTTCGTGATAGGCGAGGGAGCCACACACTTCACCAACTTCAGCCACGACTACAGCGGCACGGCCCTCGGCGCCGACAGCATCGGAGGAGCACAGCGCCTCTACCTTGAGCCCCTGGCCGGCCACCGCGCGGTGCTCAACTTCGACGAGGCCGTGCGCAAATTTGCTGCAGATCACCCACGCGCCGCCATACACCACGCCGAGCTGCAGCTCTGCCTCGACGCCTCGGCCGACAACAACCGTCCCAGCCGCATCATAGGCATGCACAAGGTCGACG
Source organism: Bacteroidales bacterium (assembly GCA_045591485.1). GTDB lineage: Bacteria > Bacteroidota > Bacteroidia > Bacteroidales > P3 > Colimorpha. The sequence continues at coordinate 16,006 of JAZNSV010000172.1, read as the reverse complement.
GCGCAGACAGCTACATCAACGACTTCCTGTCGACCAGCGGCGACGGCACCTACAACACCGCCGACAGCCGCTACCGCCTGCGGGTGACCCAGCACATGCAGGGCCTGCTGCGCGACGGCAAAGACCACGGCCTGCACCTCGTGCTCGACGCACGCCGCTCGTCGGCCGAGCGCACCGTAGTGTGCGGCCCGCAGCAAACAGGCAAAGCCCCCAAAATCGTAATCGTATACTCAGAATAAAAAAAACGACGCAACGCACATTCAAATTCAAACAAGCACAATGAAAAAACTCAGCATCATCCTGGCCTGCACACTCGCGGTGCTGACCGCCCAGGCACAGACCCACTACAGCAAGAACTACAGCGGCACCAACCAGCCCTCGGTCGAGGGGACGCTCAACGACGCCGGCCGCCGCACCGGCACATGGAACTGGTACTACCCCAGCGGAAAGCTCTCGCAGCAAGGCTCATACTACGACGGCAAGAAAACCGGCGTATGGACAGTGTACTACGACGACGGCAGCCGCATGGCAGAAGAGTGCTACGGCACCGGCACCAACCGCACATGGTATCGCAACGGCGACCTGCACAGCGAGGTAGACGTGGTCAACGGCAAAAAGCACGGCTCCTACCGCTCGTGGCACGCAAATGGCCGCCTCGAAGAGCAGATCAACTACGTGAACGGCAGCCGCGAAGGCGAGACCACTCAATGGCACGAGAACGGACGCGTGCGCTTCAAAGGACAATACAAAGACAACGAGCTGCAGGGCACGGCCACATGGTGGCTCGACAACGGGCGCAAGGACATGGAAGGCAACATGGTCAACGGCGAGCAGGACGGCGAATGGTCGTTCTACTGGCGCACCAACGGCCGACTGGGCATACGCGGCACCTACGCCAACGGCAAGGAGATAGGCCTGTGGACCTACTACTACGAAACCGGCGAGCGCTGGCGCGCCGGCAACTACCGCGCCGGCAAACGCGAAGGCACCTGGACCACATGGTATGAAAGCGGCAAAAAACTGCATGAGGGCGAATATGCCAACGACAAGGAAGAGGGCCGCTGGACAGCATGGTACGAAAACGGCAAGGTGGACTACTACGGCGACTTCAGCGAAGGCCTGAAAGACGGCGAATGGCGCGGCCTGTACGACGACGGCTCTGTGCGCTACATCATACATTATGCCAACGACGAGAAAGAGGGCGAAGAGGTGCGCTTCTTCCCCAACGGCAAAACAGAACTGCGCCAGAACTTCCATGAAGGAATGCTCAACGGCAAATACGAGCGCTACAACGAGAGCGGAGCACCGGTGGAGAAAGGCCAGTTTGTAGACGGCGAGAAAGACGGCAAGTGGGTGTGGTTTGACCAAGGCCGCGAGGTATACAAAGCCAAATTCAAAGCCGGGCAGGAGGTGAAATGAGACTGCTGCTGGCATCGAAATCGCCCCGCAGGCGGCAGTTGCTGTCCGAGCTGGGCTATCCTGTTGAATTCATAACTATAGACGTCGACGAAAGCCTGGAGCAACCGGTGGCCGCCGACCAAGTGGCCGAGACGCTGGCGCGGCGCAAAGCCGCAGCATACACGCTGCAGTCGCTGGCCGAAGACGATGTGCTGGTGACTGCCGACACCGTGGTGGTGCATCGCAACCAGGTGCTTGGCAAGCCACACAGCCGCGACGAAGCGATGGCCATGTTGCGCAGCCTCAGCGGCGACCGGCACACGGTATACACCGGAGTATGCCTGCGTTCGCGCAGACAGGAGGTCTCGTTCACCGAAGCCACCGACGTGGTATTCCGCCAACTCGACGAGGAAGACATAGCCTACTACGTAGACAAATACCAGCCCTACGACAAGGCAGGGGCCTACGGCGTGCAGGAATGGATTGGAATGGTGGGGGTGAGCCGCCTCGAAGGATGCTACTACAATGTGATGGGGCTGCCGGTGGCCCGGCTCTATGAGATGCTCAAGAGCAAGTTTTTATCAAGATAGATTTCGCCGCTGTCGAGCATGCGGCGCACCGCATCGGCCACGCCGGTGTGGCCTTCGTTTTCGAGCAACTGACGCAGCTGCTGCGGACCTATGCGGTTGGCCCGTAGGGTGGCTCGTATGGCCTCGTCGGTATCGGCAGCGCTGTGTGCTGTCGGACGGCAGACGTCGCAGTGGCCGCAGTCGTGCACGCCTTCGGTCTCGCCAAAATAGGCCAGCAGCTGACGGCTGCGGCATACGGTGTCGCACGCCATATAGGCTTCCATGGCATCGATGCGGCGCCGCGCGGCATCTTTGAGCACCGTATAGTTTTCGTCGCCAAGATAGATATCGTTTTCATTGATGCGGGCCGAAGAAAAGACAATCTGCGGCATGCGCGGCCGTGGCCGATACTCGACCACGTGCATATCGTTGAGGCGGACGAGCATCTTGCCGATGGTTTCGGCATCAGTGAAGCAGCGGGCAGCCAGCTTGCGCTCGTCTATGGGCGAGGTGGTGGTGAAAAGGCCCGGATAGAGGCGTATGGCAACCTGCAGCATATCGCCAAAGCGCATGTTTTCAACCTGGAAACGGTAGAGCTCGTCGCGTCCGAGCGGTATATACAACGTCGAGTAGGCCTGCTCGCGGTCTGGCAGCGAGATGAGGCCCTCGCGTTCGAGGAAACGGCAGGCACTATAGAAACCCCGCGGCGAGAGGTTGTAGGTATCGCAGAGACGCTCGAGGTCGAAGTCGAATATCATATCGGCACCGCTGCCAATGGGTATCTGATAATAGTTGCAGATGGCGCGATAGACGTTGCGGATATATTTCACCGCAGGGAAGTCGTCGTCGAAATCGCGGCCAAGTCGTACATTGTCGCTGCCGCTGCAGACGAGTATGGCAAACGCCCGCTCGCCGTTGCGGCCTGCACGACCGGCTTCCTGGAAGTAGGCCTCGAGCGAATCGGGGGCATCGAGGTGTATCACGAAGCGCACGTCGGGCTTGTCGATGCCCATGCCGAAGGCATTGGTGGCCACCATCACCTGCCGCTTGCCAGCCATCCACAGCTCCTGGCGGTGGTCGCGCTCGGTGCTGTCGAGGCCTGCATGGTAGTACGACGCACTGATGCCCTCGGCTTCGAGCCGTTCGGCAACCTGTCGTGTATTGCGCCTGCTGCGTGTATACACGATGCCGCTGCCACCGATGGAGCGTATGAGCCGCAGCAGGCGTGTGGTCTTGTCTTCATCGTGGACAACGATATAACTGAGATTGTCGCGTGCGAAAGAAGTCTGAAACCTGTGCCGCCCCCGCATCTGCAGGCGGAGTTCGATGTCGTCGACAACCTCGGGCGTGGCTGTGGCCGTAAGGGCCATGAGCGGTGCCTGGGGATGATACTTGCGCACTTCGGCAATCTGCAAATAAGGTGGGCGGAAGTCGTAGCCCCATTGCGACACACAGTGGGCCTCGTCGACGGCTATCATGCACACCTTCATCTGGCGGAAATGCTCGACAAAAGCCCGCTGGCGCAACCGTTCGGGAGATACATAGAGAAACTTGACTTCACCGGCCAGGCAGTTGCACAACACCCCGGCCGACTCGTGCGGACTCATGCCCGACACGATGCAGGCCGCCTTCAGGTGTCTGGCAAGCAACTGCTGCACCTGGTCTTTCATCAGGGCAATCAGCGGCGAAACAACAAGGCACACACCCTCCATCATCAACGCAGGCAGCTGGTAGCATATCGACTTGCCGCCACCCGTGGGCAGAAGCACCAACGTGTCGTTGCCGGCAAGCACCGAATCTATTATTTCCTCCTGTCTGAGGCGAAAACTGCTGTGGCCCCAATAGCGTTTGAGGAGTGAGAGTTTGTCGGCCATTTAACGGATAAGTGTGATTGTGCCCGACCTGTGGTCCACGGTCTGCGTGCCGGGCTTGCGGTAGTTGCAAATGTACACATAGGAGCCCTGCTCGCAGGGTTCGCCGTCCTTGGTCGTGCCGTCCCATTCGAAGGCAGGATCGTCGGACATGAACACCAGCATACCTTGACGGTTGTAGATATAGATGTGGAAATACTCGTAGACATTGACCGAATAGAGGCGGAACACCGAGTTGACGTCGGCGCTGCCGGGCGTGAATACGTTGGGCAACCATGCCGAGAAGAATTGGACCGGAATGCCGAAGCGACGCTGCGAGGGGCAGCCGATAGTGTTATACGACGTCAGGTCGACATAGACAGAGTCGTTGCCAAGGGCTTCTTCGAAAGTGTGCATCACGCTGCGAGTAGTGGCGATATCACCATTGTCGAACCGCCAGACAGACGACACGCCACCGCTTGAGACGTCGGTCAGTTTCACAGTCGGGTCGTCGGTGTCTACATAGCCGGGCTCGGAGTTGATACGCTGAGTCGGCGGCGGCAGAATGGTGACAGTCTTTGTGAGCGGCAAAGCGTCGCAGTCGTTGGAGCCGTGGCCTATCATGGTGTAGGTGGTGGTGCGCGTGGGACTCACCACGATGACGTCGGAACTATCCTGGCCTGCCAGGCTGGGGTCGCTCGGTGAGGCGCGCCACGAGTAGTGATCGGCCATGCGGCCCTGAAGGATGGCCGATTGGCCCGGACAGATGCGACCGTCGGAGGGCTGCATCGTCAGCTGCGGTTTCACCAGATAGGCCCGTATGCTGTCCCAAGCCACGCAGCCCTGCGGACTGGTGACACGCACGTAGTAGGTCGATGTGTCGGCATAGGGTACCACCCGCAGCACGTTGCCCGCAGGTATGCCCCCGGTGATGCTGCCGAATGTGCGCGACCACTCGTATGTGCATCCCTCGACACCGAGCGTACGCACCGTTGCGTCGGTCATGCTGCCTTCGCACACTATGGTGTCGCCCGTAACCTCAAGGTCGGGGTGCAAGAACACAGCCACAGTGTCGAACGCGTGGCCTTCGCACCACACGGTGTCGCCTTCGACCAGTTCATCCATGTAGTACATGCCGTTGCGCACAGTGAGGCCGATTGGTTCGGTACCATGAGAGAAGCCACGCGTCACCTGCATGTTATCGGCGCCCTCGCCATAGAGAGTGTCGTACACAGCATCGGGACCAAACTCCGTATCAGGCTTCAAGAAAGTCCACCATCGCTTGGTAACCCCTGAAGTAGTGTCTGTGATAGTCGTCTGGTCAGCGTCGCAGAGTACATGTTTTGTCAGCGTCATACCGGCCTTCGGATTGCGCAACGGCTTGGTCAGGTAGAGAGCCTCCGAGTAGCACGTGGGGTCTTGGGTATTGGTACGAACCACATAGCTTTGCACATTTGTATTCTGGAAAGCGATGGTCACGCTGTCGCCCGTAAGCACGGCATAGGGTTCGCCGTCGCCAATGGTGTTGTTGTAGAAAGAATAAGTCGTTGTAGAGTCTACCACCAGTGTCGGGTCGCCTGGCACGAAACTGGTATTCTTGATAGACAACGTGCCGTCGCATGAGACGACAGTGTCTACACCCATTGTAGGTTTGGTGTTCTGAACGTTGACATACAACGGAGTCCTGAAAGGTTTGTTCGGGTCGATGGCCGATGTCATCATGCAGCGGAAAGTCTGCCAGTTGCCGACCGAGTCGATGAGGGGCACAGTGTCTCCCGTTGTGCTGGGACGGCGCATCACGCGGAAGTCGTCTGCCGTCACATTATAGTCGGCGTGTCCTTGGGCCTCGGTGCCGTTAGACAGCTGCCGGAAGGTGAAGTAGCTGTTTGTACCACCAGGATTGAGCGAGGTGACAGGATTGGCAACACCGTAGTTGGAAGCGCTCCATTCATAGTTAAGCATACCACGCGGAGCCGACAGCTTGGTGACATCTGTAGACATACCCGGGGGGCATCCCGACGAGGTGATGCTCATCTCGCGGCATTCGCCAGCCACATAGGCATAGGCCGTATGGGCCGAGTAGCAGCAGTCGCGCACAATAATCTCTATACGTGTGCGCTGATAGAGACACTCCGACAGGTTGAGCACAACCTTTGACCATTGCTTGTAATAGTAGGCACCGCTCTGTCCCCAGCCACCTTGGCCAAGAGTCACTTCGCCACAATTCATCGTAGTAGGGGTGGAAGTAATATAATAGGCGAGCGTGTCGCTCTTTTGTCGCCAGCCTGTATTGGCAGGATTGCGTTCCATAACGCGGATCACCATAGCCGGGTCGCAGCATACTCCGTGGCCTGGCGCCTCAACCACAATAGCATAATAAATAATGAAAATAGCATTATCTGTCGTAGGCACAAGTTCGTAGTAGAGCGCAGCCGCCTTATGTTCTGCCAAACCGTCACCTATACGAATAGTGCGTGTAATATAGGTGTTGATAATCTGGCCCGTAGTGTCATTGGTGTTGAATTGGTCGGGCACAAACTTAAGATTATTGCTGGTGTTCGGGTCGCGGTTAGCTGTTGCCCCCGGAGACGTAGCTATCGACGTGGCTGTCATTATGGCAAACTGCTTGTCGTTGTTGGGCAAATTGGCAGAGCTCCAAGAGGATACTCCCGCAGTGGCGTTAAGCAGCGCATTGCCGGTGTATATAGGATTGCTCAGTGTGACACCCAACGTCGATGTCATAACATTCGGGCGGATGCCATCGTTACTATATAAACCTGTCGTGCACTCGTTGCATGTAGGATCAGGCACATTGCCATTCTGGCCCGACCAGCAATAGGTCATACCGCCGGTGTCGTTCAAAAACTGGGCACTGAAATTGGTCGGGTTGTTCCATCCCGGACATGCCATTGTCTGACTCCACTGGGCAGCAGCGTCGTTGCCTGTCGCAAATACGACCAGCAAAACAGCCGTCATGATCAGTATTTTCTTCATAATATATCTCCTTTCCAGACTGATTGTCAATTGGTTCACTCCTGCCACGCGACACTTACTCACATTACAAAGATAGCAACTTTTTTCAAATCAACTAAACTTTTTCTTTTGCATAGACGCACAACATGCTAAAACGTTACAAAAAAATTTTTTTTTCACATTCCTGAATCAAAAAAACATCACCGTAGGGGGATATGGCGGCTACGCTTGGCCGCCTTGCGGTTGTTGTGGGCCTGCTGACAGGTGGCCGGCGACATACAGCTCTGCTCAAAACGATCGTACACTATGTCGGCGGCAAGTGCAGAGGGATGCACCATATCGGGGCCATAGAAGCGGTAATCGCGCAGCTCGTCGAGCACTATCTCGTAGGCAGGAAAGTAGCCGACTGGCAAACTGAGGTTGACTGTAGAAAGGCTGTCTACCGCCAATAGCAATGTCGCCTTGCTGCCCTGGTTGCCATGGGCGCCGTCGGCCATGTGGCGTATCGGGCTCACGGTAAAGAGCATGGCGAGCGAAGGATGGGAAACGGAGAGTTTTTCGATAATCGGGCGCCAAAGTGACACTATCTCGTCTACCGACATCATGCGGCGGTTGAACCACGAAGGCGGCAGCTTGTGGCAGTTGGCAACTATCACCGAGTTCGATGCACGCTGGTCGGTGGCAGGCAGAGACTGGCCGCTGAGTTCGAAGACCCACGCCGTGCCGAAAGTAACCACGAGCAGCTGTGCCCGCTGCAGAGCCTGATGGGCCAGATGTATACGTGTGTTGCAGACATCGAGGCATTCCTCTGCCGTTTGTCTGGAGAAAGAGCCATGGTGGTGCCACGAATGCCAAAGGCCGTCGTGCTGCACAAGGTCGGCCTCGGTTATCTCGCGGTCGTCGATTATGCGCTCCAGAGCGGCTGCCACCGAGGCCGGATTATACAGCGTGCCGAATGGGTTCTGCTCCACCTGGAAGCCTCCGTCGGAGAGGCGCACAGCCATCTCGTCGGCAAAACATGAACCGAGACTCACAATGCCGTCGCCGACAGAGAGCGAGAAGGGCATCTGGCCAACAGACACAGGTGTTGTGAGGGCCGGCATCATGGGTGGATGACAGGGTTGATTTCGTAAACGCCATGTATATTCTCAAGCTCGTGTATAGCCTCGCGGGCAGAGACACGCAGGTCCTGAGTGTACATCGTGAGCGAGAGTCCCGACTTGGGGTCTACCACCAGCGCCTGCAGGGGAACCTTGCCTTTATGGCGCTTGCCGAGCCGCTCTATGGCAGCGCAGAAGTCTTCGTCCACATCGTTCAGGCTCACCTTGAAGCACAATTTGGATGTATAGCGGTCAATCACATTGTTGAGACCTATCATCGTCGTAATCCGCAGGCGTGTAAACTTCTTTTCGGCACCGGTTTTCTTGTCGTTGTACGTGATACTCTTGACCATAGCCTTGCAGTAGATAAAGGTGTTGTTCACGAAATGGCCGCGGAACTGAGCATAATCCTCGCCGAAGAGACGCAACTCGTAGCTGCCGCTGTAGTCGTCGAGGGTCATGATGCCGAAGGGCTCGCCTTTCGACACTGCCTCCTTCACATTGCTCACCATGCCGCCAAAGCGGAGTTCACGCCCTGCCAGCGCCTCGAGGTTGCCCAGTTCGGCGCAGGTGGTGTTGGTAAAGATGCGCATCTCGTAGCGGAAGTCGTCGAGGGGGTGTCCGCTGAGGTATGTGCTGATAACCTCTTTCTCGGCACGGCATCGGTCGATATTGCTCCAGGGCTCGCACTCGGGTGCCGGCGGATATTCCTCTTCGGCCAACGAGTCGCTGATATCGAAGATAGACATCTGGTTCGATCCGGCATTGTCCTGTCGGCGTATGGCCCAACGCACCAGTTGGTCGAGGTATGTGGGTGTGCTCTCGGCCGCGTCGGCTTTGTGGAAAAACTGGGCACGGTGCGTGTCGCCGAGGCCGTCGAAAGCTCCGGCTTTTATAAGCACCTCGACGTTCTTGCGGTTTACGGAGTGCATGTCGACACGCTTCAGGAAGTCGTATATGTCCTGATACGGGCCGTTCTGCTCGCGCTCGGCTATGATGACGCTGCTGGCGGCTTCGCCCATGCCGCTGATGGCTTGCAGACCGAAACGTATCTTGCCGTCGCTGTCAACACTGAAGTCCATCTCCGAATGGTTGACGCTGGGCGCAGCCACCTCCACACCCTGACGGCGACAGTCTTCCATGAGCTCGGTTACGCGTTTTATGTCGCTCTGCGACGAGGTCATCACCGCAGCCATGTATTCGGCTGTATAGTGGGCCTTGAGGTAGGCTGTCTGATAGGCCACCCACGAATAGCAGGCAGCATGGCTCTTGTTGAAAGCGTAGGAGGCAAACTTCTTCCACTCCTCCCATATCTTGGAGAGGATTTCTTTCGGGTGGCCGTTTTTCTCGCCGCCCTCGTAGAAGAGCACCTCAAGCTCGTTCATTTTCTCAATCTGCTTTTTTCCCATAGCCTTGCGCAGGGTGTCGCTCTGGCCGCGGGTGAAGCCTGCCAGCAGGCGGCTCAGAAGCATGACCTGCTCCTGATACACCGTGATGCCGTAGGTGTCTTTGAGGTATTTCTCCATCACCGGTATGTCGTAGGTGATGGGCTTGCGTCCCTGCTTGCGGTCGATGAACTCGGGTATGTTGTCCATAGGACCCGGACGGTAGAGGGCGTTCATTGCTATCAGGTCGTCAATGACGTGGGGCTGCAGCTCGCGCAGGTATTTCTGCATACCGGCACTTTCAAACTGGAACACGCCCACCGTGTTGCCGTCGCAGAAGAGTTTGTAGGTCAGTTCGTCGTCGAGCGGCAAATGGTCCACATCCACATCCTCTCCCCTGCCCTTCTTCACCATGCGTATGCAGTTCTTTATAATGGTGAGGTTCTTCAGCCCAAGGAAGTCCATCTTGATCAATCCCACATTCTCCACCACATGGCCGTCGTATTGCGTCACCTGCACATACTCGTCGCTCTCCTTGTCGTATACAACACACACCGGAGCCACGTTGGTGATGTCCTGCGCTCCGATGATGACGCCACAGGCGTGTATGCCTATCTGGCGGTTGGTGTCTTCAAGCTCTTCGGCGTAGGTCAGCATCTGTTTCAGCTGCTCGTCGTCGCCCTGCATGATGGCCTTCAGCTCGGGTACGTATTTGTAGCAGTTCTTCAGGTTCACCTTGGGCGATTTGCCATTCTCGTCCTTTACGCTGTCGGGGAAACCGCGGTCGGGGATATATGTTTTCAGTTGGTTGACCACCGAAAGGGGCACCTTCTCTACGCGGCCCACATCGGCAATGCTGCTCTTGGTGGCCATAGTGCCGTAGGTGATAATGTGTGCCACGCGCTCCTTGCCGTACTTGTGCGTCACCCAGTCCAACACTCTGCCGCGCCCGGCATCGTCGAAGTCCACGTCGATATCGGGCAGCGAGATACGGTCGGGATTGAGGAAACGCTCAAACAGCAAATCATAGCGCAGCGGGTCGAGGTCTGTAATCCAAAGGCAATAGGCCACCACGCTGCCTGCGGCGCTGCCTCGACCGGGCCCCACACTGACGCCCAGCTCCTCGCGGGCGGCGCGTATGTAGTCGCTCACAATGAGGAAATAGCCCGGGAAACCCATCGTCTTGATGGTGTGGAGCTCGAAGACTATGCGCTCGCGCTGCTCGTCGGTGAGGGCTTCTCTGATTTCCGCATCTGTCGGTTCCCCACTCCCCGCTTTCCAATCAGCACCAAGATACCTCTTCCGCGCACCATTCCACACAAGGTGCTCCAGGTAGTCGGCTTCGTATTTTATGCGGTACAGCTTGTTGTATCCGCCCAGTTTCTTTATCTTCTTTTCCGCAGCCTCACGGCTCAGCACATCCTCGCCTTTCTCGTTGCGGGTGAACTCGTTGAAGAGGTCTTCTTCCGAAAATCTCGCGCGCCAGTCTTCTTCGCGCCCGAATGTCTCCGGTATCGGGAACACCGGCATCAGCGGGTCGCTGTCGATGCTGTAGGTCTCCACCTTGGCGGCCACCTCCATCGTATTGGCCAACGCCTCCGGCAGGTCGGCAAACACAGCCTCCATCTCCTCGGGGCTCTTCAGCCACTCCTGCTTCGTGTAGTGCAGACGGTTGGGGTCGGCATAGTCTTTCTGCGTGGCCAGACATATCAGGTGGTCGTGTGCCTCGCCGTGTTCTTCTTCCACAAAGTGGGCGTCGTTGGTGGCTATTACCTTGATATTGTGCTTGCGCGCCAGCCGTATCAGCTCGGGCTCCACCTTCATCTGCCACTCGTAGGTCTCGTAGTTGGCGTTAGGCTTGTCGGTCTTGTGGCGCATCAGCTCTATGTAGTAGTCGTCGCCAAAGACCTCTTTGAACCACATCACCGCCTTCTCGGCACCCTCGAGGTCCCCTTTTATGATCAACTGCGGTATCTCACCGCCCAGACATGCCGAGCAAACGATGAGTCCTTCGTGATACTGCTTCAGCACATTGTGGTCTATGCGCGGACGGTTGTAGAGGCCGTCGGTGTAGGCTATCGACGCCAGCTTGCACAGCGAATGGTAGCCCTGCAGGTTCTTCGCCAGCAAGATGAGGTGGTAGCCGCTGCTGTCCACTATGCGCTCGCGGCCCGTCTCCGGACTTATCTCTTTCAGGTTCTTGTCTTTGTCGTACAGGGTGCGGCGTGCACAGTAGGCCTCCGTGCCCACAATGGGCTTGAATATCTGCCCGCGCAGGCTTTCCACCTCTTGGCGTGCCTTCTCCAGTTCACCCTGCACCTCGCTCAGCTTCGGCGTGCCCTCGGGCACCACCGTCTCGCCATACAGCTCCTCCACCTCTTTCACCTTGGCCTCCAATTCTGCCACCTTCGCTTCGGCCTCATTTATCTTGTCTTTCACCTTGCCGTTTTCTTTGTTCACGGTATCGAGGAAATCCTTGATGCCGAACATATTGCCATGGTCTGTCAGGGCCATGGCATACATGCCGCAGCGCTTGGCCTTCTTGACCAGGTCCGGAACCTTCGACATTCCGTCGAGCATCGAATAGTGCGAGTGCACATGCAGGTGGGTGAATTGTGGCATAACGCGGTTTTTGTGGGCTAAGCTTTCAGTTTCTTGTAGTGTATGCGGTGCGGCATGTCGTCGCCGAGGCGTTTCTTGCGGTTCTCCTCATATTCGGTGTATCCACCCTCGAAGTAGTAGACCTGCGAGTCGCCCTCGAAGGCCAGGATATGGGTGCAGATGCGGTCGAGGAACCAGCGGTCGTGGCTGATGACCACGGCGCAGCCGGCAAAATTCTCCAAGCCTTCCTCAAGTGCGCGCATCGTGTTCACGTCGATGTCGTTGGTGGGCTCGTCGAGCAGCAGCACGTTGGCCTCGCTCTTCAGCGTCAGCGCCAGGTGCAGGCGGGTGCGCTCGCCGCCGCTCAGCACGCCGACCTTCTTCTGCTGGTCGGTGCCGGTGAAGTTGAAGCGGCTGATATAGGCGCGGCTGTTCACCAGCCGACCGCCCACCTGCAGGTTCTCGTTGCCGCCGCTTATCATCTCGTACACCGTCTTCTCTGGGTCGATCTCGGCATGCTGCTGGTCTATGTAGCCAATCTTCACCGTCTCGCCCACCTCGAAGGTGCCTGTGTCGGGCTTCTCGAGACCCATGATGAGGCGGAAGAGTGTAGTCTTGCCGCAGCCGTTGGGACCTATGACGCCCACGATGCCGGCAGGCGGCAGCGAGAAGGTCAGGTTCTCGTAGAGCAGCTTGTCGCCGTAGGCCTTGCTCACGCCGTTCACCTCCAGCACCTTGTTGCCCAGGCGCGGACCGTTGGGAATGAATATCTCGAGGTTCTGTTCTTTCTCCTTCACGTCCTCGTTGAGCAGGCGGTCGTAGGCGGCCAGTCGGGCCTTGCCCTTGGCGTGGCGCGCCTTCGGGGCCATGCGCACCCACTCCAGCTCGCGCTGCAGGGTCTTGCGGCGCTTGCTCTCCTGCTTCTCTTCCATGGCCAGGCGGGCGGTCTTCTGCTCCAGCCAGCTGCTGTAGTTGCCCTTCCAGGGTATGCCCTCGCCGCGGTCCAGCTCCAGTATCCATCCGGCCACATGGTCGAGGAAGTAGCGGTCGTGGGTCACCGCAATCACGGTGCCCTTGTATTGCTGCAGGTGCTGCTCCAGCCAGTCGATGCTCTCGGCGTCGAGATGGTTGGTGGGCTCGTCGAGCAGCAGGATGTCCGGCTCCTGCAGCAGCAGACGGCAGAGGGCCACGCGGCGGCGCTCGCCACCGCTGAGGTTCTTCACCAGCTGGTCCTCGTCGGGGCAGCGCAGGGCGTCCATCGCACGCTCCAGTTTCTGATCCAGATTCCACGCATCGTGGGCCTCGAGCAACTCCGTCAACTCGCCCTGACGGGCAATGAGCTTGTCGAAGTCGGCATCAGGCTCGGCAAAGGCATTGTTCACCTCGTCGTACTCCTTCAGCAGGTCCACAGTCTCCTGCACGGCCTCCTGTACCACCTCCTTCACGGTCTTCGTGTCGTCGAGCTTGGGTTCCTGCTCCAGGTAGCCCACGCTGTAGCCCGGCGAGAAAACCACCTCGCCCTGGTAGTCCTTGTCCACCCCGGCGATAATCTTCATCAGGCTCGACTTGCCGCTGCCGTTGAGGCCTATGATGCCTATCTTGGCTCCGTAGAAGAAGCTCAGGTAAATGTCTTTCAAAATCTGGCGCGAGGGCGGAATCAGCTTGCCCACGCCTACCATCGAGAATATTATTTTCTTGTCGTCTGCCATAAAACTTAAACTTTAGAAATGCAGAATCTTTAGAAATGCAGACGCGGCACGCCGCGTCTCTACAGCTAATCCATCAGGCATACACGAGGTCTGCCCCTACGGTCTATAACCTTTAACCTATAACCTTTTTTTTATTTTTTTTTTAGAAATGCAGACGCGGCACGCCGCGTCTCTACAGCTATACACGGGATATGCCCCTGCGGCCTATAACCTTTAACTTTTAACTTTTAACTTTTAACTTTAAAATCAGAAATCCCTGAACTTGATGTCTTTCACGTTGAGCTGTATCTCGGTGCGTCCGCGCCAGTAGTTCTCCTCAAGCTGATAGCAGAGGTCGAAGCGTTCGCCACGGCTCATGCCGCCCAAAGCCTCGCCCATCTGGAACGCTATGGCCGGATAGGGAGCCGTGCGCTCGGCAATGGGAATGGCGTTGAACTTGAGATGGTTCGTGCCCACAATGCGCGCTCCGCCCGTGTCGACCAGCTCGCGGCTCACAAAGACCGGCACATTGTTCTCCGGTCCAAAGGGCGCAAACTGCTTGAGGATGCGGAGGAACTTGGGCGTGATCTGCGAAAAACCTATCTCCGCATCCACCTCCACCTCGGGCACCACTTCCTCCTCGCCCAGACCCTGGCGCACCAAAGCCTCGAAGCGGTCGAGGAACGCACGCATATTCTCCTTGCGCAGGCTCACTCCTGCAGCGCTCTTGTGGCCGCCGAAATGCTCCAGCAGGTCGGCACACTTCTCCAACGCCTCGTGCACATCGAACTCCTTCAGCGAGCGAGCCGAACCCGTCACCAGGCCGTCGGCACCCTCCGTAAACACTATCGTCGGCTTGTTGTAGGCCTCCACGATGCGGCTGGCCACAATGCCCACCACACCCCGATGCCATTTCGGGTCGTAGAGCACCAACGACTGGCGCCCGCGGTAGAACTCGTCGGTGTCTATTCTGCGCTTGGCCTCTTCCGTGGCGCTCGTGTCCAGGTCCTTGCGCTCAAGGTTATAGTTGTTGATGTCTTCGGCCAACTGACGCGCCGTGCCAGGGTCGTCGGTCAGCATCAGGCGCACGCTGTCGAAAGCCGAACGTATGCGCCCTGCGGCATTGATGCGCGGACCAACCAGAAACACCAGGTCGCTTATCGTCAGCTCCTTCTCGAAATAGCCCGCACGCTTGTCGGCTGCCTCGCCCTGCTCGGCCATGTCGGCCTTGCGGCGGTCCACGTGGCCGTAGCGCAAAATAGCCTCAATGCCCGCACGCGGTTTCGTGTTCAGCACCCGCAGGCCGAAATAGGCCAGCACGCGGTTCTCGCCCATGATGGGCACTATGTCGCTCGCAATGCTCACCGCCACGAGGTCCAGATACTTCAGCAGACGCAGCTTCAGCTCCTCCTGGCGCTGCCGCCGCGCGGCGTCGAGCTGCTCGGGCAGGTCGCACAGGCGCACCCCGAGCCGCTGCTCCAAGTGGGCCTCCACAATCTTGAACCCTATGCCGCAGCCGCTCAGTTCCTTGTAGGGATAGGGGCAATCGGCCTGCTTCGGGTCGAGCACCGCCACCGCGGCAGGCACCACCTCGTCGGGCAAATGGTGGTCGCCGATGATGAAGTCGATGCCGCGCTCCTTGGCGTATGCCACCTGCTCCATGGCCTTGATGCCGCAGTCCAGGGCTATCATCAGCCCCACACCCGTCTCGTGCGCATAGTCGATGCCCTGATACGAAATGCCGTAGCCTTCGCGTTCGCGGTCGGGCACATAAAAGTCAATATTCCGGTCCAGCTCCTTGAGGTAGCTGTAGACCAAGGCAACAGCCGACGTGCCGTCGACGTCGTAGTCGCCGTAGACCATGATTCTCTCCTGTTTGGCTATAGCCTCATTGATGCGGTCTATCGCCTGGGTCATACCCTTCATAAGAAAAGGGTCGTTGATCTGATCCAGACCCGGTCGGAAGAAGCGGCGCGCCTCTTCAAAGGTCGCAACGCCCCGCTCTACAAGCAGGGTGGCGATGATTTTGTCAACGCCAAGCGATGCCGCAAGTTTTTCAACAGTCTCTAAATCATAATCTTTCCTAATTATCCAACGTTTTTCTTTCATATTTTTCTGGGTGTAAAGATACGACTTTTTTCCGATATGCGGCAAAAAAATTTTTCAACATCGGGCTGCGCACCG
The DNA here is from genome assembly GCA_045591485.1 of Bacteroidales bacterium. Taxonomy (GTDB): domain Bacteria; phylum Bacteroidota; class Bacteroidia; order Bacteroidales; family P3; genus Colimorpha. The sequence goes on along the minus strand of JAZNSV010000172.1, from coordinate 258 downwards.
CACCACCCTGCCGCTGCTTGGCTCCACACGATATTCGTCCGCAACCCGAACCAACGCCATATACCTCACGCCTGCAAGAGCTCCGACAACATTGATGTGCACCGCCGGTGCAATAGTGAATGGCGGGGTCTATAAAACCCATCCTCCCGACAGCAAAAACAGACTCAACTGACTGTCACTCCGTCCGTTAAACACCTCACAAGCACATAACTCGCATTAAATCAACATCATAGTATGCTCCCCTATACCCGTTGTACG
>JAZNSV010000171.1:0-5758 GCA_045591485.1 Bacteroidales bacterium | reverse complement strand
TCATGTTCCAATCCGATGCTGTACCGGTAGGGCATATCAACGATACTTCAACGATACATCAACGATATATCAACGATATTTCGACGATTACAATCGTTGATATATCGTTGATATATCGTTGAAGTATCGTTGATATGCACTACCGGTAGACTGCGAAATCGGTTTCAAGGCGGTGCGAAACCCGATGCCGAAAAGAGAAAAAAACATCAAGAAATGAAAAAAAATTTTGCAGGTTTCAAAAAAGTGTGTATCTTTGCAAACTCATTAAGAGCGCAAAAATGAGTCGGAACGACGAGATGATAATACGCTTTAGCGGTTTGAAACCAGGACGTTATACGTATGGTTTCACGTTGGGTGAGGACTTCTTCAAGGAGTTCGAAAATGACGAATTGCTGGGCGGAAATGTCGAAGTTGCGGTCGAAATGGAGCGGATGGAGCACATGCTCATGTTCACTTTCAAGCTCAAGGGCGAGTTGGTGACGTGGTGCGACCGCTGCCTTGGCGAGCTGCGAGTGCCGATAGACGGTGAAGAACACCTCTGCGTGCGTTTCAGCGACAACGAAACCACCGACGACGAGAATGTCGTGGTGTTGCCCGAAGGGGCTTTCGAGTTGGACCTGACCCAGTGGCTCTATGAGTATGCCGCCGTGCGGCTGCCGATGCAGCACATACACGAGGCAGGCGAGTGCGACCCGGAGACGGTGCGCTACATCAGGAGTGAGGAAGAACTGGCCGACGAACGCCGCAGCGAATCAGACCCCCGCTGGGACGCCCTCAAGGGGTTGATGGAAGGAAACGATGAGTGAGATGCACTCGACAAGGGGTGAAACGGTGAGGGTGATCGATTGGAAAAGAAATAAATAAACAAAAAAAAATAGTAATATGCCACATCCAAAACACAGATTCTCGCAGACCAGAACGGCTAAGAGAAGAACGCACGATGCGTTGGAGACCGCCCAGCTGACCACTTGCAGCAATTGCGGCGCACAAGTTATGTATCACCACGTATGCCCCGAGTGCGGCTACTACCGCGGAAAACTCGCCATCGAGAAAAACACCGAAGAGTAATCGCGTGATGCAATGCTTAAAATGAAGCCTCTCCAATGCGAGAGGCTTTTCTTTTTGCCATTTTGGAAAAAAGTTGTATTTTTGCACCCGCAAAATATAGAGCATGGAATTCTTGATCGGCATACTCTGCGGCGTCATCCTGTCGCTGCTGTTCAGTTTCGGACCGGCATTCTTTGGTCTGATACAGAATAGCATACACCATGGTTTCCGTCGCGCTACAGCCTTCGCTATCGGCGTTAGCCTGAGCGATGTGGTTGTGGTTTTTTTGATGCTGACGGTGCTGCAAAATGTCGATATGGGCGCTGTGCTGCACAACGTTTATGTGGCTTTGATAGGGGGAGTGGGCATCTCTTTTATCGGTATCCGCACTTTCCGCAAAAAGGCTGTGGCTGCAAAGGGAAACAACGGCAGCGCGAAGTTCAGCATGTCGGGCACCGAGCGAACCTGGCAGCTGATGCTCAACGGGTTCCTGCTCAATATACTCAATCCGTTCATCTGGATTTATTGGATTTCGGTTATCTCCTTTGTCTCGGCCGAGGCCGACATGACCAATGCCGAGCGCTACATTTTTTTCACCGGTTTACTGGTGGCGACTCTGGGCTGCGACATGCTGAAATGCCGTCTGGCGTCGTTGCTGCAGACTTGGTTCACGGCGCGTATCCTCAATCTATTCAATAAGATAACCGGCGTGGTGCTGGTGGGGTTCGGTGTGTATATGGTGGTGTCGATGGTGCTGTATCAAACCAACCCGAAGATACGGGAAAAAGAACAAGAGAGCACTCCGCAGAGCACAAAAATCATACAATCGCTCCACAATCACATGGGGCATGAGACGGGTCGGCACCCCGATACCGTCTATTTCAGATAGACAATCTTGCGTGGGGCTGCGCCTTCGATGCAGACCACAAACACGCCTGCGTGGGGCAGTGCGATGGTTTCGGAGCCATGTGCGTTGTCGATGCTGGCAACAATGCGCCCCATTATGTCGCTGACAGACAGTGCATGGCCGTCGGCCCCGCTCACAGTTATGCCGTTGCCGGTGGTGGCAATTGCAGGCTCGGACGCGGCGATGTCGGCTATGCCGACGGGGCAGGGGACCTCGACGATGTGTCTCGAACTCCAGTTGGCGGCGGCATTGTAGGCCTCGAGGCTGCCGCAGGGTACTTTGACGACGGTGTGCTCGTTCTCGTCGAATGCGGTGGCGGCCAGAACCGGGGGTGTGGAACCAAGCATTTGCAGGGTGTCGAGTGAGCCGCAGTCTTTGAACACGAGTGGACCGATGAACCGCATCGATTGCGGCAGGACCACTTCGGTTAGCGAATGGCAATTGTAGAGGCCGGTGCCGGCGATGCCCTGTGTCCCTTCGCGCACGGTGTAGGTGCCGACGAGCGATGTGCGCACACGTATCAGATAGTTGCCGATATATAGAGCCGAGCTGTCGCTCCAATTGGCCATATTGTTGTAGTAGCCGCAGTTGTTGAAGGCTTCGCTGGCTATGCTGTCGATGGTCGAGGGAAGCTCGATGGTGTCAAGGGCTGTGCACATGAAGAAGGCAAGTGTGCCGATGGTGCGTACGCCTGACGGAACGACGACTCGCGATATGTCGGTGCATGACTGGAAGGCGCGCTTGGCGATGGCGGTCACGCTGTAGGTTGTGCCGTTGTTGACCACGCTTGCCGGAATCTCGATGCTGCCGGTTGGCTTGGTGTGGTTGCTCCAGTCGGGATTGACGACGCTGACGGTAGACGACGAGGTCACGTCAAAGTAAAGGGTCTGGCCAGTGGGAACCACTGCGCTGAAAGAGAATGCCCTCGCCGTCATGCAGACGGCGAGGAGCATCATAAGAGTGGTTAATCTTTTCATAATAGGATTGTTATTCGCGTGCGGCGAGGAGAAGCTCCATCATCTTGATAGCGCTTTCGCTGATGACGGTGCCGGGGCCGAAGACGGCTGCCACACCGGCTTTGAAGAGGAAGTCGTAGTCCTGCGGCGGGATGACACCGCCGGCAACGACCATGATGTCTTCGCGACCGAGTTTCTTCAGCTCTTCAATCACTTGAGGCAGCAAGGTCTTGTGGCCTGCGGCCAGCGAGCTGGCACCGAGGATGTGAACGTCGTTCTCTACGGCCTGCTTGGCGGCCTCGGCCGGAGTCTGGAAGAGGGGACCCATGTCGACGTCGAAGCCGAGGTCGGCATAGCCGGTGGCCACGACTTTGGCTCCGCGGTCGTGACCGTCTTGGCCCATCTTGGCTATCATGATGCGCGGACGGCGACCTTCGAGTTTGGCAAACTTGTCGGTCAGTTCTTGGGCTTTCTTGAAGCTCTCGCTGTTCTTGGTTTGGCTGCTGTACACGTTGCTGATGAGGTTGATTTTTGCTTTGTAACGTCCATAGACTTTCTCGAGGGCATAGCTGATTTCGCCCAGCGAGGCGCGCTTGCGTGCGGCGTCGATGCTGAGTTCGAGCAGGTTGCCTTCGCCGGTCTCGGCGCAGCGGGTCAGGGCGTTGAGGGCGGCCTCGACGGCGGCGCTGTCGCGCTCGGCGCGCAGTTTGGCCAGTCGTTCGATCTGGGCTTTGCGCACTGCGGTGTTGTCGACCTCCAGGGTTTCGATGGGGTCTTCATGGTCGAGACGGTATTTGTTGATGCCCACGATGGTGTCGACGTTGGAGTCGATGCGGCTTTGTTTGCGGGCCGAGGCTTCCTCGATGCGCATCTTGGGCACACCACTCTCGATGGCCTTTGCCATGCCGCCCAGCTTCTCCACTTCCTGGATGTGGGCCCATGCGCGGTGGGCTATTTCGTGGGTGAGGGTTTCGACGTAGTAGCTGCCGGCCCAGGGGTCGACAACGCGGCATATATTGGTCTCTTCCTGCAGGTAGATCTGAGTGTTGCGGGCGATACGGGCACTGAAGTCGGTGGGCAGTGCTATTGCCTCGTCGAGGGCGTTGGTGTGGAGGCTCTGTGTGTGGCCGAGGGCGGCACCCATAGCTTCGATGCAGGTGCGGGCAACGTTGTTGAAAGGATCTTGTTCGGTGAGGCTCCAGCCCGAGGTCTGCGAGTGTGTGCGCAGTGCCAGCGATTTGGGGTTCTGTGGGTTGAACTGTTTGACGATTTTGGCCCAAAGCATACGTGCGGCACGCATCTTGGCAATCTCCATGAAGTGGTTCATGCCGACCCCCCAGAAGAAAGAAAGGCGCGGTGCGAAATCGTCGACGCTCATGCCTGCTTTCACACCGGCACGCAGGTACTCTAAGCCGTCGGCCAAGGTGTAGGCCAACTCGATGTCGGCGGTGGCACCGGCTTCTTGCATGTGGTAGCCCGAAATGCTGATGCTGTTGAATTTGGGCATGTGCTTTGAGGTGTACTCAAAGATGTCGGCGATGATTTTCATCGAGGGCAGGGGAGGGTAGATGTAGGTGTTGCGCACCATGAACTCTTTCAGGATGTCGTTCTGGATGGTGCCCTGCAGCTGCTCCTGCGGCACGCCCTGCTCTTCGGCGGCGATGATATAGAATGCAAGAATCGGCAGCACGGCACCATTCATGGTCATTGAGACGGACATCTTGCCGAGGTCGATCTGGTCGAAGAGAATCTTCATGTCCAGAATGCTGTCGATTGCCACACCGGCCTTGCCGACGTCGCCCACCACACGTTCGTGGTCGCTGTCGTAGCCGCGGTGGGTGGCCAGGTCGAAGGCGCAGCTGAGGCCTTTTTGGCCGGCGGCGATGTTGCGGCGGTAGAAAGCGTTGCTCTCTTCGGCGGTGGAGAAGCCGGCATACTGGCGGATGGTCCACGGACGCATGACATACATGGTTGAGTAGGGACCGCGGAGGAACGGCGCTATGCCGGCGGCATAGTTCAGATGCTCCATGCCTTCGAGGTCTTTTTTGCCATAGGCAGGCTTGACGTCAATCTGTTCGGGCGTCTTCCAGTTCTTCTCAATATGGTTCTCTTTTTCCCATTCGGCGAAGGATTCACGCTTCGCGTCGACTGCCTTTATGTCGACTTTTGAAAAATCTGGTCTCATTATCAGTTATTTGTATTGTTGTCGTTTGTATCGTTCAAATTGCAAATATAGTTAAATTTTCAGATATGGCAAAATTTGTTTCACAAAATGTGCATTTTAGCCTTTTTTTGATGTCTCGAAACATGGAGTGGAAAAATATGTAGTGCCGCAGGAAAATTATCCGTATAATGTGTGTATCTTTGCATCGAAAACAAATTTGAAACCTGAATGATATGAAGCTGTTGAAACTGTTTGCAATTCCGTTTGTGGCGCTGTCGCTGATGCTTTGTTCCTGCACAGAAGAGCGTGTGAGCTATTTCGGCGACAGCCATTGGATTCTCAAGGTGGACGGCGTCGCGGAAGGCCATCGGTTGGCTCTCACTTTCGCCGGCGACGAGATGGAGGTGTTCGATGCCTCGTACGACACACCGCCATTCTCCGACGGAGTGTGGGACTATTACATCGACGAGGATGGAGACCTGATTATGTCGCGCACATACAGTGACGGCGATGGTGAGACGACCGAAAGCTACCGGATGCAATGCGATGTCGACGAGGAATTTACAGCCCTCAGGCTCGTGTATGACCCGTGGATAGGCAGCACCCACGTCTATCAGTTCGAACGGCGCTGATAGTGGAGAAAAAAAGGAGAAACCCACCGGGACGGTTGTGTGTGCTGGGGTT
>JAZNSV010000170.1:0-2266 GCA_045591485.1 Bacteroidales bacterium | reverse complement strand
AGGGGGGGGCTGGGAGTGCCGGGAGAGGGGGGGAGGGGGGGGGGACACGGGGCTGACGCCCTGGGCACGGTGGCTTTTTATGGGGTGAATGGGCGATTTGGGCGGGATGGGTTATTTGGTTGATTTTCAGGTATTTTTGTGAAAAATAGATAAATGGTTGGTTTTGTGGTGGTTAGGGGCGTTCCAAAGAAGGCACATAGAACCCACGTAGAACCCACACAGAAGGGAGGCTGTTCGAATTGAAAATTGAAAGGTGAAAATTGAAAATTTTTGTCGCGACAGAATCGCGACACACACTGGAAGAGCGTATGTAACGCGGACGGGGGCTTTTATGGGGCGAATGGGCGGGATGGGGTGAATGGGCATTATCGTTGTCGGCCGAGCCGACGGCACACCAGCCATGATATGGCAACACACAGAACAAGAAGACAAAATGGCGTTATTAGGGTTGCGATCATATCGCAACACACAAGACAAAAAAAATTGGCGTTTTAGGGCTGCAGCGGTGCTGCAGCTTACGAAATAAAAAATGGCGTTAAAAGAAAAATGGCGTTAATATATTGAATGGCAAAAAGAAAGGGTGCCCGATGGGGACACCCTTTGCTGGTGATGATGCGGGGCTGTAGGGGGTGCGCCTGAATGGGCGCAACGACACCCCGCGTGGGAAGGGCTACTACATTTCGGAAAGCTTCTTATAACCTTCGTAGCGCAGTTTGGCATTGCGCTCGGTGGCCACGAAGAGTTCTTCGGCTTCCTGGGGGAAGGTCTTCATCAGGGAGTTGTAGCGGACCTCGCCCATAATGAAGTCGCGGAACTTGCTCCAGTCGGGCTCCTTCGAGTCGAGGTGGAAGCCGTTGCTCACTTTCATTTCTTCTTTTCCATCGGTGTTCGCAGCTTTCAGCACTTGCCCGTCCTCATCCGGGTTGTAGTGCCACAGGTGCCAGTAGCCGCACTCGACGGCTTTCTTCTCCTCGTTCTGCGTGCGGCCCATACCAATCTTGATGCCGTGATTGATGCAGGGTGCGTAGCAGATGATGAGCGACGGGCCGTGGTAGGCCTCGGCCTCCTTGATGACGTTGAAGTACTGGGCCTGGCTGGCGCCCATAGCGACCTGCGCCACATAGACGTAGCCGTAGCTCTTGGCAATCATACCGAGGTCTTTCTTGCGGATCTTCTTGCCGCTGGTGGCGAACTTGGCGACGGCACCTGCGGGAGTGGCCTTCGAGCTCTGTCCACCGGTGTTGGAGTACACCTCGGTGTCGACGACGACGACGTTGACATCCTCGCCGCTGGCCAGCACGTGGTCCAGGCCGCCGAATCCGATGTCATAGCCCCAGCCGTCGCCGCCGAAGATCCACTGGCTCTTCTTGACGAGGCTGTGACGGAGCTCGAGGAGCTGCTTGCAGATGTCGCAGCCGCAGGCCTCCATCAGCGGGATGAGCTTGTCGCCGATTTCCTTGGTCTTGAGGGTGTTCTCGCGGTTCTCGATCCACTCGGTGAAGAGGGCCTTGATTTCGGCGCTGCAGCAGTCGCACTGGAGGCCTTCCTTCATAATGCGCTCCACGCGGTCGCGCATCTGGCGGGTGGCGGTGGCCATACCGAGGCCGAACTCGGCGTTGTCCTCAAACAGCGAGTTGGCCCAGGCGGGACCGAAGCCGCTGCGGTAGTTGCGGCAGTAGGGGGTGGCAGGAGCCGAGCCGCCGTAGATGGAGGAGCAGCCCGTGGCGTTGGCCACCATCATCTGCTCGCCGAAGAGCTGGGTGATGCACTTCAGGTACGGGGTCTCGCCGCAGCCGGCGCATGCACCGCTGAACTCGAACAGAGGCTGTGCGAACTGGCTGTTCTTGACGTTGGCCTTCTTGTCGATGAGGTTGTCCTTGTAGGTGACGCACTTCTGGGCGTAGTCCCAGTTGGCGGCCTCGTGGAGCTGGCTCTCGAAGGGTTTCATCACGAGGGCTTTCTCCTTGGCGGGGCAGATGTCGGCGCAGTTGCCGCAGCCGGTGCAGTCCATAGCGGAAACCTGCATGCGGAAGTGCATACCGGCCAGTTCCTTGGGCATCTTCACGTCGATGGCCTTCATCGACTCGGGGGCGTTCTTCATCTCCTCGTCGGTCATCACGCAGGGGCGGATGGCGGCGTGGGGGCACACCAGCGAGCACTGGTTGCACTGGATGCAGTTGGCGGGGTTCCACTCGGGGACGACGGTGGCCACGCCGCGCTTCTCGTAGGCGGTGGTGCCGGCGGGGAAGGTGCCGTCCTCGTAGCC
>JAZNSV010000169.1:0-5752 GCA_045591485.1 Bacteroidales bacterium | reverse complement strand
GGAAAGGCGTCTCCTCCCATCGTGGTTTGAGCCCCCTTGGGGGCGGCACAAAGTGGGTGCCGATACGCTACCGGTAGTCCATATCAACGATACATCAACGATATATCAACGATATTTCAACGATTACAATCGTAGAAATATCGTTGATATATCGTTGATGTATCGTTGATATGCCGAATGGATGGTTTTTCGGAGTGGTGGCAAAATTGACAAGCGTGCCTGCCGGGCGGGAAGGGGCACTCATGTGCGGCATTGTTTTGCCGGTGATTGACCATCGGTTGTTTTCCCATTCCGTCGTGGCGTTGCGCGGCCCGTATGGCGTCGCGAAAGCAATCGTTGAAAAAAAATCGTCGCAAATCGAAATTATTTCGTAAATTTGCATCGGATTAATAATGCACATCAGACCATGTTTGAAAACCTTAGTAGCAAGATAGAGAAAGCGTTACACACCCTTAAAGGCAAAGGGTCCATTACCGATATTAATATAGCCGAGACTGTCAAAGAGGTGCGCAAGGCCCTGCTCGACGCAGATGTGAGCTACCCCATTGCCAAAGAATTCACCGACAAGGTGAAGGCCGAGGCTATGGGCCGCAACGTCATCAGCAGTATAGAGCCCGGCCAGTTGATGGTCAAGATTGTGCATGAGAAACTGACCGAACTGATGGGGTCGTCGGCAGTCGACATCAATATCAAAGGGCAGCCTGCAGTGGTGCTCATTGCCGGATTGCAGGGTTCGGGTAAGACAACATTCAGTGCAAAGCTGGCCAACTACCTGAAGACCAAGAAAGGACGCCAGGTGATGCTGGTGGCGGGAGACGTGTACCGTCCTGCCGCTATCAGCCAGTTGCAGACGCTGGGTCAGCAGATAGGCGTGCCGGTCTATACGGAGGAGGGGAACCAGAATCCGGTGCAGATTGCGCAACACGCTATAAATGAAGCAAAGGGCAAGGGCGTCAATGTCGTGATTGTCGATACGGCCGGCCGTCTGGCCGTCGACGAGCAGATGATGGACGAGATTGCGGCCTTGAAACGAGAATTGCAGCCGCAGGAAACGCTCTTTGTGGTCGACTCAATGACGGGTCAGGATGCGGTGAATACCGCCAAAGCCTTTAACGACAGAATCGACTTTGACGGAGTGGTGCTCACCAAACTCGATGGCGACACCCGAGGCGGTGCGGCATTGACGATACGCTACACCGTAGACAAACCCATCAAGTTCGTCGGCATCGGCGAAAAGATGGATGCTCTCGACGTGTTTCACCCGGACCGTATGGCCAACCGCATACTGGGCATGGGCGATGTGGTGAGCCTTGTAGAGCGCGCACAGGAGCAATACGACGAGCAGGAAGCACGCCGCATACAAAAGAAACTCATCCACAACGAGTACAACTTCGACGACTTCCTGAGCCAGGTGAACCAGATAAAGAAAATGGGCTCGATGAAAGACCTCATCGGTATGATACCCGGTATGGACAAGCTGACGCGCAACGTGGAGATTAGCGACGATGCATTCAAACCAATCGAGGCCATGATTGGCAGCATGACGCCTTACGAGCGCCGCAATCCGAGCTGCCTCAACGGGAGCCGCAAACAACGCATCGCCGAGGGAAGCGGGCGCTCGATTCAGGAGCTGAACCGTTTTCTGAAACAATTCGAAGATACGCGCAAGATGATGAAGATGGTGAGCAAGAACGGCGGCAAGATGCCGATGCGCAAAAGGAGATAAGGAGATGATAATTATGGAGTTCGAGGAGTTCAAGGAGTTCGAGGAGTTCAGGGAGTTCATGGAGTTCAAGGAGTTCAAGACAATACCGACTACGGCACATTTGTCCTGAACTTCCTGAACTTCCCGAACTTTCTGAACTTCCTGAATTTCCAGAACTCCCTGAACTCCCCAAAAATATAAAACATGGTACAGTTATTGGACGGCAAGGCTTTGGCTTTGCAAATCAAGGACGAAATAGCCAATGAGGTACGCCAGTTGACCGCACAGGGTCACCGCCCCCCCCATTTGGCCGCTGTAATAGTGGGCACCGACGGTGCCAGCCAGACTTATGTGGCCAGTAAGGAGAAGTCGAGCCACGAGGTGGGATTCACTTCGAGCGTCTATCGCATGGCCGAATCCACCACCGAGGCACAGCTGCTGGAGACCATTGATTTCCTGAACAACGATCCCGACATCGACGGTTTCATCGTTCAGCTGCCGCTGCCAAAGCTCATCAACGAGCAAAACGTGATTAACGCCATCTCTCCGGACAAGGACGTTGACGGTTTCACGCCGGTCAACATCGGCCGTATGGTGCTGGGCGAGGAGTGTTTCGTGCCGGCGACGCCAATGGGTATATGCACATTGTTGAAACGCTATGGCATAGAGACCGCCGGCAAGCATTGTGTTGTCATCGGCCGTTCGAATATTGTCGGCACCCCGGCATCCAATCTGCTTAGCAGGAAGGGCTTCGACTGCACGGTGACGATGTGCCACAGCAAGACCCGCAACCTGTCCGACCTGACGCGTCAGGCCGACATATTGGTTGTGGCTATCGGCAAGCCCGATTTTGTCACTGCCGACATGGTGAAAGACGGCGCCGTGGTTATCGACGTTGGCATCCATCGCATACCGGATGAGACCAAGAAGACCGGCTACAGGATCATTGGCGACGTGAAACATTCAGAGGTCGACCAGAAGTGCAGCTGGGTGACGCCTGTTCCCGGCGGCGTGGGACCGCTGACCATAGTCAGCCTGCTGCAGAACACCCTGCAGGCCTACAAGAAGAAAAAATAAATGAATGAATAAAAGAGAAAGGGCTGACGCATCAGATGTGTCAGCCCTTTCTCTTTTGAATGTTGTTCTCAGTCGCCGATTGCAACGACGCGGAAAGTCATGTTGGGAATGTTGTCCATGCCTTCGGGCAACATGCCGTCGAGGTCCTGCAGGATGAAGGTGATCTCGCCGTAGCGGTAGTCATAGCGCAGGTTCTCAGGAATGATGATGTTCTCGATGACGTTGCCTTCCTCGTCGTAGGTGCTGTAGTCGATGGGGTAGACGTAGGGCAGCAGGTTCTGTCGGCCGCCGTCCAGAAGGTAGGCGTTGACCGTGCCGTAGTCGACCACGTCTTCATCGAGCTCGTCCCAATAGACGGTGTCCATGTAGTAGTTTGTGTTTGCAGGTTTCACCCAGTCGCCCGGGTAGATTGTCACTTCCATGGTCTCCATGGTCTGGTGTTCGCATGCTGAAAACCCAAAGGCCATCAGGATGGCGCCCAGGATAGGTAGGATTGCTTTTTTCATTGTTATCGGTTTTTATTTGTTAATATTCGATGTTTATATAACTGATATCGGCGTCTTTTATTGCCTTTCGGGTGCAAAATTACATATTTTTTTGCAATAAAATTCCAAAGCTAAGAATAATTTTCCAAAAAAAAATTCAGCCAGACGTAACAAAATCGAAAAAGCTGCGTTATTGGAATTGAAAAAAGGTGAAATATAGCGATAGAGTATGAGACAACTGAAGATTACACATTCCATTACCAACCGCGATATCAAGTCGCTGGACAAGTACCTGCAGGATATCTGCAGCGAGGAACTGCTCACACCTGAACAGGAAGTGCAGCTCGCGCAGCGCATCAAACAGGGCGACCAGGCGGCATTGGAGCGGCTTACGAAGGCCAACCTGCGTTTCGTCGTATCGGTGGCCAAACAATACCAGAACCAAGGCCTTTCGCTGCCCGACCTCATCAATGAAGGTAATGTCGGCCTCATCAAGGCTGCCAAGCGTTTCGATGAGACTCGCGGCTTTAAATTCATCTCTTACGCTGTGTGGTGGATCCGTCAGAGCATTCTGCAGGCCATCGCCGAGAATTCGCGTATTGTCCGACTGCCCAGCAATCAGCTCGGTGCACTCAACAAGCTGAAAAAGGAAATCAGCAAGTTGGAGCAGCAGCTGGAACGCCCGCCTTCAGAGGAAGAACTGGCCGAACTGCTCGACATACCGGAAGACAAGATAAAGGCAATAATGAATATCAGCGGACGTCATGTCAGTATTGACGCTCCCTTGGCCAGCGACGAGGATGTCAATTTTGTCGACGTGTTGCCCAACGAAGACACCCCTCCGACCGACAGCAAGCTGATGCAGGAAAGTCTTTCGCAAGAGATCGAACGTTGCCTGTCGACCCTCACCGAATACGAGAGAGAGGTCATCAAGATGTACTTTGGCATCGGTCTGCCTCACCCGTTGAGCCTTGATGAGATTGCCATGAAGTTCAACCTCACTCGCGAACGTGTGCGCCAGATTAAGGAGAAGGGTCTCAAACGACTGAAGACCAGTAGCAAGAGTAAACACTTGAAGGCATACTTGTAAGGAGTAAGGTTCATGGTTTTAAGACTCAAGTTTTAATAAAGATGGCAGCTGCCCCGTAGGGGCAGTGGAATACAGGCAGGGGTGAAATGAAGTGAAACCCCTGCCTTCTGTATTGATAAAACAAAAGAGCCCCGTAGGGGCGTAGGATAGCAATGGACAATATAATAAAGTATTTCCCCAATCTTACGGATCGGCAAAAAGAACAGTTTGCCGCCATGTTGCCTTTGTATGAGGAATGGAATTCCCAAATCAATGTCATCTCGCGGAAGGACATGGAGAATTTCTACGAACACCATGTGCTGCATTCGCTGGCTATCGCCAAGGCGATGGCGTTCGCATCAATGACCGAGGTGCTTGATGTGGGCACCGGTGGCGGCTTCCCCGGTGTGCCGTTGGCCATCATGTTCCCCGATGCACGATTCACACTGATAGACTCCATCGGCAAAAAGATAAAGGTTGTGGACGACGTAATCTCGCGTCTTGGTTTGACAAACAGCAAGGCTCTTCAGATACGTGCCGAACAACTTGAAGGCGAGTTCGACTTTGTTGTCTCTCGCGCCGTCACCACGTTGGGCGAGTTTGTGCCATGGGTTAAGAAGAAAATATCCAAGAGCCAATATAACACACTTCGCAACGGGATTCTCTACCTCAAGGGAGGCGACCTCACCAACGAGCTTTTCACATTCCGACACAAGGTGAAGACATGGGACATCGCCGAGTGGTTCGACGGCGAATGGTTCGAGACGAAGAAGGTTATTTATTTGCCTCTGTAGAAGTAGATTTCGTTTAGGGTTTTTACTTTTACCTTTACATTGCTGATGTCTGTTTTCGGATCGGCAGGAATGAGTCGTGTGCGTAGTTTGTCGCCTGCTTTAAGGTCGACGAAGTTGTTTGAGAAGTGTCCGTTGATGTGCGGCACAGTCTCTATGTATACGTCGTAGAGGTCGGTTTCGGCCTTGAGTGTCACCACCAGCGTGCCGTCGCTTTCCCAGGCTTGGCTGACGGTGTATTTGGGGTCGGAATACTGACGGTCCTTGGGATAGACTGAATAGTATTGCTTCCAGTAGGCTGTGTCGACATTGTCGGCATAGAGGTCTTGCGCACGGTAGTGCAGGGCCTTCCAGTTGCCGTAGTAGTCGATGCTGCTCCACGAGGCCACGGGCCAGCAGTCGTTGATCTGCCAGTAGAGGGTGCCCATGCAGTGGGGCTGCTGCATGAGGTGCTGGAGGATGCCGTAGCCCACGCCCCAGGCCTGCAGCAGTTGGCTGAGGTAGGCGTAGTTCTCCAGGTTGAGGGTGCGGCTGTCGAAGCCGTAATACTGACGCATGGCCTTGTCGATAATCTCGCGGCCGCGGCCGTGCTTCTGATGATTGCGCAGGGTGGGGGAGTCGATGG
>JAZNSV010000168.1:0-2936 GCA_045591485.1 Bacteroidales bacterium | reverse complement strand
ACCCTCTCTACTGGTAGTGCATAACAACGATACTTCAACGAAATATCAACGATATTCCCACGATTACGATCGTTGAAATATCGTTGATATATCGTTGAAGTATCGTTGATATGCACTACCGGTAGAGAGGGTAAAGTGTTAAAAATGTGTTAAAAAACAGGTCGAAAACACGTTTTGGATACTGCCGCAAGCGAAAAAAATTTCATGGCGAAATATTTTTTTCGTATATTTGCCGATGCTAACTGAACTAACTAAAAAATAACAAGTCATTATGAAAAAACACATTACCAGTTTTTTGGCCTTTGCGGCGCTTCTCTTTGTGCCTGCATTGGCATCGGCCACGACCGACAGCCTGACCGTGGCCAACGGGACGTCGACCAGCCAGTACATCCCCATCTACGGCTACTATGTCGACGCTGCCCAGCACAACCAGATTGTCTACCCGGCCGACTCGCTGTCGGCCATGGCCGGACAGAACATCACAGGCCTGACCTTCTACATGAGCCAGACTGCTTCCGAGAGCTGGAACACCACCGTCACCGTCAGCCTCGGCATCGTTGAGCAGGCCGACGCCTCGACCCTCAACACCACCGCCGAGCTGACTCAGGTGTGGCAGGGGCTGGTCTCCGGCATGGACGCCGTGCTCGACATAGCCTTCGACGAAGGCTTTGCCTACTCCGACGGCAACCTGCTGGTCGACATACAGACCACTCCGGGCTCCTGGAAGAGCACCGCCTTCTACGGCGTCGAACTGGCCAACGGCTCCTACCTCAGCTACAGCTACAACAGCACGGCGCAGAACTTCATGCCCAAGACCAAGTTCACCTACAGTGACCAGCCCGTCTGCCGCAAGCCGAAGAACCTCGTGTTCAGCGATGTGGCCAACGACGGATGCACCATCAGCTGGACCTCGAACCCGAGCGACAACTTCCAGAACTACAGCCTCTGGATTGGCGGCGTCGAGGCCTACGCGGGCACAGACACGTTCTACACCGCCAGCGGCCTCGACGCCAACACGACCTATGCCGTCGAGGTGCGCACCGTGTGCGGCGAAGGCGACACGAGCGGCGCCCTTGCAGGCTCGTTCCGCACGCTGTGCGAACTGGGCAACTGCGAGGTGCAGGTGAGCGGCGCCAGCAGCTACTACGGCTACGCCGAGGTCTACCAGAACGGCGGCCTGCTGGCTTCGGTCGGCTCCAGCGCCACCGTGGAGATTTGCAACGGCGACAGCCTGGTGGTCCTCTTCCACGAAGGCAGCTATAATTTCAGCAGCGTCACCATCACCGTCACCGACGTGGCCGGCATCGAGTTGGCGTCATTCAACAGCAGCGGCCATTCGACCGGCGACACCATCGTGGCCGTGGCCAACGGATGCCCCAGCTGCCTGCCCGTAAGCTCGGTCAGCGCCAGCGAGGTTGAAGCCACCACAGCCCACATCTCGTGGGTCGACAACAACGTTGACGGCCTGGGCGACTATGCCATATACGTGGGCGGCGAGCTGGTTGATATCGTCAGCGGCGACACCGTCTACGACCTCAGCGGCCTTTCGGCTTCGACCACACTGACCGTGGGCGTAAGCCGCATCTGCGACGAGGGCGACACCTCGGGCGCACGCACCACCACATTCCGCACCGCCTGCGGCGCCGTCACTCTGCCCTATTTCGAAAACTTCGACGGCCTCGGCTTCGACGCCAGCAACGGCCTGCCGGTGCCCTGCTGGATTGCCTACTACACCTGCACCACCGGCGGACGCACCTTCCCCTGCGGCTCGGCCGACGGCAGCAACCCCACCATGGCCTTCACCGCCGACCCGGGCATGACCATCTTCATCGCCACCGACACCATCCCCGTCTCCGGCGACTCGGTGTTCGTCTCCTTCCGCGCACAGCCCAACGGCAACGTCGACTTCTGGTGCGGCGTCATGAGCGACCCCTACGACAGCACCACCTTCATCCCCATAGGCAACGGCATCCACACCACCAACGCCAACAACACCTGGGGCGAATACCTCTTCTCCACCGTCGGCTTCAGCCCCGACACCTCCTACCGCGTCGCTTTCAAATATCGCGGCACCGGCTACACCGGCAACTGGGTCAACGTGGACGACATAGAGATTCGTGTCTTCGACGGCTGCATACGCCCGATGGACCTCGCCGTCTCCGAGCTGACGACCGAGAGCGCCGTGCTCGACTGGCAGGTCAACGGCTCTGAAGACAGCTGGCTGCTCGCCGTCAACGGCGACACTTCCGTGATCACCGAAAAACCCTACACCCTCACAGGCCTCGAGCCCAACTCGGTATACAGCGTCAGCCTGGCTGCCCTCTGCCAAACCGGCGACACCACCGACGCCATCGCCACCACCTTCCGCACCCCCTGCCCGGCCGACACCTGCATCGTCTCCGTTGCCGCCACAGACTACTACCTCTCCGAATACGAACTCGTGCAGAACGGCTACAGCTTCGGCCTCACCAACGAAGCTGCCACCTACCAGGTCTGCTCCGGTCAGGAACTCTATCTCCACACCGCCGCTGCCTCGGGCTACGGCATGTCTATCGTCAACGCCGCAGGCATCGAACTCTTCAGCGCCATGCCCGACAGCCTGACCGCCGACACCCTCAACCTGGGCCAGCCCTGCCCCACCTGCATGCCCGCCATCGACCTCACGGTTGGCAGCATCACCTCCGACGGCGGCCTCTTCAACTGGCAGTCCATGGGCTCGGCCGACAATGTCACCCTCTGGCATATCTATGTCGACGGAGCCGAAGTCGGCACCTCAGACAGCACCGGCTATATGCTCACCGGCCTCACGGCCAACACCGTCTACACCGTGGGTGTGCGCGCCGACTGCGGCGAAGAGGACACCTCTGTGATGCGCACCACCGAGTTCCGCACCGCCTGCGAGGGCGGCAACTGCACCTTCAGCGTCGTGATGAGCG
>JAZNSV010000167.1:0-4336 GCA_045591485.1 Bacteroidales bacterium | reverse complement strand
TCCTCGGCAGTCTTCTTCATCTTCTGCAGCACGATGGCGCTGATTTCCTGCGGGGTGTACTGGCGGCCGGTGATGTCGACGCAGGGGGTGTTGTTGTTGCCGCGCACCACCTTGTAGGGCACGGCCTCAATCTCCTTGGTCACCTGGTCGTAGGTCTCGCCCATGAAGCGCTTGATGCTGTAGACGGTGTTGTGGGGGTTGGTGATGGCCTGACGCTTGGCGGGGTCGCCCACCTTGCGGTCGCCGTTCTCGAGGAAGCCCACCACGCTGGGGGTGGTGCGGTTGCCCTCGCTGTTAGCGATAACTACGGGTTCGTTACCTTCCATGACGCTCACACAGCTGTTGGTTGTGCCGAGGTCGATTCCGATGATTTTGCTCATATTGTTTTCCTTTCTTTTTTTGTTTGCTTGTTGGTGTTCTTTTTCGGAGTATTCTGAGTAATCTGAGTGTTCAGAGTAATCCGAAGACACCCTCACTATAACAACATCCGTGCCAGTCTGCCGAGACTGACACGGATGCTGACAAAATGGCAGTCGGTGGGAGCGTTACCTGACCACGACGATGCGACGGGCGGGGGCGGAGCCGACTTTGACGAGATAGGTGCCGCTGGCGGGAACGTCGAAACGTATGGCATCACCCTCGTTGCGCTTTACGGCCATCACGCGGCCAACGGCATCATAAAGTGCTACCGTCTGCAACTCCACACCTTCCACCACCACATGTCCGTCGCGCTGATATATTTTGGCGTTTGTCGTTTCTGCACCATCGACACCCTCTTGCGTAATATAGATGGTGTCATGTACAACAACGGTATCGTACAACCAAATGGTATCGTATTGTGTCAACCACAAGGTATCGGTCACAATAGTTGTGTCATAGATATAATTGTCGACGGTGTCGAACACTGTATTGGTGATGGTATCATATTGTGTCAACCACAAGGTGTCGGTCACAAGAGTCGTGTCATAGATATAATTGTCGATGGTATCGAACACAGTGTTGATGATGGTATCGTACAGTGTCACAGTAAGAGTGTCCGTAAGTACGATGTATGACGTATCATGAACATTGATATAGGTGGTGTCATGTACAGGAACATACTCTGTCAATGTTACGGTGTCTACAACTGTTGTGGTGTCGTGCATCCAAAGTGTATCAGTAACGGCTGCGCTGGCAGAAGAGAATAAGGCAATGAGGGTAGTGTCGGAGGTAACGGTCAGTGTCAGCGGGTTCTCCATGCTGCCATTGCTCCAGCCGTTGAAAGTGTTGCCTACATGGGTGAGGGCGGAAAGGACGGCATGGCCAAACTCATTGTAAGAACCACTTCCCGTCACAATGCCCAGCGTGCTGTCGGAAGACAGTGCGGTGACATTGAAGCCACTCGACCATGGTCCGAAAACAACCTCAATGGTATGACTGGTGTCGACAGTAAAACTGTAGTAATGCAATATAATACCATCCTCACTCTCAGATACAAGACTTTCCATAGGTATTTCGATGCCGTCGACATAAATATGTTTTAGCATTGCAGAATTCCAACTGTCAATAAAATTACCTAATGCCCAGTCGGTCAATTCTGGGTTAAAAGAATACATATATACCGTATATTCATTTCCGATGGCTACATCTTCCACAATGGTGTCTAATCCGATTCCGGTGTATCCCATATAGCCACCACCGTTGTTTATAATTGTGATTTGTGCCGTGGGCGGTCTTTCAAACATGGCAACGATAGTATGGGAGCTATCCATCGTTATATTGAATTGGTGAAATATTCCACCATATTCAAGATGACCAGTGGGCAAACTATCCGTGTCGAGTTCCACTCCATCAACATAAATATGGGACAAGGGAGGGTGGGTTTCTTCATAATTACTGTTGCCGATGTAATACACTACTTGTAATGTGTATTCTTGTCCGACATACGAGGGCAGGACAACAGAGTCTTCCACCATATACAAATATCCCTGATTGACATATCCGAAATTGCCATTACCACTATTCACCAAAGTCAGCAGTATCGGCGACTCGCAGGGGTCCTGAATGCTAGGCACTGCCCATTCCCAAGCTGCGCGATATGCCGCCCCGGAACCGCAGGGGACAATCATGGTACCCTCAAAAACGCAAAAAAACGCCGTTGTCGCAGAGAAGGGTGTTGCACTTTGGAAACTGACGGTATCTATGCCGCACAAAGCGGATTCCCCAATGGAAGTGACAGTTGCTGGAATATCCAAGCGATGTATGGATGAGCAGCCTGAAAATGCCTCAGCTCCTATCGATGTAACTGAAGTTGGCAAAACAACGTTTGTCAAGGCACTACAATTTTGAAAAAGGCCAGCAGGAATAATATGTACGCTGTCACCAAAATTTACCGTGGTAAGATTTGGCAAGTCATAGAAAACACTTACAGGAGAGTATCCATCCCATACATATCCGGCATTGCAATACTCCGCATTGAAATTCACCACGGATAAATTGTAGCAACCAGAAAATGGACTATCAGTACCGATGCTTGTCACCGATGCGGGGATGGTGATGGAGGTAAGACCGCTACAACCTGAGAAAGCGCTAGATTCAATATTGGTGACCGAGTTGGGAATTGATACGCTTGACAAACTACTGCAACCCGAAAAAGCCCCTTCCCCAATTGTTGTCACTGAATTGGAAATCGAAACGGTTGTCAGCGCGTCGCAACCTGAGAAAGCACTTGCAGGTATGTTTGTCACACTGTTTCCAAATATTACTGTCGTCAAGTTTGTGCAGTATGTGAAAACAGCACCGGAATGTGTGCAGTTGACTGCGTTGTAATTGACCGAGGAAAGGATGGTGCAGTACATAAAAGCTCTGGCTTCGATGGTAGACAACGAAGAAGGAACCGTCAGAGACTGCAAAGAGGTGCATGAATAGAAAGCTTCGACACCGATGGAATTAAGCCCCTCTGGCAGCTCGACAGTTGTCAATTGAGAACAATAGGAGAATGCGCCATTGCGGATACTGACAACAGTAGATGGAATCTGTACAGAAGTAATGCTGTCACAACTAATAAAGGCATTATAGTCAATTGCCGTAACAGAGTAGGTGTTTCCGCCGTAACTGACTGAAGCTGGAATGGTTATTGAGCCTATCGGTTTAACTATTGATTCACCCACCCAGAAATAGGTGCCCCATGGATATGTCACCTCGGCATTCCCATTCACGATGTTATAGTACAACGTCTGCCCTTGGTATGTATAACTGAAGTCATACGCCCACACGTGGTAGGGGGATAGAAAAGCAGCCATTAAGGCCACAAATAATAATACTTTCTTTCTCATGTTGTTTGTTATTTTTAGGGGTTAATAATTTTCGTTTCAAACAACACATAAAAAAGAGCGCGGGAACAACTTTCTTGCTTATCCCGCTCATGAGGCTCTCGCATTGCCTTTACCACAGAATAAGCAATGCCGAAGCCCACGCGTTGTGGATATAGTGAGACCACTATATGCCAAACCAATGGACGGAGGAACATTGCGCTATTGCGGTGGTAAATTGAATTTGCGAGATTCATGAGCCGCAGATAAAACGCCGTTTCAACGTCTTTCTTATATGTCCTGCCGCTTCCATAGGGGGTGAAGATTGCAGACGCGGCGTGCCGCGTCTCTACAGCACCCGCCCGCGTATCCCGTCGCTCTCGAGGGGCCTCGGCGGTGTGGAAACGACGGTGCAAAGATACACATTTTTTCCGACACGGCGAAAAAAATATTCCGTCTGCCGAAAAGCCATGGTATCGACTGACCTTTTTTTTATGTTAATTTTAGTTATCAAAGTCCTGTTTTGTACTGCACCGGTAGTGCATATCAACGATACTTCAACGATATATCAACGATATTTCGACGATTACAATCGTTGATATATCGTTGATATATCGTTGAAGTATCGTTGATATGCACTACCGGTGCACTGCCGGAGGCGAAAAAAGTGCCTTTCGTCACAATAATCGGGCCGGTGTCGGCGTTATGGTGGAAAACGACTTTGCTATGCTGAACCAGTTGTATCTCGCTTATATGCGCAGCCATGCGGTGACCACCGACTCGCGGGCCATCACGCCGGGCTGTATCTTCTTTGCCTTCCGGGGCGAACACTTCGACGGCAACGCCTTTGCGCCGCAGGCGCTGGAGCAGGGCGCCGCCTATTGCGTGGTGGACAGCCGGTGGAAGGCCGAGAGCGGAAAGTGGAAGGACGACCCGCGCATCGTGGGTGTGCCCGACGTGCTGCAGACCCTGCAGCAGCTGGCGGCCCTGCATCGCAGCTATATGACCATCCCGGTGGTGGGCATCACCGGCACCAACGGCAAGAC
>JAZNSV010000166.1:0-21589 GCA_045591485.1 Bacteroidales bacterium | reverse complement strand
CGATACATGTACGATACATGAACGATACTTGTACGATTGCCAAACGTACAAATATCGTACATATATCGTTGAAGTATCGTACAACGGGTGAAGGGGTACACTATATGATATTGATTTAGTGCGCAATAGAGCGATATTTGGGTATTTTGCGGTGCTAATCGGCACAACGTCAGGCGATTGGGTTGTATTTTTCGGGACCGGATTCGTGTTTTTTTCGAGATTGGAAAACTTTTGCGTATCTTTGCAAAAAATTTCGAGCAAGATGCAGACGCAACAGGTAATCATAATCACCGGAGCCTCGTCGGGCTTCGGCAAGTCGACGGCGGAGCTTTTGGCCGCCAAGGGCCACAAAGTCTACGGCCTCTGCCGCCGCGCCATGGAACACGACAAAATAGTCTACCGCAGCTGCGATGTGCGCGACCGCGCGCAGGTGCAGGCCGTGGTGGACGGCATAGAGGCCGAGGCAGGCAGGATAGATGTGCTGGTGAACAACGCCGGCATGGGCATCGGCGGCGCCCTGGAGCTGGCCACCGCCGAGGAGATAGACCTGCAGATGGGCACCAACTTCATGGGGTGCGTCAATATGTGCCAGGCGGTGCTGCCCTACATGCGGAAGCAGCGCGGCGGCAAGATTGTCAACCTGAGCTCTATCGGCGGCGTGATGGGTCTGCCGTGGCAGGGCTTCTACTCGGCGTCGAAGTTTGCCATAGAGGGCTTCAGCGAGGCTCTGGCGGCCGAGGTGCGGAGGTTCGGCATACGGGTGTGCATGGTGGAGCCGGGCGACTTTGCCACGGGCTTCACAGCCAGCCGCCGCAACAGCCAGGCCACCCTCGACGACCCCGACTACGGCCCCGTGTTCGGGCGCAGCCTGGCCATCATCGAGAAGGAGGAGAACGGCGGCCTGAAGCCCGAGGTGCTGGCGCGGCGCATAGCCAAAATCGTAGAGCAGAAGAACCCCTCGCTGCGCCGAGTGGTGGCCAACCTGGAGCAGTGGCTTTCGGTAGTAATAAAGCGCGTGCTCAGCGGCAACCAGATGGTGGCCATACTGCGCAGCTACTACAAGTGCTGATCCGCATCAACCCTGCATAGAGTCTTTGACTTCGAGCAACCGCTTGATGGGCACCATGTATTCGGCAAATTCGGCATAGGTCATGTCTTTGAGGTAGATCATGCCGTAGGCGCGTTCGAGCATGGGGTCGGCCGAGCGGTAGAAGTAGTCGTCGCCCAGCAGGCGGCATACGTCGGCGTGCTGCTCGACCCACACCTTCTGTGCCAGCTCGCTGAAGGGGCCGTCGTGCTCGTAGCTGGGGAACTCGGCTCCGCGCTGGCTTAGGTAGCAGGTGTCGAACATATTCTTGATGACGGCGAACGAGTTGAGAGACACAGGTATGAGGGTGTTGACCTCGCTCAGGTGCCAGCGGCTCCACACGTTGCGGTAGCCCCAGACATGGAGGTCGGCTTCGGGGTGGGCGGCGTGGTAGGCGTCGAGGGCGGCGCTGAGGGCTATGAGGGTCTTGAAATGGGTGTCGGGGCCGCTGCCTTCGGGGTCGAGGGCCAGGCTGACGATGTTGGGGCGAATGCGTTCGAGCAGGTCTCTGATGGGGCGCACGTCCTTGTCGGGGTCGGGATAGTGGGGGAAGATGTCGTCGCTGTAGAACGGCAGACGCAGATGGCTCACCTTGTCGCTGCCAAGGCCGAAGTGGGCCCAAACGAGTTCGGCCTCCATCTCGCGCAGCCAGCCCTTGGCGGTGTGGAAGGTGTCGGGCTCGCGGCGCCCGGCTTCGAATACCTCGAGCTGGGCCACCTCGGCCTGCACAAAATCGCGCAGCTGGTCTACAGAGCTGAACCCGCGCGCCTGCATCCACTTGCGTGCCAGACGACGGCTGACGGCATAGTGCTGCAGCGACTGGTCGAGGCTGGCAATGCCGTGCAGGTAGTGGGTCAAATCGTCCTGATAGGTGGTGGAGAAGAGGGCCGAGATATCCTCGTCGCGCAGGGCCAGCTCCTGCGGGTGTATGCGGCGCAGCATGTGGCGGTAGACACTGAGCAGGTATTCGCTGGTGACGGAGGTGTAGCCGCTGGTGCAATAGGCAAAATAGTTGTGTATGGACTTGGAGCGGACGAGGTGGTGCAGATAGGGGAAATAGGCCAGTTCGACGTCGTCGTGGTGGGGCGAGGTGTGGAGGATTACGGCGTTGTCGGGCATGCGCAGGCCTTTCTCAATCTTGGGGCGCACCTCCTGTGCGGTGACCTTGGGCAGGGCGGCCTTGGCGGCAGGCAGTTCGGCGGCCGAAGCGCGGGTGATGAAGAAGCGGGCCGAGGGCAGACACTGCAGGCAGGTGGCCGGAAACTGCTGTGTAGGCTCCTGCAGCACCGAGCCCGCCACAACCTTGGCCTTCGACTGACCGGCGGCTATAATCACGGCCACGCACTGCGGGTTGAAGGTGATGGTTTCGAGGCCCATGGTGACCACGGCCTTGCGGCGCACGGCGCTGATGCCGCCGAGGTCGCCTGCGGCGGCAGCCTGGCTCTCGTAGTTGAGGGTGGTCAGGCGGGTGTGCGAGAAGGGGCTCGAACCGCGCACGTTGAAAGCAATGTGGCCGTCGGGGCCTATGCCGCCGAGGAAGAAGCCAATGCCGCCGAGGGCGCGTATCTTGCCCTCATAGCGGGTGCAGAACTGGTCGAACATACGTATGGCCCGCTGCTGCAGCTCCTCCTGCTTGCCGACGGCAATACGGGTGCGGAGCGAAAGGTCGATGCAGCCGTCGGTGAACACCTCGCCCAGATTGCTTGCCCCACCCAGGTCTCGCTGCTCTTCCTCGTTGAGAAACCAGGTGTTGATGAGGTGCGTCTTCTGCGGGTCGAAGCCGAGAAGGTCTACATAGTACTTCTTGACGAAATAGCGGAACGAGCGTTCGTGCTCGGGGTTGATGGGGAAGAACTCGTCGAGCTGGAAGAAATGCAGCGAGCGGAAGTCGGGCTTGCCGATGCCAAGCTTGCCTATAAGGCCCGTCTTGCTCTCGCGGTCCCAGTTGTCGCGGTAGTATTCGAGCCATTTGATGAAGAATTCGGGCGTTTTGCCGGTGGGCAGGGCCACAACGCCACCAGGGTTGAGGCTCACCCACTCTATGAAGCGCAGGGCCGTCATCTGGCCCAGAGTGATGTAGTTGTCGGCCACGAGGGTCTGCGTGCGGCAACACTCAAGGTTGTCGGCAAACATCGAATCAAACTGGCGGAAATACTCTTCCACCTTGCTCTCTGTGTTGTATTGCATGTATGGTGTCTGTTTGTGTTTCAGAATATAAAAAAACCGCCTTGTTTTTTAATTCAAGGCGGTCTGTTTCTCTCAAATGTTTTTGCCAAATACGGCCCGTTGCATCAGCGGCGTGGTGTGGTATTGGGTTTCCCATATTTTCACCGCCTCGTTGCCTATAATCTGAGGATTGGTGTAGGCTGTGTGCACGCCGTGGCGTATGGCGGCTTCGTTCATGTCGCTGTAGTAGATGCTGTGCACCCCGCGTTTCTGCCATTCGGGCAGCACCCCGTTGAGCAGCAGGTCTATGGTGTCGAATTTGCGGAAAGCGCGCAGAATATGGTACCAGCCGAAGGGGAAGAGCTTGCCGTTGGCTTTCTTGTAGGCACCGTTGAGGTCGGGGATGGACAGGCCGAAGGCCACGAGCTTGTCGTTTTCGTCAACAACAAACTGGACAAAGTCCATATTGACAAAGGGGAAGTACTCGTCGATATAGACTGCTATCTCCTTCTCGGTCATAGGCACGAAATCGTAAAGGTCCTTGAACGAGTCGTTGATGGCGTGGAAGAACTGCCAGGCGTAGGGTATGAGATCCTTGCGGCGTTTGACCTTGACCAGCTTGAGGTGGTATTTCTCCATGATGAGCTTGTTGAGGCGTGCCACCTTGTCGGGCACCGGCTGGTTGGCCTGCATCGAGTATTGCTGCCACTTGCACTTCACCTCGTAGCCAGCACGCTCGATGAAGCGTATGTAGTACTCCGGATTGTAGAGGGTCGAGATGTTCTGGCGGGCGTCGAAGTTGTCTATCACCCAGCACTCCTTGTCCATATCGGTGAAGCCGAACGGGCCTTCTATCTCGTTCATGCCATGAGCCTTGCCATACTCTACCACCTTGTCGAGCAGGGCAGTGAAGACATCATAGTCCTCTATGAAATCGAACCACCCGAAGCGCACGGCTTTCTTCTGCCAGTGCTCGTTGATGGTGAGGTTGATGATGGCAGCCACACGCCCCACCACCTTACCGTCGCGATAGGCCAGATATAGTTCGCGCGAGCAGTGCTCCAACGAGGGATTCTTCTTGCTCAGCAGGTTCACCTCGTCAAAGTTGAGCGCCGGGATATAGGTCGGCACATCCTTGAAAAGCTTGTTTGGGAAAGCAATGAAGCGGCGCAGGTCGCTGCGACCGCTCACGGTTTTGATTACTATATCTGACATCCTTGTGGTTTTATTTGATTACCTCGAGTTTTTTGAAGGCTTTGTAGATTTTCTCTACACCAACGTCTATTTGCTCGTGGGTGTGGGTGGCCATGAGGGCAAAACGGATAAGGGTCTCGTCGCTCGGCACCGCAGGACTGATAACGGGAGTGACAAACACGCCGTCTTCGAGCAGTTCGTGTGTGATGGTGAAAGTCTTCACGTTGTCGCGTATGAAGAGCGGAATGATGGGGGTCTGCGTGTTGCCTATCTCGAAGCCGAGATCTTTGAAGGCCTTGAAAGCATAGCGCTGGTTGTCCCAGAGGGCAGCGTTGCGTTCGGGCTCGCTGCGCATGATGTGCAAAGCCTCTATCACAGACGCCGTGCTGGCAGGCGTGATGCTGGCCGTGAAGATATAGGGACGCACGCTGTGCTTCATCCAGTTGATGGTTTCCTTGTCGGCGGCAATGAAACCACCCACCGAAGCCAGGCTCTTGCTGAAAGTGCCCATGACGAGTTCCACGTCTTTGAGCTTGCCGAAATGGTCGCAGGTGCCGCGGCCTTCGCGTCCGAAGACACCCAGACCGTGGGCCTCGTCCACCATCAGCGTGGCTCCGTATTTGTTGCAGATATCCACCATCTTGTCCACATGGGCCACATCGCCTTCCATAGAGAACACACCGTCGGTGACCACCAGCTTCGAAGCCTCGGCGGGCACTTTGGACAGCACGCGCTCCAAGTCGGCCATGTCGTTGTGCTTATACTTCTGTGTGTTGGCATAGGTTATGAGCTTGCCTTCCATGATAGAAGCGTGCACGCGCTCGTCGTAGAAGAGGTAGTCGCCACGGCTGACAACATTGGGTATGACACCGCTGTTGGCCAAAAAACCTGCCGAGAAAAGCATTACACCGTCTTTGCCGAGAAACTCGGCCAGCTCGTCCTGCAGCTGTATGTGTATGTCCAACGTGCCATTGAGAAACGGCGAACCGGCACAACCAGTGCCGTATTTGTCGATGGCACGCTTGGCAGCCTCTTTCAGGCGTGGGTCGTTGGTGAGACCAAGGTAGCTGTTGCTTCCAAACATCAGTATCGGATGGTTATGGCCGGTGACATACACCTCGGTGTTCTGCTCGCTGCAGATGGGGGTGAAGTAGGGATAAATACCCAGGGCTCTCATCTCCTGGGGGTAGGTGTATTGGGCTAACTTTGCTTGTAGCGGTTTCATATATTTGTTATATTAAATCAAACTGCAAATTAACGAAAATTTTCCCAAACATCAATAAATTAAAATGTTAAAATTGACCGAAGACCATCTGTGAGACTGCTTGCACCAATCCTAAATGTCTGGTTTTTAACATATTCATCTCCCATGATTTTTTTTGCCAATTGTGCGTATGCCATTGCCTCTTCGGGCTTTCTGATGCCTCCTGCAGCCTTGAAACCGATAGTTTTTTTGTTAAATTTAACTTTATTCTTAACAACATTTAACATCGCTTCGGCAGCTTCAAGGGTGGCACCGGTGCCTATCTTGCCGGTAGAGGTCTTCACAAAGTCGGCTCCGCCATCGATGGCCACCTCGGTTGCTTTGGCAATGAGGGTGGGGGAGGGGAGTTCTCCCGTTTCAAGTATCACCTTCAAAGTACGCCCGTTGCAGGCCTGTTTCATGGCTTCGACCTCATGGCGTGCCGTGTCGTAGTCGCCGTTGAGCATCAGCCCGCGGCTCAGCACCACGTCTACCTCGTCGGCTCCCTGTGCCACAGCATATTTCACCTCTTCGACCTTCAATTCTATTGGCAGCTGACCATGCGGAAAAGCACCTGCCACCGATGCCACACGGACAGCGCAACCTTCGAGTGCACGCTTGGCTACAGCAACAAACCTCGGATAGACGCAAACAGCAGCAACACATACGTCGCCGACGCCAAGCTCCATGGTGTGTCTGCAAAAAGCTTCTACACTCGCGGCAGTGTCGGTGGCGTTGAGCATTGTGTTGTCGATGCAGGTAAACACCTGCTTTGCCAAATACATATCCATCAGATAAGCTTGCTTATTTTTTCCACTCGGCGCTGGTGGCGGCCTCCTTCAAAATCGGTGTCGAGGTATTCGTCCACAATCTTCAAGGCTGTTTCTTCAGGAATGAAGCGGGCAGGCATCGAGATGCAGTTGCAGTCGTTGTGCTGACGGCCAAGGTGGGCAATCTCCGGCGTCCAGCAAAGGGCACAGCGCACGTTGGGATATTTGTTGACGGTCATCTGGACACCGTTGCCCGAACCGCAGATGACGATGCCGCGACGGTACTCGCCTTTGTTCAAAGCCGAACCCACCTGATGGGCATAGTCGGGATAGTCGCAACTGTCGGTGCTGTCGGTACCGAAATCTTTGACCTCGAAACCGCGACGACGCAGATGTTCGATAACTTTCAGTTTAAGTTCATAGCCTGCATGATCGCATGCAATAGGTATAATTTCGCTCATTTTCGTATGATTGTTTATAAGTTATTCTGACTGCAAAGATACTACAAAAACATAACTTGCTGAACACTAAGCAATGCAATTTATCAACATAATTGTAACACATGGCCACAACCAACTGTGGCTCAAAATAATGTAAACTTTTCAACAAAACAGTGTCAGTTCTGTTGTTGACAATGATGCCAACCATTGTTGAAAAAAAAACAATGTTGAAAACCCAACTTTTTATCAGAAGGAATTCAACAGAAATTAACAATACCGAATTTATAAATTCTTGCTGAAAATGTATGTGTTATCACGGTTATCAACAATAATAACAACCATAAATAATCAAAAAAAAATAATATCCTTTTTTAATGGATATTTCTGACTGTTGAGAGAGGCAAACATAATTTTGTTCACGGATTTATCTTTTTTTTGTAATTTTGCATTTCAAAATTGAAAATCATTATGACAAACGAAGAATTGAAGCAGGAGATACTGCGACTGAAAAAGGAAAAAAAAGCCGTCATTCTTGGACACTACTACCAGAGGCACGAAATACAAGAACTTTCCGATTACATTGGCGACAGTCTCGCTCTTGCGCAACGAGCCCAGGAGGCCACAGCGGATATCATTGTTTTCTGTGGCGTGCATTTCATGGCCGAGACAGCCAAGATACTCAACCCGCAGCGCAAGGTGCTGCTGCCCGACATGGAAGCCTCGTGCTCGCTGGCCGAGAGTTGCAAGGCCGACGAGTTTGCCGCCTTCAAGGCCCAGCATCCCGACCACATGGTGATCTCCTACGTCAACTGTTCGGCCGAAATCAAGGCCCTCAGCGACCTCATCTGCACATCAGGCAACGCCGAGAAACTGGTGCGTTCGTTGCCCGAAGACCAAGAGATAATCTTCGCCCCCGACCGCAACCTTGGAGGCTATATCAACCAGGTGACCGGTCGCCAGATGGTGCTCTGGAACGGCGTGTGCACCGTGCACGACGCCATGCAGGCCGAGGCCGTGCTGCAGCTCAAGGCCGAACATCCGGGCGCACCTGTCATAGCCCATCCAGAGTGCAACCCCGCCCTTCTCAAGGTGGCCGACTTTGTTGGCTCCACCAAGGCTATGCTTAATTATATCAAGGCCAGCGAGGCCAAGCAGTTCATTGTGGCTACCGAGACGGGCATCCTCTACGAGATGAAGAAGGAAAACCCCGACAAGGAGTTCATCACCCTGCGCGACAACAAGCATTGCGCCTGCGACGACTGCGCCTACATGAAGCTCAACACACTCGAGAAACTCTACCGCTGCCTGCGCGACGAGCAGCCGGAGATAGTCATGTCTGCCGAGATGATAGAGCGTGCCAAACGTCCCATAGTCCGCATGCTCGACATGAGCAAGCAGCTGGGCATCATAAAATAGCAATGTTATGAAAAAAAAGGCCGAAGAGCCCTTGCCACAAATCGAGGGCTTCGAACCCGTGCAGCGCACCATCAGTATTTTGGCCGCCAACATCTGGGCCATTGTTGTTATGGTGGTGGTGGTCGGAGTGGGTTTGATGGCTGTCAGAGGGCTGCATGCGGGGGCATCATTCTCGAAATACGATTTTCTGTGGATAGGGCCAATGCTATTGGCAGGAATCGTGGTTCACGAATTGATTCACGGCATTACCTGGATTCTCCTGATAAAAGAGCGCTTCAGCCACCTCTCCTTCGGCACCATGACGGGAGCAGTCTACTGCCATATCGACGTGCCGATGACCAAGCGTAACTACGTTATAGGTGCCCTGATGCCGGGTTTGCTGACGGGTGTGGTGCCGTGGCTGGTGGGTATCGCCGCCGGCAGCCTGCTGTGGACGCTGTTCGGGGCTTTGATGATAGGTGCCGCCATGGGCGATGTCATGATTGTTTGGGCCATCCGCAAGGAGACACCCTGCACACTGGTCTACGACCATCCCAGTCTGGGTGGCTGCTATGTCTACCGTAAAATAGAAATTCAATGATAGGACAACCGCAAGTCTACGAAGCCCTGCAGCGCATGCAGATCCCCTTCGACTACTATGAGCACCCCGAGGCTCCGACCATCGAGATAGCCGCCCAGTTCTACCGCGGCGAGGGCACCACGCTCTGCAAAAACCTTTTCTTTCGCAACCATAAGGGCAACCGCCACTACCTGGTCATCATGGACAGCCGCTATCCTATGGACATCCACGACATGGAGCATCGTCTGCACCAGGGCAAGCTCAGCTTTGCCAGCCCCGAACGGATGATGAAATACCTGGGCGTAAAGCCAGGCAGCGTCTCGCTTTTCACACTCGTCAACGACCATGACCACGAGGTGACACTCTTTGTAGACAAGTACCTGCTTGATGCCGAAAAAGTGAGTTTCCACCCCAACGACAACCGTGCTTCGCTGGTGATAAGCCGCGACGATATGTTGAAATTTATCCAGCAAATCGGCAACCCCTACGAAATTGTTGAAATCTACGACCGAAATTGTTGATAACCCAGTAAAATCCATGTTTCACGTGAAACATAAAACCCCGTTGAAGATATGAAGAAAAACGAATATATTGTGCAAAAACCGCAGGAACTTCTGCCGTTTCTTTTTGCACAGATGCCCGAGACCTCCAAGAGCAAGGTGAAGGAGCTTTTGGCACACAATGTCTATGTCGACGGCCGTCGCACCTCGCAGTTCAACTTCCCTCTTCAGCAGGGCATGAAGGTGAGCATCGAGAAGTCGAGCGGCCGCGACAAACTGCGCCCCCGCGATCTCGACATAGTCTTCGAAGACCAGCACCTTATTGTTGTCAACAAGCATGAAGGCTTGCTCAGCAACAGTAAGCACCCCAACGACAAAACAGTCATCACCGTACTCAACCAATACCTCGACGCCAGCCACCAGCGCTGCCATGCCCATATTGTGCACCGCCTCGACCGCGACACCAGCGGCCTCATGGTGGTCAGCAAAAGCAAGGAGGTGAGCCAGAAATTTGAGGAAGACTGGAAGGGCATGGTCTTCGACCGCCGCTACATAGCCGTGGCCTGGGGCCACATAGAACCCCGTAGCGGCGAGGTGCGGAGCTGGTTCACCGATGGCGAGTACTGCGTCCTCTCTTCGCCTACAGACAATGGTGGCAAACTCGCAGTGACCCACTATGAGGTTCGGCAGACAAGCCGTCGCTATTCGTTGGTCGACTTGAAGTTGGACACCGGTCGCCGCAACCAGATACGTGTCCACCTGCGCGACCTGCAGCACCCTGTGGTGCACGACCCCATGTACGGCTATAAAGACGATCTCTCGCCGGTCAACCGCCTCTGTCTCCACGCCTACCGCCTCTGCTTCGTCCACCCGGTCACCGGACGGCGTCTCCGCTTCGAAACCCCTGTGCCTGCCGCTTTCATGAAGCTCATGGAACTGTAGCCCTCCCACCGCCATCTTCTACGGCATCTCTTCAGCCGTTGTACGATACATGTACGATATATGTACGATACTTGTACGATTGCCAATCGTACAAGTATCGTACATATATCGTACATGTATCGTACAACGACCGAAGAGGTACATATCCAAATGTTGAGAAAGAGGCAGTTAGACCATAAGGTGAAAAAAGATTGCTGCGGTTCGGTTTTTTTTAGTATCTTTGCATCGTGTATTTCGCGCCCGTGCGTAAATATAGACAACGATAAGTGATTGTGCAATAACAAAAAAGAGATATCTATGCCAGGATTTAAAGACGACAAACAGATGAGCCGCTACATCCTTTGGGGTGTTTTGGCTGTGTTGGCGCTTGTGGTGTTTTTCAGCTCGTTCTACACCATACGCTCTACCGAACGGGGGGTGCTGAGCACCTTTGGCAAGATGAGCGACGAGGTGATAGAAGACGGCCTGCACCTGAAGATACCCTTCATCCAGACGGTGAAGCGCGTCAATGTGCAGCAGAAGAAATTCGACGGCCACGAGAACTCCTACACCCGCGATGTGCAGACCTCGGAGGTGGACTACACCATCAACTACGACCTGGTGCGCGAGAACGTCAGCAAGCTGATGAAGAATGTGGGAGACGACTACCACAACCGCATCGTGGTGCCGTTTGTGCGCTCGGCCATGAAAGAGGCATTCGGCAATTTTGCCGCCACCGAGATAGTGGAGAACCGCGATGCCGTGCGCCGCGAGATTGAGCGCAACCTGCGCCTGACGCTCGACAGCAACTACTTCACCAACGTGCAGTTCCAGCTGGTCGATATCGACTTCGACGACCAGTTTGAGAACGCCATCAAGGAAAAGCAGGTGGCCGAACAGAACGCTCTGAAGGCCAAGAATGTCACCATCCAGATAGAGGAGCAGGCCAAGCAGACCAAGATAGCCGCCGAAGCCGAGGCCGAGGCTATGCGCATCAAGGCCAACGCCCTTGAGCGCAACCCCAAGCTTGTGAGCTACGAGGCCGTGCAGAAATGGGACGGCAAGATGCCGCAGTATATGCTTGGCAATTCGGTGCCCTTCATCGACCTGAAGTAGGCACCGACGACAAACGCCTTTAAAAGAAACACAGCAGATATGGCGAAAAGATTTATCATAGCGATGCTTGTGGCCGCAATGGCGGCTGCCATGCCGCTGGCCGCCCAGGAGGAGGGCGACTCGTCGAAGGTCGACTTCCACATGAGCATGGGAGCCACCGCCGCCGCAGGCTTCGGCCGGGGCGACGTGCTTGCATGGGCCGCCCCGCACATAGAGTGGCGCGCCACCGACAGGCTCACCGTGTATGGCGGCATAGCCATGGCCGGCAGCCTTATGCCGCGCGGATACGAGCTGCATGGCCTGCACTCCAACGACCTGGCACCGCGCCGCCACGGCACCCAGATAGGCGCCGTATGGGCCGCCGCCGACTATGCCGTCAGCGACCGCCTGCATGTATGGGGCTCGCTGCTGCATGTCAGCGGCTATGCCCAGCCGCTGTGGCTCGACGGCGCCATGCCCATAGAAACCACCGTCTTCAGCGGTGGCTTTGCCTATGCCCTGAGCGAGAACTCGCTCATAGAGATGCACTTCCACGTGGCCCACGACCACTACGGCTACATGCTGCACCCGCCCTACGGCCACGGCTACTACGGCCCGCTGACGCCCACATGGGAAATCTACGGCGGCCCATGGCCGTTCTGAAAGTGAAAAATGAAAAGTGAAAATTCAAACTTCGAAATTCGAAATTCAAAATTCGAAATATAAACAACCGCTATCGCCTTAACGTCTTGACTTTAACTCCTAAAAATGGAATATAACACACAACGCCAACAACTGAAAATCACCGACTACGGCCGCCATGTGGCAAAGATGATAGATTATGCCAAGACCCTCGAAAGCCGACAGGAACGCAACGAGATGGCCGCTGTCATCGTAGACACCATGGCGCATGTGAACCCCAAGATGAAGGAACGCACCGACTACAAGCAAACCCTCTGGGACCACATGATGATGATGGCCAACTATGAGCTCGACGTCGACTGTCCATACCCCATCCACCGCGAGGAGCCCGCACAGATGCACCCGCAGCCCCTGCGCCGCGCTTCAACCACGATCCGCTACCGCCACTATGGCCGCGCCCTCGAAGACATGGTGCGTGCCGTGGCCGATATGCCTGAAGGCGACGAACGCAGCGCGCTGACGCAGCAGCTGGCCCACCTCATGAAACGCCAGTACCTGCAGTGGAACCGCGACTCGGTAGAAGACGATGTCATCGTCGACCAACTCGCCGAACTCAGCAACGGCCGCCTCTCGCTGCCGTCCGATTTCGAGTTCCGCGACTCCAAAATCTACATCGACGCCCTGGCCGCCGTACAGGCCAAGAAAGAAGCCAATGAGTCGAAGAAGAAGAAAAAGAAGAAGAAAAAAAATAACCAAGCCCAGGCACAGTAGGATATGGCAA
Organism: Bacteroidales bacterium; assembly: GCA_045591485.1. GTDB lineage: Bacteria > Bacteroidota > Bacteroidia > Bacteroidales > P3 > Colimorpha. Next base: position 8,775 of record JAZNSV010000166.1, on the reverse strand, counting down.
GTTTCGAAATTACCGGAGGCCGCAAACTGCGCGGCGAAATCGTGCCGCAGGGGGCCAAAAACGAGGCCCTGCAGGTGCTCTGCGCCGTGCTGCTCACATCCGAGAAGGTCCGCATCGAGCATGTGCCCGACATCCGCGATGTCAACAAGCTGATCGACCTGTTGAAGCTGCTCGGTGTGAGCGTGCGCGAAGACCATAGCGCCGCATGCGAAAGCGGACGCACATTCGAATTCGAGGCCGACCAGGTCGACCTCTCGGTGCTCCAGAGCCCCGAATACCACGCCCAGGCCGGTGCTTTGCGCGGCAGCATCATGCTCGTAGGCCCGCTGCTGGCTCGCTACGGCTCGGCCGTGGTGCCCCAGCCCGGCGGCGACAAGATAGGCCGTCGGCGCCTCGACACTCACTTCATCGGCATGGAACGCCTCGGCGCCGAGGTCGAATACAAACGCGGCGCCTATATCGTCCACTCCAAGAAGAAGCTCAAAGGCTGCTATATGCTCCTCGACGAGGCTTCGGTCACCGGCACAGCCAATATCGTGATGAGCGCCGTACTCGCCTCGGGCACCACCACCATCATGAACGCAGCCTGCGAACCCTACGTCTACCAGCTCTGCAACATGCTCAACAGCATGGGCGCACGCATCAGCGGCGTGGGCAGCAACCTGCTCACCATTCGCGGTGTCAAGCAGTTGCACGGCTGCACTCACCGCCTCCTGCCCGACATGATCGAGGTGGGCTCCTTTATCGGCATGGCCGCCATGACCCAGAGCGACCTGACCATCAAGAACGCCCAAGTGCAGCATCTGGGCCTCATTCCGCAGGTGTTCCGCCGCCTCGGCATCGAGGTCTGGCAGCGGGGAGACGACCTCTACATTCCGGCCCAGGAGCACTACGAGATCGAACGCTTCATGGACGGCTCTATCATGACCATCGCCGACGCACCGTGGCCGGGATTCACCCCCGACCTTATCTCCATCGCCCTCGTCGTTGCCACACAGGCCAAGGGCAGCGTGCTCATTCACCAGAAGATGTTCGAAAGCCGCCTGTTCTTTGTCGACAAGCTGATCGACATGGGTGCCCAAATCATACTCTGCGACCCGCACCGCGCCACGGTGATAGGCCTCGACCGCGAACATAAGCTGCGCGGAGTGCGCATGGCTTCGCCCGACATCAGGGCCGGCGTGGCACTGCTCATAGCCGCCCTCAGCGCCGATGGCGTAAGCCGCATCGACAACATCGAACAGATTGACCGCGGATATCAGCACATCGACGAACGGCTCCGCCGTCTCGGTGCCGACATACGCCGCATTTGAAAAAAAAGTTCATAAACCCCAACTATCTAACAACTATGTTCAGACTTTTTAAGAGAAAATACGAACCCAGACCCATCTTTGCCGCCCTCGGCACCGACATGCACTGCCACCTTGTCCCCAAAGTCGACGACGGCTCCAAGTGCGACGAAGAAAGCATCGAGTGCCTCCAGACCCTCAGCGCTGTAGGCTATAAGAAGGTCATCATCACACCCCATTTCCAGCACCCTCGATTTCCAAACCAGGAAGACGACATCAAACGCCGCTACGAGGACCTGAAGAAACGTGTCCAAGAGGCCGGTGTCGAAATCGAGCTGGCAGGTATAGGCGGCGAATACCGCATCGACAGCGGCTTCGCTCCGCGCCTCGAAAACCCTCGCTTCCTCCAGGTCGGGGGCAAGTATGTGCTGGTCGAATTCTCGCTCCATCAGCAGATGATGGGCAGCGACGAGATGATTTTCAACATGCAGATGAAAGGCTACGAGGTCATTCTGGCCCATCCCGAACGCTACCCTTACCTCAACGTCAACGGCCTGCGCATGGAACAGCTCAAAAACCAGGGTGTCTATTTCCAGACCAATGTGCTCTCGCTCGGTGGTTTCTATGGCGAAGAAGCCAAGCAGCGCGCCTGGGAGATGATAGAGCGCGGATGGGTCGAATTTCTCGGCACCGACACCCACAACACCATGTATGCCCAGGCTCTGAGCGACCTCAGCCGCAACAAAAAAGTCGAGAAATTGCTCGAAAAACACCAATTCATGAATAACACCCTCTGAATATGAATAGCCTTAATGCCGTGTCGCCCATCGATGGGCGCTATCGTTCCAAGTGCGAGCCCCTTGCACAGTTCTTTTCCGAAGGGGCATTGATCAAATACCGTGTCCGCGTTGAGGTGGAGTATTTCATCGCCCTCTGCGAGCAGCTCAAATCCCAGCGCCCGCAGCTGGCCCAGGTGGCTGCACGCGCCGAGGAGCTGCGTGATATCTATCGCCAGTTCACCGATGCCGATGCACAGGCCATCAAGGACATCGAGAAAACCACCAACCACGACGTCAAAGCTGTCGAGTATTTCCTCAAGGACCGCTTCGACCGTATGGGTCTCGGCGCACAGAAGGAGTTCATCCACTTCGGCCTCACATCGCAGGATATCAACAACACCAGCGTGCCCCTGAGCATGAAAGACTGCGCCACCGAGGTGCTCCTGCCTGCCTATCGCCGCCTGCTCGCCATGCTCGACGAGCGCGCCGCAGAGTGGAAGGATATACCTATGCTGGCCCACACCCACGGCCAGCCCGCTTCGCCCACCACACTGGGCAAGGAGTGGGGCGTATTTGCCTACCGCCTGCGCCGCCAGATAGAAGAACTTGAACGCATACCCTTCACAGCCAAGTTCGGCGGCGCTACGGGCAATTTCAACGCCCATCTGGCTGCATTCCCTGAGGTCGACTGGCGCTCCTTCGGCAACGACTTCGTCAAAAACCACCTCGGTCTCGAACGCCAGCAGCTCACCACCCAGATAGAGAACTACGACATGATGGCCGCATGGTTCGATGCATGCAAGCGCATCAACGTCATCCTCATCGACCTCTGCCGCGATGTGTGGACCTACGTCTCTATGGAGTATTTCAAGCAGCGCATCAAAGCCGGCGAGGTCGGCTCAAGCGCCATGCCCCACAAGGTGAACCCCATCGACTTCGAAAACGCCGAAGGCAATCTCGGTCTGGCCAACGCCATCTTCGAGCACCTCAGCCACAAGCTGCCTGTCAGCCGTATGCAGCGCGACCTCACCGACTCCACCGTCAGCCGCAATATCGGCGTGCCTATCGCACACACCATGATTTCCATTGCCTCGCTCGAAAAAGGCCTCGGCAAGCTCCTGCTCAACGAAGCCGCCCTGCAGCGCGACCTCGACAACAACTGGGCCGTTGTGGCCGAAGCCATCCAGACCGTGCTCCGCAGCGTGGGCTACCCCAACCCCTACGAGGCCCTCAAGCAGCTCACACGCACCAACGAGAAAGTCACCGCCGACACTATCGGCTCTTTTGTCGACACCCTCGACGTGGACCCCGCCGTCAAGGCCCGCCTCAAGAGCTTCACTCCGCATAATTATATCGGCTACAGCCTATGAGGAGCTTCACGCTAAGGCAAATGAAACCCTACGGCGCACGTTGTGCGCTGTATGGTTTCTTTCTTGTACTCAGCGTGCTGTTCACTATGGCTACAGCACTCTCTGTGGCCGACTTTCTGCGCATCCTCTTCGGCGAAACCAACAGTGTTGCACCGCAGGCCAACCTCATAGCGCAATGGCTCGACGGCATCTACGACTGGCTCATCGCCTTCGGTCGCAAAAACGCCCTCATCATCTTCTCGGCTGTCATCTTTGTGCTCTATGCCCTGAAGAATGTCTTCGGCTATCTGGCCGCCATCGAGATTTCCATCATCCGTGTCCGCATTGTGCGCAATCTGCGAAACAATATGTTCCGCAAAGCGCTGCGCCTGCCCATGGCCTACTTCGACCGCAACCGCAAAGGCGATGTCATGGCCCGCTTCGGCAGCGATATGGCCGAATACGACGAAAACACACTCGGCTCTATCCAGATGCTCCTCACAGCTGTGGTCAGCATAGTGCTCTATTTCGCCATGCTACTCTACCTCAATGTGAAACTGACCGGCTTTGTTCTGCTCATGCTGCCGGTGGTGGGTGTGGTCATCTCGGGTCTCTCGCGTAAGCTGAAGCGCAAGTCGCAGACCGTGCAGGAGATGAATTCTCGTCTCATCTCGCTCACTGACGAGGCCATAGGCGGCCTCAAGGTCATCAAGGCCTACACCGCCATCGATTTCTCCAACCACCGCTTCCGCCACTACAACCGCGACTACACCCGTCTCCGCACCGCCATGGTGCGCCGCATCTATTCGGCATGGCCTGTGAGCGAATTCCTCGGCAATGTGGTGGTCATCGGCATCCTGCTCTTCGGCTCCTGGCTCGTCATGGGCGGCGACAACGGCCTCACGGCCGACCTCTTCGTCAGCTATGTGATGCTCTTCGTGCTCATGATTCCTCCGGCCAAAGACCTCACCACCGCTGTGGCCCAGATGAAAAAAGGCCGTGCTTGCGCCGAACGCATCGAAGCCCTGCTCAACGAAACAGAAGAGGACTACCAGTGCGCAGCACAATATGAAGCACACGGGAACCACACTGCCGAATGCCCCGCCGTCGAACTCAGCCATGTGAGCTTCTCCTACACCCCGGGCACTCTGGTGCTCGACGATGTGAGCCTCGTTGTTCCACGTGGAACAACCCTCGCCATCGTGGGCAGCTCGGGCAGCGGCAAGAGCACCATTGCCGACCTCCTCTGCCGCTTCTACGATGCCCAGCAAGGCCGCATTCTCCTTTCCGGCACACCGGTCGACGCTATGCCGTTGGCCGAACTGCGCAGCCGCATTGCCGTCGTGGCGCAAGACACACTGCTCTTCAACGACACCGTCGGCGCCAATATAGCCTTCGGAAGCCCCAACGCCTCTCAGGCACAGATCGAGGAGGCTGCCCGCGCCGCCCAAGCCCACGATTTCATCATGGCGCTGCCCAATGGCTACCACACCAATATCGGCGAAGGAGGCGAGATGCTCAGCGGCGGACAGCGCCAGCGCATAAGCATCGCCCGCGCCCTGCTCCGCAACCCCGAATTGCTTATCCTCGACGAGGCCACATCGGCCCTCGACACCGAGAGCGAACACCTGCTGCAGCAAACCCTCGACCACCTCTTGCGCGACCGCACAGCCATCGTCATAGCCCACCGCCTGAGCACCGTCCGCTCGGCCGACTGTATCGCCGTGCTCGACCACGGCGCCGTGGTCGAACTCGGCACCCACGACAGCCTCATGGCCCTCGATGGACGCTATGCCTCTCTCGTAAAACTGCAATCCTTAATCTGAGAATTTGAAAATTGAAAGATAGAAAGAATAAGTTTGCTGTAATCAAACACTTGCGCATGTTTCTGTGCACAAGCATGCTGTTCTTTTTTCCTTTTTCTTTTTCCAATGTTCTCAATGCGCAGCACTCTGTGGCCCCCGTGCTTTCATGGCTGGCCACCGTCGACGACTCGCAGCGCATCGTCCTCTCCTGGTCTCCATCAACCGACAGCGCCACATGGGGCTATCACATCTGCTCGGGTCAGCCTTGCCTCGACTACGACACTGTCTTCGGCCGCCTCGACACCTCTTTGCTCTGCCTCGACCACAGTCCCCTCGAACCCCACACCTACCGCATTCATGTCTTCGACAGCAACCATAACGTAAGTTCGCTGACGCCCTCTTTCGGCAATATGGTGCTCAGCGCCGATGTGCCCGAGTGCGAAACCGTTGTCCGTGCCACGTGGACCCCCTACGGCGCTATGCCGTCGGGTCTTGGCCGCTATATGCTTATGGTGCGCGTCGAGCCCCAGGACACCGTCTTCGAAACCTACTACACCACCGATGGCAACGGTGTGCTCGGCTACAACTTTTCGTTGCCGCCCGATGCCACCGCCGCTTCGCTCCGTGTGGCTGCGGTCAGCGCCGACCGCCGTCTCGTCTCCCTCTCCAACACCGTCAGCGTCCTGCGTCTCACGGCCGACACCGCTGCCTTCCTCGACATCCACTCCGCCGTCTTCGACAGCCTGGCCGGTGCCGTCAACCTCTCGTTCCGCGTCGACACTGCCTACCACGGTGCCGACAGCTGCACCCTCTGGCGCAGTGTCGACGGCAGCCCTTGGCGTCAGCTGGCACGCTTGCCGTGGCCTCCGCTCGACCGCTACAGCGACCGCTCTGTCAACCGCTACGACTCGCTCCACTGCTACCAGCTTTCGGTACCTGACGCCTGCGGCCTCAACCCCAGCTACTCCGAATCGCGCTGTGTCGTCGTGCCGCCGCCGCCACCGCCCGCCGTGGCCTTGCCCAATATAGTGCTGGCTGGCGCCGACGGCCCCAACGGTCAGTTTCTTCCGGTGGCCAGTTCGCTCATGGGCGATGTCTACGAACTCTTCATCTACGACCGTCGCGGCAACCTCGTTTTCGCCACCACCGACCCCGCCGAAGCCTGGCGCCCCGACAGCGGCACCCCGCAAGGCGCCTATGCCTACTCCCTCCGCCTGCGTTTTGCCGACAACACAATCCACATCTACACCGGCACCATCCTCGTCGCAAAATAGACCACGAACCCGCCTATAACATTTGTCTTAACTTCTTAACTTCTTCAACTTCTTAACTTCTAAAAAAGAAACCAACATGAAAATAGCCCTCTACTACCGTCACATCGACGACGCTGACCGCCCCTCCTTCGACGCCCTTCAGCAGACCCTCCTCGCCCATGGCTTGGACACCGTCCATGTGGCCGACGGCGACAACGTATGTGATGCCGACTACCTCTTCTCTATCGGAGGCGACGGCACGCTGCTCAGCTCCGTCCAGTTTGTCGGCACCGGCGGCCACCCGGCTTCGTTGCCGCCCATCGTAGGTATCAATTTCGGCCACCTCGGCTTCCTGACCACCGCCGGACGCGCCGACCTCGACACCCTCGTCGACCAGCTCCTGCAGGGCCATTTCTCACTCGAACGACGCACCCTCCTGCAGGTCTCCGCGCCCAACTCACCCCTCACCACCCACACCTATGCCCTCAACGAGGTCTTCCTGCACCGCCCCGAAGAATCGTCGATGCTGCGCACCGAGGTCTATGTCGACGGCCTCTATGTGGCCACCTATGCCGGCGACGGCGTCATCGTGGCCACACCCACCGGCTCCACCGCCTACAGCCTCAGCTGCGGCGGACCCATCCTGACGCCCGACAGCGGCTCGCTCGTCATCACACCTATCGGCGCCCACACCCTCACCCTGCGCCCCATCATCGTGCCCGACAGCGCCAGCCTGCGCCTCGTCGTCGTGCCGGCCACACACCATACCGGCACCGCCGACCCCGACCCCTTCACCCTCGGACTCGACTCGCGACGCTTCTCCTTCCGCGGCGCCGCCACCATCGACGTGTGCCGCGCACCGTTCACCATCAACCTCGTCCGCATGGGACGGCAGAACTTCTTCTCCGCCATCCGCGACAAGCTCATGTGGGGCACCGAAATCCGTCCCTGACACCCTGCTCCGTCGGCCCGCAGCGCACCGGCTGCAGTGCCGCCCTGTCAGGCCGGCCACAGATATATTTCTTAATTCTAAGTTCTAATTTCTAAGTGGTCCTGGGGCGGCTACACTCCACTGCCCTGCAATGAAGAAATGCAGACGCGGCACGCCGCGTCTCTACAGGCGCTGGCCACTAAACAGCCCCGTAGGGGCGGCACCCAACCGCATCTTTGTGCCGCCCCCAAGGGGGCTCTGTACCGGTGTGTGTCCGACCTCACCGAGGGCTCGCGCCCACGGCTACATCAGTATCGCCCCCAGGGGGGCTGCATCGAGCCGCGTTAGCGGCGGCACTCACATTAGCCGTGGGCGTGGGCCCACGGGCGCACGACACATCCCCCACCATCCACCAGAGCCCCGTAGGGGCGGGACCCCATGAGGGGGGCAAGAACTTAGGCGGGGGCATCGCCCCCGAAACCGGCGATTGGTTTGTTTTTTTGCGCCCCGGAGGGGCACAAGATGTTGTTTCTTTTGCCCCTCCGGGGCGCATATATGGTGGTGTGCCCCGACGAACGGGGGCGATGCCCCCGCCTAAGGTCTTTGTCCCCCGCCGGGGGACATCTACAGGCCACCGCGCACAAAAATCTCCCTGCCTGCGGCAGAAATCTTGGAAATCGTAGATTGTCTGGGTGTGCCGGTCGTTGGTATCTTGGAAATGCAGACGCTGACAATCTATTTTGGTCGGCCTGCGGCCTCAAAATTATAAGAAAATTATAAAGGAAAATTTTTGAAAATAATTTTTTTGTAATTTTGAGGGAAGCGACCCACGTAATCAGACAAATGCAGACGCGGCACGCCGCGTCTCTACAGGCGCGAAATCATTAAACAGCCGCGTTAGCGGCGACACATCATTAGCCGTGGGCGTGAGCCCACGGATGCGCGACGCCACCCCCATCACAGCCCCGTAGGGGCGGCACCCAATCCCATCCTTTGTGCCGCCCCCAAGGGGGAGAGGTGATTTATGAAAATTTGTGTTAAATTCATGGCAATTCATGTTTCAAAACGATAATAACACAACGGCAATCGCTTGATGTTCTGCCGATTAGCACCGCAAAAGACCGAAATATTGCCGTATTGCACACTAAATCAATATCATATAGTGTACCCCTTCACCCGTTGTACGATACTTCAACGATATATGTACGATATTTGTACGTTTGGCAATCGTACAAGTATCGTTCATGTATCGCACATGTATCGCACAACGGCCGAGGGGGAACACTGCCTGACACGACGAAAATCCGGTTAGGATGTCGAACGGGGGCGGGTTAAAATATATTCGCGTGGACACAATAAAAAAAGCGTT
>JAZNSV010000165.1:0-17179 GCA_045591485.1 Bacteroidales bacterium | reverse complement strand
GTCGATAGCCTTCAGCCTGAGCGGTTTCACGGCGGTGTGTTTTGTGCTCGGCATGGTGGCCGCGGGCTACAGCAGCGCCGACGGCACACTTACGGCACTGACCACGACGTTCTGCTATGACTTCTTGGATTTTGAGAAGAGGGGAGGTGAGCGGAGTGATCAGAGTAATCAGAGTAATCAGAGTAATCTGAGTAATCAGAATAATCTGAGTAATCAGAGGTCGCAGCTGCGCACGCGCCGCCTTGTGCACGTCGGCTTTGCGCTGCTCTATCTTCTGGTGATCATAGCTTTCCGTCCGTTCCACCGCCAGTCGCTCATCGATACGCTGTTCGACGTGGCAGGCTTCACCTACGGGCCGCTGCTGGGCCTCTACGCCTACGGCCTCTTCGTGCGGCGTCCGGCACGCGACAGCTGGGTGCCTTTCATAGCCGTGGCCTCGCCCGTGCTGTGCTATGTGCTCAAGGTCTACTCGCCCGTGTGGTTTGGCTACCACTTCGGCTTCGAGATATTGCTGCTCAACGGCCTCATCACCTTCGCCCTCCTCTGGTTCTCGTCACAGGGAAAGACAACTAAACAAAAAGTCATATGAAACACCGTCACCTCACACTCCCGGCCATCCTGCTGGCCACGGCCCTCTTCGGTGCTTGTTATCCCGACTACGCAGAGCATCGCATGAAAGGCGTTCTCTGCCATGACGATGCCGACCGCATTCCCGTCGCCAACGCGCGGCTGGCATTCATCATGTCCAACGACCGCGACACGCTGGCCCGCACTGTCACCGACGAGAACGGACAGTGGGAGTTTGCCTTCAAAGCCGAAAAGTTCTTTGGCTACCATCAGGTCAAGCTGTCGTTCGAGCCGATAGTCTTCAGCATGTACCATGCCGACACCCTCGTCTACAGCGACGAATGGCAAAGCTACCCAGACACTATCTACCTCCAACGCCGACTCGACCAATGAACATGTTCGTCACCATACTCGGGTCGGGTGCGGCGCTGCCCACCGGAGCGCGGCGTTGCTCGGCGCAGATGCTCAATGTCAACGGGCAGAAGATACTCATAGACTGTGCCGAGGGCACGCAAGACCGCATACGCCAGCACCACTTGAAGCTGCAGTCGATAGGCCATATCGTTATCTCGCATCTGCACGGCGACCACTTCTTCGGTCTGCCCGGCCTGCTGAGCACCATGCACCTCTGTGGCCGCACCGAGCCCATCACCATAGTGGCCCCCAAGGGGGCTCGGCAGGTGGTGGAGACCACCTTTGAGCTGACAGGCAACCACATAGGTTACGATATAGACTGGCACGAGATGGACTTTATCGAAGGCTGCCATCGTGTGCTGGAGACCAAGCGCGTGCTGGTCGATGCCTTCCCGATAGTGCACTCTGTGCCCACCTATGGCTTCCGCTTCACCGAGGTGCCGCGTGGTGGGCATGGGCCGGTGGGAGAGCCGCAAGATGTGGAGGCAGTGAAGCCGCCCAGCCGCCCGGCCGTCAGGCCGCGTACCTATGCCTATTGTTGCGACACGGCCTACACCGAGGCCATGCTGCCGTATGTGCAGGGTGCCGACGTGCTGTGTCTGGAGTGCACCTTTGCCAACGAGTTGTCGGACCTTGCGCGCGAGCGCTGCCACCTGACGGCTGGCCAGGCCGGGCGTCTGGCGGCACAGGCGGGCGTGGGGCAGCTGCTGCTGACGCATATCAGTGCCCGCTACCGCGAACCCGACCTGCTGCTGCAGCAGGCCACAGCGGAATTTGCCAACGCCCTAATAGCCGAAGACGGCATGAGGGTGGAGATTTAAGGTTTAAGGTTTAAGGTTTAAGGTTTAAGGTTTACGGTTTAGAGGTTATAGGTTAGAGTTTGGATGCTGTAGAGACGCGGCGTGCCACGTCTGCATTTAAAAGATTTTAAGGTTTAAGGTTTACGGTTTAAGGTTTACGGTTTAAGGTTTACGGTTTAGAGGTTATAGGTTAGAGTTTGGATGCTGTAGAGACGCGGCGTGCCGCGTCTGCATTTAATAGATTTGAAGGTTTACGGTTTAAGGTTTACGGTTTACGGTTTAAGGTTTAAAGGTTGGTGGTTAAAGTTCAGCCGCGTTAGCGGCGACACATTTTAGACGTGGGCGCAAGCCCACGGGACACAGAAACCCTCCACAAACGAGCCCCGTAGGGGCGACACATTCAAAGGATTTATGGATGGCGGCTGTTTTTTTTGATGGTGCAATGTGCTGATTGTTAGTCGGTGTTTTGTGTTCTGGCGGTGCACTTTGAAAAAAACATTTTGCCATGTCGGAAAAAAGATGTACTTTTGCACCCGATTTTCGCCGGGCGAGGGCTTGGCGGAGACGACGACTGGAAAGATGCCGGAGTGGTCGATCGGGGCGGGCTCGAAAACCGTTGACCCCCTTGCGGGGTCCCAGGGTTCGAATCCCTGTCTTTCCGCCACTTGCGACGCTGCAGAGAAAAAAAACTTGCAGCGTCGCAGATTTTTATGTATCTTTGCAGTCTGTATGAGAGTGGGATGTGGCGATGGAATTATGACGTAAAAGACTGTGGATTATGAATATAAGAAAATGTTTGTTGGCTGTGGCGGCTGCTGTGATGGCGGCTGCGCCGCTTGGCGGCAAAGCCCAAGGGCTGCGCACCGAGGTGCAGCGCGACGACTACAGCCGTCTGCAGGTGGCCTTCAGCGTCGATGGTGTGCGTGCCGGCACGACCGATGTGTGCGGCACGACCTTTGGCACCCTCGGCATCGGTGGCTGCGAGAGCGCGGCTCCGGCAGGGAAGCCGTCGGTGCCGGTGGCGGCATGGCTTATAGAGGTGCCTTTGTGCGAGGGGTTCGACGTGACGGTGACCGACGCGGTGTATGACACCCTCGACGCTTCGGCCTTGGGCCTGACGCTTCAGTTGGCGCCCGCGCAGCCCGACCGTAGCAAGAGCGACACCACGAGGCCGCAGCTCACGATGGACTCTGCTGTCTACCATACAGATGCATATTACTCGCTGCCCATGGCGCAGGTCGAGGCGGTGGGTGTGGCCCGCGACCGCCGTCTGGCCCGCCTGACGCTGAGTCCGACAGCATACAACCCTGTGAGCCGCAAGGTGGTTGTATGCCGCAGCGCCACGGTGTGCATAAGCTACCGCGATGCCGACGAGCATGGCACCAGGCAGCTCTTCGAACGCCACCACACGCCCGCTTTCGGCATCGGCACACAGTGCCTCAACGGCCTGTACCATAAGGCTGTGAGCACAGCGACACCGGTGCGCTACACCATAGTGGCCAACAGCATGTTTCGTGGAGCGCTGGACGAATTCGTAGAGTGGAAGCAGAGAAAAGGCTTTGTGGTCGATGTGGCCTACACCGACGAGCCGCAGGTGGGCAACACCACAACCTCGATAGCGGCATACCTCAAAGCCCAATACACCGGTGCCAACGACAGCATGCCGGCACCGACCTATGTGCTGCTGGTGGGCGACGTGGCCCAGATACCGGCATTCACAGGCCAGACCGATGCCGAGCATGTCACCGACCTCTACTACGCCACGTGGAGCGGCGGCGACCACGTGCCCGACTGCTACTACGGGCGCTTCTCGGCGTCGAGCCTTTCGCAATTGACGCCGCAGATAGAGAAGACCCTGATGTATGAGCAATACGCTTTCGGCGACCCTTCGTTCCTCGACAGGGCTGTGATGGTGGCCGGTGTGGACGGCGGCAACGCGGGCGACTACGGCTACACGCACGGCGACCCTACGATGGACTACGCCATAACCAACTACGTGAACCAGAACAACCACTTCACCGACGTGCGCTACTTTAAGAACAACACGTCGATAGTGCCCAATGCGCAGGGAGTCACCATGGGCAGCAGCGCCGGACAGAATGCCGCTGCTGTGCGTGCCACCTACGACCTTGGCGCAAGCCTGATCAACTACACCGCCCACGGGGGGTCCGACTGCTGGGGAACGCCCTACTTCTCGGTAGACCATGTGGCGCAGATGACCAACCACGAGCGTTTCGGTCTGATGATAGGCAACTGCTGCCTGAGCAACAAATTCGACAATTCGGTGTGCCTCGGGGAGGCTCTGCTGCGGCGCGACGACTACTGCGGTGCGGTGGGCTATATAGGTGCCAGCAACAGCTCGTATTGGGGCAGCGACGTGTACTGGTCGGTGGGAGTGCGCTACACCATCTCGGTCACGATGTCGATGAACTACATGGCCAACAACCTGGGCGCATACGACCGCATGTTCCATACGCACAACGAATTGCACGAGAAATGGGCCGAGACGCAGGGCTCCATTGTCATGGCAGGCAACATGGCCGTGCAGAGTGGCAATGGCGGTTCGGTGGCCCACTACTACTGGGAGATATACCACTTGATGGGCGATCCGTCGGTGATGCCCTATTTGACGCAGGCCGGCGATATGCCGCTGACGGCCGACCAGGTGGTGGCCGCGGGCAGCACGACACTGCATGTGGCGGCGGTGCCGTTTGCCTATGTGGCGCTGACACATGACGGAGAGGTGGTGGCCGCCGCCTTTGCGGGCACGGTCGGCGAGGTGGACCTCGTGGTGCCTGGCGGGCTGGAGGCAGGCAGCTACGAGCTGACGGCTTCGGCCCAGCAATACAAGACAATGTTCATGACGGTGACCGCTGTGCCGACCGAAGGCGCGTGCCTCGCGGTGAACGCCATCGAGACCGACGGCGAGCTGGAGGCCGGTGCCTCGTGCCGGAGCACGCTGACGCTGTCCAACCTTGGCAACGGCACTGCCAGCGATGTGGTGCTGCACCTTTCGAGCGACAATCCGCACCTCGGCTTTGCACACGACGATATAGTGGTGGGCACGGTGGCGGCGCAGAGCAGTGTGGCGCTCGGTGGCCTGAGGATGATTGTGGCCGGCGATGCCGCCAACGGCGAGTCGGCAACGGTGACGGTGAGCGTGGCAAGCGCCGGCGGAGAGCAGTATGCCACGCGGTTCGGATATACGCTGAAGGCAGTAGACGTGGCGGTGAAATACGCATCGGATTCGTGTGCCATACCGCGCGGCGGCACAGGTCATGTGACCGTGAGACTGACCAACAAAGGCTTTGCCACGCTGAGGGCCGCCGACCTGCAGCTGGTGCCGCAGACGGCGCTGGTGAATGTGTCGCCGACCGGCGGCGGGGCAGTGACGCTGGCCTATGGGCAGAGTGTGGAGCGCACCTTCACAATCCATTTGGACAGCCGCCTTGCCGAGGGTGCGTCGGCTGTGCTGACGGCCAGGCTGGTGAACCCATCGCACGACGTGCATATCGGCGAAAGCCTGGCATTGATTGTGGGCAGGCGCGAGGTGGAGACCTTTGCGGGCAACGCGTTCCACACCGCAGGATGGAGCCAGGGTGCACATCCGTGGGAGATAGTGAGCGACAGCAGCGACCTGGGCAACCTATGCCTGCGGTCGGCGCGAACGCTGACGCACAACCAGACGTCGACGATAGAGCTGTCCTGCAATGTGACGCAACCCGACAGCATCGCTTTCCGCTGCATGGTGTCGTCGGAGGCGGGATACGACAAGCTGCGCTTCTACATAGACGGAGAGGAAATCTTCTCCGACTCGGGCGAAAAAGACTGGTACCGGATGGTATATGCTGTCGAACCGGGTCAGCACACCTTCAAATTCAGCTATGAAAAAGACTACAGCGTGAGCTCCCATTGGGATTGCGCGCTGCTTGACGATGTGGAACTTCCGTTCACGGCACGCAATATCACCTACCGCACTGACCATGTGTGTATCGGCGATGCCTACGCCCCATTCGGCAACAGTGTGGCGACGCAGACAGCGTCGAGCGGTGTGGTTGTGTCGGCCGACAGCCTGACGGTGGTAGACTACGAGGTGCGCGGCAGCGAGACATACGCCGACACAGTGGTGGCTTGCGACCGCTACACTGTGGGCAGCTCGGTATACACGGAGTCGGCCGATATGGTGCTGCTGTTGCAGGACCAGTACGGATGCGACTCGACGGTGGCGCTGCACCTGACGGTGGGCCACTCTACAACCGACACCATGGTGGTGAACGGTGCAGACGAATACGTATGGAACGGCGACACATACACCGAAGAGGGCACCTATGTGCGATACATGTACAGCGAAGAAGGCTGCGACTCGGTGCTGGTGCTGCTGCTCAATACCGGGGTGGAGGGGATAACCACGCCGGGATACGTGAGAATAGGCATGTATCCCAATCCCACGACGGCGACGGTGCTGTTTGACACGACGGTGGACAGGGTAGATGTCTATGACCTTGCCGGGCGGAAGATGACAGAAGGCGAGCGGACCGACAGGGTGGACCTGACGGCTCTGCCGGCAGGAGTGTATGTGATGAAGATGACCATAGGCGGGCAGACGGCGACGAGCCGTGTGGTGCGTAGGTAGACAGGCCTTTGGGGCACTTGTATTAATAAATGTGAAAAAAAAAGTTGGACATTTGAAAAAAAAATGTATCTTTGTCAGCAGTTGTTTGGCATGAAAATTGCTGCAAACAATTGTGGATTATTATGTTTAATGAAAAATAGATTACAATATATATGGCTAACTTTCTGACCAAGATATTCGGCGACAAGAGCCAGCGCGACATCAAGGCTGTGAAACCCTATCTCGATGCCACGTTGAAGGTCTATCCTGCCATTCAGGCCCTCGACAACGACGGACTGCGTGCAAAGACAACAGAATTCAAAGAACGTATCAAAAAGGCTATAGAACAAGAAGAGGCTGAACTGGGCAAGCTGCGTAGCCGCATAGAGGAAGAATACGACATGCCGGTAGATGAAAAAGAAAACATCTACAAACGCATCGACGAACTGGAGAAGCACAGCTACGACAAGACACAGAAAGTGCTGGACGAGATACTGCCGGAGGCCTTTGCGGTGGTGAAAGAGACCGCCCGCCGCTTTGCCACCAACGAGGTGGTGGAGGTGACGGCTACCGACCACGACCGCGACCTGGCTGCCACGCATCCTTCGATAAGCATCGACGGCGACAAGGCCCGATACTTGAACCACTGGATGGCCGGCGGCAACGAGATTACATGGGACATGGTGCACTACGATGTGCAGATTATCGGCGGCGTGGTGCTCCACAGCGGCAAGATTGCCGAGATGGCCACCGGCGAGGGTAAGACCCTTGTGGCCACACTGCCTGTATACCTGAATGCCCTGCCGGGCAAGGGCGTGCATGTTGTTACTGTCAACGACTACCTGGCCAAGCGCGACTCGGAGTGGATGGGTATGCTCTTCGAATTCCACGGACTGAGTGTGGACTGCATCGACAAGCACGAGCCCCACAGCCCCGAGCGCAAGGCGGCCTACAATGCCGACATCACCTACGGAACAAACAACGAATTCGGTTTCGACTACCTGCGCGACAATATGAGCCGCAACCCCGAAGAACTGGTGCAGCGCGGACACAACTACGCCATCGTCGACGAGGTTGACTCGGTGCTTATCGACGATGCACGTACGCCTCTTATCATAAGCGGCCCCACGGGCAAAGACGACGACGAACAGGAGTTCTACCGCTTCAAGCCGACCATCGAGAAACTCTACAACGCACAGCGTCTGCTCGTCACACAGATACTGGCCGAAGCCAAGAAAGGCATTGCCGAACATCCGGACCCCAAGCCGGAAGAAGAGTGCGCCAAACAGTTGCTGCGTGCCTATCGCGGTCTGCCCAAGAACAACGCCCTTATCAAATACCTCTCCGAGACCGGTATCAAGAGCATTTTGCTTCGCACGGAAAACTTCTACATGCAGGAGCAGAACAAATACATGCATATCATCGACGATGAGCTGTACTTCGTCATCGACGAGAAAAACCGCCAGGTGGAGCTCACCGACAAAGGTATGGAATACCTCACCTCGCTCGGTGAGGACCCCAACTTCTACCAGTTGCCCGATATAGGCAGCGCCATTGCCGAGGTGGAGAACAACGCCAGCATGAGCGCCGAGGAAAAGGCAGCCGCCAAAGACAAGATCTATTCCGATTTTGCGGTGCAGAGCGAACGGGTGCACACCGTGGACCAGCTGCTGAAGGCATATACGCTGTTTGTGCGTGATGTCGACTACATCCTGACCGAGGACAACCAGGTGAAGATTGTCGACGAGCAGACGGGACGTATCATGGAAGGCCGCCGGTGGAGCGATGGTCTGCACCAGGCTGTGGAAGCCAAAGAAAACGCCAAGGTGGAGGCCGCCACACAGACATACGCCACCATCACGCTGCAGAACTACTTCCGCATGTACAAGAAGCTTGCAGGTATGACCGGTACTGCTTCGACCGAGGCCGGCGAGTTCTGGAACATATACAAACTCGATGTTGTCGAGATTCCCACCAACAAGCCTATAGCCCGTGTGGATATGGACGATATGGTCTACAAGACCAAGCGCGAGAAATTCAAAGCCGTTATCGACGAAGTGGAACGCCTCGTCGGCGAAGGCCGTCCGGTGTTGGTTGGTACAACCAGTGTGGAGACCTCGGAGTTGCTGAGCAAGATGCTCAAACTGAAGAAAATTCCGCACAATGTGCTCAATGCCAAACTGCACCAAAAAGAGGCCGACATCGTGGCGCAGGCAGGTGAGCCTGGTCGCGTGACCATTGCCACCAATATGGCAGGTCGTGGTACGGATATCAAGCTTAAAGGCGATGTGCGCGAGCGCGGCGGTCTGGCTATTATAGGTACCGAGCGTCACGAGAGCCGCCGTGTGGACCGCCAGCTGCGAGGCCGTGCCGGTCGTCAGGGAGATCCGGGCAGCAGCCTCTTCTTTGTAAGCCTTGAGGACGATTTGATGCGTCTGTTCGGCTCAGAGCGAATGGCATCTATCATGGACCGCATGGGACTGCAGGAAGGCGAGGTCATCCAGCACTCGATGATTACCAAAGCCGTAGAACGTGCGCAGAAGAAGGTCGAGGAGAATAACTTCGGTATGCGTAAGCGCTTGCTCGAATACGACGACGTGATGAATAACCAGCGCACGGTCATCTACAACAAGCGCCGCAATGCCCTTTACGGCGACCGCCTCTCGATTGACATCAGCAACATGTTCTTCGACACTTGCGAGTTGCTCTACACCGAAGGCAGCGATTGGGAAGACTTCAAACTCGAGGTTATCAAGGTCTTTGCTCACGAGGTGCCGATGAGCGAGCGCGAGTTCCTCTCGCTCAACCGCAAGGATGCCATACAGCTGCTCTACGACCAGTGCTGGAATGCCTACCGCGAGCGTATGCAGCGTGTTTGCGAAAACGCATGGCCCTTCATTAAGAATATTGCGGAAAACACCCGTTATATCAATGTAGCCTTCCCCATCACCGATGGCAAGAAAGTGCTCAATGTCGTGGTACCGGTCAAGAAAGCCTATGACACGCACGGCCGCGAGTTGCAGTTGGCCATCGAGAAGGGAATAACCCTTGCCATTATCGACGATCAGTGGAAGGAACATCTCCGTCAGCTCGACGATCTGCGCCAGAGTGTGCAGAATGCGGCCTACGAACAGAAAGACCCGTTGCTTATCTACAAGTTTGAGAGTTTTAAACTATTCGAGCAGATGCTGCTGAGCATCAACCGCGAGATAACGAGCTTCCTCAGCCGTGCCCAGCTGCCGCTGCCCGACGAGAGCCAGGTGCGCGAGGCGCGTCAACCGCAGAACGACCAACGTGGTCTGCGTGCCGGTCGCAGCAACGAGTTCGACCGTGCCGCCGCCCAGCAGCGCCAGGCCATCGACAATTCGCGTCAGCAGCCGGCCAAGCCTGCTCCGGTGCATGTCGAGAAGAAGGTTGGCCGCAACGACCCCTGTCCTTGCGGCAGTGGTAAGAAGTACAAAAATTGTCATGGACGTGATCTTATGGAATAATAAGATATAAACATTTAAAAACAACCCCCAAAATTAAAAAAATGAAAAAGTTTGCAAGTTTCATGACAATTGCTGCCCTCGTGTGCGGCATGACAATGGCCGTTGGCTGCTCTAAAGACGAAGAGGAAAACGGCGGTAACAATGGCGGTGGCAACACCAGCAATCTGCCCACCACTATCGACGAGAACTTCGACAACGGACTTCCCGGCGGCTGGACAGTTATTGATGCCGACGGCGACGGAAACAATTGGATTTCCAGTTCGTCCTATTTCTCCCAACCCTGCGGCGTCGATGGTACCGCTTGTATGGCTTCGGCCTCCTATATCAATGAGACGGGAGTGCTTACGACCGACAACTACCTTGTTTCGCCGAAGATCTATGTGTCCGACGGAGCGACATTGACCTATCAGGTGTCCAACTACCAGGCCGAGTATCCCGATCAGTATTCTGCCATGCTGGGCACTGTCGAGAATGGCGCATTCAAAGCCATTGCCACTCTCGTGACCGAGCGTGTCAGTACCGATTACCAATCCTTTACAACGAAGACCTTCGACCTCAGCCAATACAAAGGCAAGGAGGTGTGCATCGCCTTCCGTCACAATGACAGCGATGCCTATTGGCTGCTCATCGACAATGTGAAAGTTTCCAAATAAGTGAAACCATAATGAAAAGAGAGAGGTTCCCGATTGGGAACCTCTCTCTTTTTTTGTTTCGGTGTGTTTATGCGCCGATGTATTTGCCGTTGACTTCCCAGTTGAGGGTCTTTGCGTCTTTTTCTTTCTTCCACCACAGAAATCCGCTCTTCTTGGCAATGCGGGCCTGGTAGGTCATCTTGCCGCGCACTTTGCGAACCCATACGTCGTTGATGCTGTACTTGGGGTAGATGTGCTTCACAGTGTCGCGTATGGCGGCAGGATAGAACTGCTTGTCGATGTAGTAGTGGGTTTCGGTGCCTTTGTTGTTGAAGACCATCGCCTGGCGGCTTTTCTCTGCGTCGAAGTAGGTCACCTTGTAGGTGAGTGAATCGACCTGCCACCAAGCCACGCTTGTTGCTTCTTTCACCTGGCGTTGGAAGTCTTTTACGTAGTTCACTTTCACGTCTTTCTCGGCCACAGCTTTGTCTTTCTGTGCCATCGTTGTGCCGCCACAGAGTGCCACAACGGCCAATGTTGCAATTATTCTTTTCATATTGAGTATTTTATGTTAATCAGTGTTGAATGTGTTTCAAACTGCAAATATACACATATTTTCTAATATGGCAAAATATATTACATCCGGTCCATAAGCTGGCGCACCACTTGCTCGCCGTCGCGTATGGCCTGCATAGCCCAGTGGAGCTTGAGGTCGAGCAGTTCGTCGTCGTTCAGCTGCCAGTGTATATCGCTGCGACGCATGCGTTCGGTGAGGCAGAAGAGGCTCAGTGCGGCGCAGACCGATATGTTGAAGCTCTCGGTGAATCCGTACATTGGTATTTTGACGTAGGCGTCGGCGCCATCGATGGCATCTCCGGTAAGTCCGGTCAGCTCGGTGCCGAATACGAGAGCTGTCGGTTGGCTGATGTCGAGGTCGCCGATCATCTGGTCGTTCTCGTGCGGCAGTGTGGCCACGATGCGGTAGCCCTTGCGATGCAGCTCGGCGTAGGCTTCTTGGATGGTCGGGTAGCGGTAGTAGTCGACCCATTTCGAGCTGCCTACGGCCACGTCGCCTGCCGGATTGAATGCGTTGCGGTTTTCGACTACATGCACGTCCTGGACACCAAAACAATCGCACGAACGGAGTACGGCAGAGGCATTGTGGCTCTGGTAAATGTCTTCCAGAACCACGCTGATATGCCGTGTACGCAGTGGGGCCAGACGGTCGAAAAGAGCACGTTTGTTGTCGCTGAAAAGTTCTGCAGTGCGCTCATACAGAGTGCTTTTCTGATTGATATCGAGGTCTGCGAAGATGCTTCGTTGGTTGGCTATTCTTTCTGGCATTTTAATTTTTTTCTAAATTATTGTGCAAAGATACGAAAAAAAATCGTAATTTTGCACCGCAAAACGTAAAAAAATGTTAGTAGGTTACGAAGCCAACAATATACTGCGCAACGGACACGAGCTGGGCGACTTCGGTCGCGAGCTTGTTTCGCGTATTGCAAGACGGCACGTCAGCGACTATCGTGCTCTGCTTTTTTCGACCAGAATCAAGAGCGCATACAAAGGATATTTCAGCAGCTATGCCAATATCAGCACCTACTTGCCCGACGGTATGAGCAAAGTGATGCCGTCGCTCTGGATGCGTTATCGGCTCAATCCCTGGCTGAAGTCGGAGAAAGTGAAGATATTTCATGGACTCAACGAAGAATTGCCCTATCATATCGGTCGCGACATCAAGACCATCATCACCTGCTACGGTGTCGATGATCATCACCGCACTTCGTTGATGGACAGCATGCTCTGGAAGCGTCGCATGAAGTATGCTTTCGAGGCCGCCGATGCCATTGTGGCTGTGAGCCGTGAGGTGAAGCAGTCGCTGATAGACCACGGTGTTGTGGCCGAGAAGATTGTCGTCATCGGCGGCAGCTCGCCCTACGAGGTGACCGACGCCATGGTCGAGCAATACTATGCCCTTTACCAGAAACTTTCCGGACAGAAGTAGGCTTCATCATTATTACCACACCTTGGAGAAGTCTTCTTCTTCGCGCACTTTTGGGTCGCGTTGATACTCCAGCAGTTTGGCGTATTTGAGGTAGCTGTTGAGTGCAACGGCCTTGCTGAAGCTCAGTCCGTCGATGCCGCCCAGGATGCCTCCTCTTATAAAATAATTGACAAAGAACGCAGCGCCGCCGTGCCACAGCGGACTCCACCAGTGTGCGCGGCGCCCGGCGTTGTAGAGTATCTTGGCTCCGCGAGTGCTGTAGTTGCGGCCTGGCTTGGCAAAAAGTTCGCCGATGTTTTTGAAACGATAGTGCAGCAGGTCGGCCTTCCATCGGCGGGTGTTGGTTGTGGGTACGGTGGCGTGCTGTTTTACGTCGGGGAATCGCAGGCGGTCGTGCCTGTAGAGGCGCACAAGGTAGTCGGGATACCATCCGCCCCAGCGCATCCAGCGGCTGCCGACCATGTTGCGGCGGCGTATAGCAAAGCCGTCGTATGGAGTCTGGTCGAAGTCGGTGGCTTCAATCTTGGCCACCAAACCGGGCGTCAGCCGTTCGTCGGCGTCGATGCTCAGCACCCATAGGTTTTTCACATATTTCAGTGCCACATTCTTCTGAATGCCGTCGCCCAGATAGGGCTGCACATAAACAAGGGCACCGGCCGCTTGCGCTATCTCGCGCGTGCGGTCGGTGCTCTCGCTGTCTACCACCACCACCTCGTCGCACACCTGCTGCAGCGAGCGTATTGCCGCTTCGATATTGCGCTCTTCGTTGAGGGTGGTGATGATTCCGGATATTTTTTTCATTAGAGGTCAGTATACGATAAGTTTGCGTACCACGCGCTCCTGGTTGCCCTCGAAGACCACGGTGTACTGTCCGTGGCCGAGGCGGCTGGCGTCGATGGTGTATACAATGCTGCCACTGGCCTGCAGGCTTGTGGTGTGCACGGTGCGCCCCGTGGCGTCAACGATGCTGACATTGTAGGATGCCCCTTCGTCGAGTTCTATCTGCATGTGGGCTTCGCCGCTGGCAGGGTTGGGGTAGAACTGGCCGAAGCGCTCGCCGCTTTCGACGGTTTCGATGCTGCTGTTGGGGTTCTCGCCGATGTAGAAGGTGTAGTATCCGGCCTGCTGGGTGGCGGGCATGGGTTTGGTGATCACCTTGTCGGCGTTGCTTGTGGCGGTGATGTAGTAGTCGACCTCGGTATACTGTCCGCTGAGGGTTCCCGTGGTGGGTATTGTGGCCTCATACTCGCTGCCGGCGCAGGTGGGGCCCTGTGTCATGGGTACCGTCTGCCACTGGCCGTCGCCAATGCGGTAGCTCAGCGTGATGCTGGCAATGCCGTCCACGTTGGTGGCACGGGCTTTTACGATGACGTTTTCCGAGTTGTAGGCATCGCCGGTGTTGCCGGTGATGCTTTGATGCAGTATGCGTATGGGGTGCTCGGCGGGAATCTGTTTGGTGATGCAGTGGATGGCGCCGCCGCTGCCGTCAAAGTCGCGCACGTCGACACAGTAGATGGTGTAGCCGGGGTAGGCCAGCTTAACCTTCTCAATGTTGGCACGGTCCCAGTCTGCGGTGGGCATTCCGTCGGTGCCGACGGGCGAGAAGCAGGGCTGGATGATCACGTTGTTGACAAAGGTGTGGTTCGAGTATGTGCGCGTGTACTGCTGGTTGTATTGTGTCTGGCTGGCGAAGTTGCTACCGTTGTCGCGCGAGGGGAAGGGTATGGAGCGATGCTTGTATTTGGTGCCGAAGATGGTCTGGTAGCTGCAGAGCGAGTCCATGTTCTTGCGTCCCGTCTTGTAGTCGGCCCATTGGTAGTAGTCGTCGGGCATCTTGCTGTAGACGAAGCCGTTCTCGTCAATCATGTCGACATAGAGGTCCACATGGCCGGTGCCGCCGTCGTAGCGGAATGCCGGCAGTATGTATGTGGTGCGGGTGCCGATAAGTTCGGCCAGGCTGTCGCGCACTTTGGCGTTGGTGAGCGGTGCTTTGGTTATGTAGCTGATTGTGGAGGGGTCCGAGCCGTCCCATGTCAGCTGGCCGTAGGTGTCGCGGTTGTTGGCGTAGATGGCGTCGCTGCTGAGCACCATGCCGGCACCGTCGACCAGGCAGTTGCCGCCTTCCCACTCGATCTGGGTGGTGAAGTTGGGCAGGCCGAACTGACGCTCGATGAATACTGGCAGCGAGTCGTCGAGTGCGCGGCCGGGGTAGTACTCGAAGTCGAGCATGCCCACGGTGTCGCCCGCGCCATAGTAGAAGCAGATGGGGCCGCAGTCGCGGAACCAGAACGAGTTGCCGGGAGCTTCAAGGAAGCGCACATTGTTGTGGCGCAGGCCCATGGTCTGCAGGTGGGTGAGCACGGCGGAGGTGTCGTCGAAACTCTCCACGCGTATCCACGCCTGGGCGCCGCCCATCTGGATGGCGTCCATCAGGTAGAAGCTCACCTGGGCAAACGAACTGCTGGTGTCCATCACGGAGCGGTAGGGGCCGAAGGCCGAGGGCTGCTGGGCATAGTAGCTGGAGTAGTAGGCAGCCACTCCCGTCACCATCGGGTCGGCAATCATATTCTCAAAGCCGGCGCTGTCGGTGAGGTAGTTGTAGTAGGGGGTCACCACCACGGCCTGCACCTCTTCCCACTCGCCGGGGAACCAGAACTCGTCGTTCGGCATACCCGTGGTGTGTTTGGCTGCAGCGGCGTCTTTGGAGGCCGGGGCCAGCGGAATATTGCTGTTGAGGTGCAGACGCGATGCATCACGCATTTGGTGGGTCTGGCGCCAATAGCGCAGACCTTCTTCGTCGTTATTCTGTTGGGCGGCGGCGCCGAATGCGAGGGCGCATGCTGCCAACAGTACCAAAGACTTCTTCATGTTTCTTTTCGTGATATTTTGATTTTTTGATCGTTGATACTTCGATATGTTTGCGTTGACTTATCAACTTATCAACGTTTAACCTTTAACGTTTTTTCAAGCTTAGTATTTCGCGGGCCTCGTCGCTTGTGGCGATGGGGCGGCCCAGCAGTTTGGCCATGCGGACCACCTTGTCGACCAGCTCGCCGTTGCTCTTGGCCAGCACGCCGCGCTCCAGGTAGAGGTTGTCCTCGAAGCCCACGCGCACGTTGCCGCCCATGACGATGGCCGGGGCGGCCAGCGTGAAGGCGTTGCGACCGATGCCGGTGGCTGTCCAGGTGCTGCCGGCGGGTATGTTCTTCACCATCCACACCAGGTTGTCGACCGAAGCCGAGGCGCAGCCCAGCACACCGAGCACGAAGTTGAACTGCATCGGCACCAGGGGCAGGGGCTTGCCGTCGGGGCCCGCCACACCGAAGGCGCTCGGCACCTGGCCCTTCTTGGCCATGTGCACGATGGTTTCCAGATGGCCCATTTCAAAGCACTCGTATTCGGGTTTTATGCCCTTCTCTATCATGCGCTTGCCAAAGGCACGCATGGTCGGCATCGTGTTGTCGAAGATGTCGTCGCCGAAGTTGCAGGTGCCGCAGTCGAGGGTGGCCATTTCGGGGGTGGGGGTGGTGTTGGTGCTGTCCAGTCGCTCGTCGGGGGTCATACCCACGGCGCCGCCCGTCGAAGGGATAAGAATCACGTTGGGGCACTCTTTGAGGATGGCCTCGGTGCACTCCTGGAAGCGCACATGGCTCTGTGTGGGGGTGCCGTCGTCTTCGCGCACATGCAGGTGCACTATGGCTGCTCCGGCATCTACGGCGCTCTTTGCTTCGCGCACTATTTCCTCTACGGTGTAGGGAACGTTCGGGTTCTGTTCTTTCGTGACCTCTGCGCCGCAGATGGCGGCGGTGATTATCAGTTTCTCCATGATGATGTTATGTTTTAATTGTTATAATCTATGAAAATGCAAAGATACACTTTTTTTTCGACGTGGCAAAAAAAAAGATAGTAATTGATTGGTAGTTGGTGGTTGATGGGTTATAGGTTATAGGTTATGGGTTATAGGTTATGGGTTACAGGTTAAAAGTTATCGGTTGTGGGATAAATTGAAACTCCGTAGGGGGCATACCTCGTGTATGCCCGATAATATCAACATTTCAACATTTCAAAAATCGTGCGGTGGAAATGATGTGTTTTGTAGACGATAATTGGCTGTCATTCTGTTGGTTAATGCCTGAAAGATTCTATAAATTGGCATAATGTGCACTAAATCAATATCATAGTATGTACCCATTCAGCCGTTGTACGATACATGTACGATATATGTACGATACTTGTACGATTAGCAATCGTACAAGTATCGTACATATATCGTACATGTATCGTACAACGGCTGAAGATGACCCCTGCCAAAACGGTACCGGAGATGGGGTAAAGTTAAAAGTTAAAAATTAAAAGTTAAAAGTTAAAAATTAAAAGGTTATAGGCTGTAGAGACGCGGCGTGCCGCGTCTGCATTTCTGCATTGGTAGGTCGGTGGTTATAGGCCGTAGGGGCATACCTTGTGTATGCCCGATGATTTAGAGGGTCAGATGCTGTAGAGACGCGGCGTGCCGCGTCTGGTAACCACAAAGGCGACAACGACATGCGGCAAGGAGGAATGCAGACGCGGCAGTTGATGCAAAATAGCGCCTGTAGAGACGCGGCGTGCCGCGTCTGGTAACCACAAAGGCGACAACGATATGCGGCATGGAAGAATGC
>JAZNSV010000164.1:0-9215 GCA_045591485.1 Bacteroidales bacterium | reverse complement strand
CCGTTGTACGATACATGTACGATATATGTACGATACTTGTACGATTGCCAATCGTACAAATATCGTACATATATCGTACATGTATCGTACAACGAGTGAAGAGGTGGTATAGATGGTGTTATTTTTCAGGCTGTTATGTGTGCCGTATCAATTTGTCATTTTTTCCTCAGTTTTTGCCATTTATACCTTTCTTTTGTTCAAATCGTCGGATTGTCGAAAAAAATTTGTATTTTCGCAGAGTTGAATGCAGCCCGGAAATCGGGTTGTAGGAATTGAAAGACAGAGATATAGACATAGAACAAACTGAATATGAAACGTTGTTTTTGGCTGGCAGCCCTGCTGCCGATGATGTTCATCTCGTGCGGAAAGGACGAGATTACCGATGTCGACGTGGCCGACACTGCCGTTGCCGACGGAGATTCGTCTATAGGCAGCTATTCCGATTTCACGCCCGACCGCACTATAAAGATTGTGTATGCATCGGGCAGCGCCACGGTGAGCGGTGCTGGCAGCGGGCAGACGGTGAGCAAAAGCGGCGCCGGGGTGACGATTACGAACAGCGGCACTGAGAAGGTGCTGTATGAGGTGAGCGGCACGAGCGACAATGGATGGCTTAAGATCTACAGCTCGGCCCATCAGGCTGTGGTGCTCGACGGGCTGACGCTGACCAACGGCACCGGAGCCGCCATCAACCTGCAGGGTGCGAGCGAGACCCACACCACCGGCAAGACGACGTTTGTGGTGCTGCAGGGCGTCAGCAGCATAGCCGACGGATCGAGCTACACCGCCACACCGAGCGACGAGGACGAGAAGGCTGCCCTCTTTGCCGAGGGCTCTATTGCGGTGTGCGGCAGCGGCAGCCTGACGGTGACCGCCAAGGGCAAGAGCGGCATTGCGAGCGACGACGAGATAGAGATACAGAGCGGCACGGTGACGGTGAACAGCACGGCGGCCACGAAAGCGACGAGCGGCGACACACTGAAAGTGAGCGGAGTGAAGGCTCAGGACGGCTTCATCATGACCGGCGGCACACTGACGGTGAGCTGCAGCGGCACCGGTGCCAAGGGCATCAGCGGCGACGGCACTGCGGTGTTCAACGGCGGCGCGGTCACGGTGACGGTCACGGGTTCGAACTTCGGTTCGAGCAGCAGCGGCTGGGGCGGCGGTGGCCATGGTCCCGGTGGCGGCGGACAGAGCAGCAGCGACAACAGCGTGGCCGCCAAGGCCATCAAGTTCGACGGCGCAATCACCTTCAACGGCGGCACGGTGGTGGCCACAGCGCAGAACCACGAGGCCATCGAGGGCAAGAGCACGATGACGATTAACGGCGGCGAGGTGTACGGCTATTCGGCCAGCGACGACGGCATCAACTGCGCCTCGACGCTGACGGTGAACGACGGGTACGTGTGCGCCATCTCGGCCGGCAACGACGGCATGGACGCCAACGGCAACCTCTATATCAAAGGCGGCTTTGTGATGTGCGCCAGCGCCAACAGCCCTGAGGTGGGCATCGACGCCAACACCGAGGGCGGCTACAAGCTCTATATAGAAGGCGGCACGCTGGTGGCGCTGGGCGGCATAGAGAACAACTCGCAGCTGACGCAGAGCTGCTGGCGCGCCTCGTCGTGGAGCAAGAACACATGGTACAGCATCACCGTGGGCTCGACGACGCATGCCTTCAAGACCCCGAGCACCTCAGGGTCGGGGATGGTGGTGAGCGGCGCGAGCGAGCCCACTGTCAAGAGCGGCGTGAGCACCAGCGGCGGCACCGAGCGGCTGAACGGCACGGTGCTCGAAGCCCCCACCGTGAGCGGCGGCAGCTCGGTGAGCCTGAGCAGCTACAGCGGCGGCGGTGGCGGCTGGGGATGGTAAGAGGAAAGAGGAAAGTGGAAAGTGGAAAGTGGGAAGTTATGTTGCCGGCGAGACTGTAGAGACGCGGCGTGCCGCGTCTGCTATTATGTGTTTGAGGTTTAGAAAATAAAAATACAGAAATGAAAAGATACTTTGCCATATTGGGGCTTGCGGGACTTATGTGCTTCGGGGCCAACGCACAGACAGACGTGGACCTTGGCACCGAGCTGGGCGGACGCCTGTCGGTGTCGGTAGACAAGAAGCTGGCCCGCGGACTGCATGTATCTCTTGAGGAGGAGGTGCGGTTCGACAACAACTTCAGTGCCTTCGACCGTTTCCACACCACGGCGGCCCTGAGCTACAAGGTGAACGACTACCTGAAGGTCGGCGCAGGCTATGCGTGGATACTGCCCTACAGCACCACGAACAGCGCGTTCAAGAGCAGCCGTCACCGACTGATGGTCGACGTTACTGGTGGCGTCAGGGTGGGGGATTGGCGCTTCTCGCTGCGAGAGCGCTTCCAGGCCACGGTGCGCACGGGCAGCTTCAACGCCTATCAGAACCCCGGGACACTGCTGGCGCTGAAGAGCAGGCTGAAGGTGCAATACAAAGGTCTGCGACGTATGGAACCGTATGCAAGCCTGGAGCTGCGCAACACGCTGAACGCACCGTCGATCAATGCAAGCTACAACGGCACCTACTATGTCTACTACGACGAGGAGACAGAAAGCTACTATCGCGAGGGTGAGGCCGGCTGGTTCCTTGGCGGCTTCAACAAGGTGTATGTCAACCGCCTGCGCGGCGTGGTGGGCGTGGAGTACCGCCTGAGCAAGGCAAGCACGGTGGATGTGAGCCTGATGGGCGACTATGTGATGGATCTGGTGGTGGACGCCAACGCCGAGGGCACGAAGCTGAAAAGCTACACCCGCGAGACAGGACTTGTGGGCTGGCTCACAGTGGGTTACAAGTATGCATTTTAATGGATTGCCGGTTGTAGTGGCATACAATTGCCTCGAAGAGGCATCCTCTCGATAACCCCACACAGAAGTGTGGGGCAAATCAAGAAAATGCACAACCTGCGTCTCGAAGAGACGCTACTAAAAGTGAATTTATAGAATCACCCTAAATTCTAAAAGATAAAAAAATAAACAAATATGAAGAAGTATATCGTTTTAATGATGGCGCTGCTTGTGATGGGCGGCGTGGCGGCCCAGGACAAGACGGGCAGCAAGCGCGAGCGCAAGAAGAACCTGGTGGTGAAGGAATGGAACCAGAAGCAGGGGTCGAAGACACCGTATCTGGACAATGTGGTGACCTACGACGAATTGGGACGCAAGATTGAGGAGATTGAGTATGCCAGCTATGGCCAGAAGAAGCGCGTAACCTACGAGTACGAGGGCACGGGCACCAAGTGCAAGCGCCAGGTGGAGTACGACGACAAGAACCACGCCGTGCGCATCAAGAAGTTCGAATACAACAAGGACGGCACGCGCAAGGTGCAGTACAACTACAAGCCCAACGGCAAGCTGGAGAGCACCAAGACCTTCGAGTACAGCTATAAGTGATTGATGCCACCGTAGAGACGCGGCGTGCCGCGTCTGCAATTCTTTATTTTAGGCGAAAAAAAAACGCTGAGGAAACAGGAAAACAAACCGATATGGTGTTGGAGCAGATGGAGCCTATAGGGCTGGAGGACATGAAGGCCGTGCGGCTGATGAACCGCATGGACCAGAAGTATATGGCCAGTGCCGACCAGCTGGAAGAGCTGCTGGAGCGCGTGGCCAGCGGCTACTATGTGCAGCATATAGCCGGCGAGCCGCTGGCGCCATACCGCACGCTGTATTTCGACACGGCGGCGCTCGACATGTACACCATGCACCACAACCAGAAGCTTAACCGGCAGAAGCTGCGCGTGCGCTGCTACCGCTCTACGGACACCACCTTCTTCGAAATCAAGAACAAAGACAACAAGAAGAAGACCCGCAAGGTGCGCATACCGGTCGACCCGCAGATGTTCGACCGCGTGCTTGAGGTGGAGGAGGTGAAGACGTTCGTCGACGAGCGGACGCCCTGGCCGGTGGCGCAACTGCACGAATGCCTGGAAAACCGATTCGAGCGCATCACACTGGTGGACAAAGGCATGAGCGAGCGCATCACCATCGATCGAGGCATCACCTTCCACAACCGCGACACGGGAGTGGACGCCGACATCTCGAAGCTGCTCGTCATCGAGGTGAAGCACGAGGTGGGTGCACCGATGAGCGAGATAGAACGTGCGCTGCACGAGATGCACATACAGCCCCGCAGAATGAGCAAATACTGCATCGGGACGGCCCTGACCGACCCGACGGCAAAGAAGAACAGATTTAAACCCAAATTGTTATACATAAACAAAATAATGTCATGAAACTGTTGCAAGCAGAATACGACCCCGATATCGCCGGACAGTTCGGCGTGGTGGGCGACCAGAGCATCGACCTGTTGGGCAGTGTGCCCGTATTTGACGGCCCCAGCCTGTGGACATTCCTTATCCGCTTCGGATTCAATCTGCTGGTGTGCTGGCTGATTACGCACTTCCTCTACTACAAGAAAAGCCGTCGGCGCGACTACTACTTCACCTATATGCTTTTCAGCACGGTGATATTCCTGATTCTGTACCAGTTGCAGAACCTGCAGATGGAGATCACGCTGGCGCTGGGCCTCTTCGCCATCTTCAGCATGATACGCTACCGGACCGAGCAGCTGCCGATACGCGAGATGACGTATCTCTTCGTGCTGATAGGTCTGAGTGTGATCAACGGCTCGGGCATGACGAGCAGCTACACAGCCTATGTTGTCACCAACGTGCTGGTTATACTGCTGATATGGCTGTTGGAGACGCTGGTCTTCACCGGCAAGACCGCCAACAAAATCATCACCTACGAGAAGATAGATCTGATAGTGCCCGAGCGGCGCGAGGAGCTGATGGCCGACCTGCGCAAACGCACTGGACTCGACATCGTGAAGATACAAATCGGCAGCATCAACTTCCTCAAAGACACCGCCTTCATCAAGGTGACCTACATACCCGACGACCCCGAGCCCAACGATATAGACATGATAACGAAGTTCAAGAAGAAGTAGCTTTTTGTGTGGAACAATATTCCGGCCCGACTGTCACGAGTCGGGCTTTTTTTTGAGAAATTATCGACATCGCGCAATAATATCGGCGGTGGTGCGTTAAGAGGTGTAGAAATATTTCATCGATGGAAGAAAACGAAAAAGATATTATTCAAGAAGTTACCAACGAAGAATACAAATGGGGCTTCACCACGGATATTGCCACCGAGACCATCCGCAAGGGATTGGACGAGGAGGTGGTGCGACTGATCTCGCAGAAGAAGGGCGAGCCGGAGTGGCTGCTGGAGTTCCGATTAGAGGCTTTCCGCCGCTGGCAGAAGATGAAAGAACCCGACTGGGCGCATCTGGAATATGAGACGCCGAACTATCAGGACATCATCTACTTCGCCGCCCCGAAGCAGGAGAAGAAGAAAAGCATGGACGAGGTGGACCCGGAGCTGCTGGCCACCTTCGACAAGCTGGGCATTCCGCTGCGCGAGCGCGAGGCGCTGGCAGGAGTGGAGAGCGCGGCGGGCGTGGCCTACGACGCCATCATGGACTCTGTCAGCGTGAAGACGACGAGCCAGAAGGCGTTGGAGGAGAAGGGCATCATCTTCATGCCCATCAGCGAGGCGGTGCAGAAGCACCCCGACTTGGTGCGTAAGTACCTGGGCAGCGTGGTGCCGAGTACCGACAATTTCTTCGCAGCACTGAACAGCGCCGTCTTCAGCGACGGCTCCTTCTGCTATATCCCCAAGGGTGTGCGCTGCCCGATGGAGCTCTCGTCATACTTCCGTATCAACGCCAAGGGCACCGGCCAGTTTGAGCGCACACTCATCGTGGCCGACGAGGGTGCCTACGTCTCCTACATGGAGGGCTGCACGGCTCCGCAGCGCGACGAGAACCAGCTGCATGCGGCCATTGTGGAGATTGTGGTGATGAAGGATGCCGAGGTGAAGTACAGCACCGTGCAGAACTGGTATCCGGGCGACAAGGAAGGCAAGGGCGGCATCTACAACTTCGTCACCAAGCGCGGCATCTGCAAGGGCAGCCACTCGAAGTTGAGCTGGACGCAGGTGGAGACCGGCAGCGCCGTCACATGGAAGTACCCGAGCTGCATCCTGCAGGGCGACGACTCAACGGCGGAGTTCTACAGCGTGGCCGTCACCAACAACTACCAGCAGGCGGACACGGGCACGAAGATGATACACGTGGGCAAGAACACGCGTTCGACCATCATGAGCAAGGGCATCAGTGCCGGACGGAGCCACAACAGCTACCGCGGTCTGGTGCAGATAGGCAAAGGGGCCGACAATGCCCGCAACTATTCGCAGTGCGACAGCCTGCTGCTTGGCGACCAATGCGGCGCCCACACATGGCCCTATATCAAGGCCGACAACCACACCGCCATCCTGGAGCACGAAGCCACGACGAGCAAGATCTCCGAGGATCAGCTTTTCTACTGCCAGCAGCGCGGCATCAGCCCGGAGAGCGCCGTTGGCCTTATAGTCAACGGCTACGCCAAAGACGTGCTGAAAAAGCTCCCCATGGAGTTCGCCGTCGAGGCGCAGAAACTTTTATCGATATCTCTGGAAGGAAGCGTAGGGTGAGAATTGAGAATTAAGAATTAAGAATTGAAAAGGCTGTGGCTCATAGGTTTTGCGGTGATGCTTGTGTCGTCGTGCGGCAACAAGATAAACGATGTGCAGTATCTGATGAAGAACTACCGTTTTGGTGACAGCGTACTGGAGCGGCAGTTGACTGATGCTGTTGAGGCGATGAATGTGCCGGACAGTGTGATGTTGGTGCTGGCGCAGTATGATTATGACTGGACATCGCAGATAAGATCCGTGGGTATAGGTACATTCCATCCAGAGTATCATTATGGATCGGATATCCGGAGTTGCATGATGCGGATGGACGGTGTGACGGAAATTGCAGGGCACAAATGCCTGGTTTCAGTGTACCATCTTCCGCTGGAAGAGACGGCAGGGTGGACATTGGTTACCATCAGGGACAGTCTGGACGATGAGATCGAGATGCTACAGATGGAGGATAATCATTTCTTTTTTCTGGACACCACGGGACGCGTAGTGGGAGACAGTCCCATCTACGATAAGCTGGAATTCTTTTTCGACAATGCGTTTAATGTTGTTGAGAACGAACCGGAGTTTCCCGGTGGGCAGGACTCGTTACAGGCTTTTATGAAACGCAACCTGCGCAATCCACGACAGGTGGAGGGGAAGGTGTATGTGCAGTTTATTGTGGAGCGTAACGGGCGGATGACGAACCTCGAAGTGATTCGGGGTATAGACGAAGAGACCGACGAGGAGGTATTGAGAGTGATGCGATTGATGCCACGCTGGATACCTGGACGCCAGCGCGACAAACTTGCCCGTGTGTGGGTATATTATCCAGTCAAGATCAGCCCTACAGAACAATGACATACAAACTGACAATTGAAGGATAGCGGCCATAGGTGAAAGGGTCGCCGACTGAGTGAAAATTGATAGGTAGTAAGAAAAAGACGCGGTTTTGTATGCTGTCGAGGCACAAAAACTGCAGAGTGTTAGTTTAGAAAGACGTGTGGGGTGAGTATCCCGATTATTCTTCACGTGTCCAGATGACGGTTTCGCTGATGCCCATAAGAGAACCCTTTATGTGCAAACGTCCGTCGGCATCAAAACGAGCGGTCATCTTGGCCCGTATGCCTCGCTGTGGGTCGTAGATTTTGGTGCCGTCCCAGCAGTGCTCTTTGGCATTATGCTTAAGCCCACTGAATAGCACAATTCGGTCTGCGGGATTGTTGCGCAAGCTTTTGTCGGGGTTTTTGCGATCGAGTATTTTGCGGCCCTTGTCGTCGCGGTCGTGTTCGAGCCACACTATCTGAGCACGATAGGTGCCGTCTGACGAACGTGTGACCTTGGCACGGAAGTGGTCGTGTCCCTGGATGCCGCTGTAGATGCCGACAATAGCGTCCGGGCGGTTGTTGATGGTGTTCTGGGCTGTGACCCCAACGGTGGCCATTATAAGCAAGATGATGATTGTCAGTAGTTTCTTCATATTTGTAGTTATATTTCCGATTGCAAAAATACAAAAAATAATTGACAGGCAGCCACCGAATACAGAGCATCGACCGTCTGCTGATAAAAATTATTTTGCCATATAACGGAAAAAGCGTATCTTTGCACTTTGTTTTTAAGAGCTATCGTAATGGCACACAAACTGACAATCGAGGAGATGCACCGGCTGACGGTGGCGGAGTTTCGCGAGAGCGAGAAACTGCCGCTGACAGTGGTGCTGGACAATGTGCGCTCGCAGAACAACATAGGCTCTGTGTTCCGCACGGCGGATGCCTTCCGAGTGGAGCACATAGCACTCTGCGGCATCTGCTCGACGCCGCCGCACCGCGAGATACACAAGACGGCCCTCGGGGCCGAGGAGAGCGTGGAATGGAGCTACCACGAGGACACAGTGGAGTGCGTGCGCGGGCTGAAAGAGAGAGGGTACAAGGTCTATGCCGTCGAGATAGCGCACGACAGCATCATCCTGGGTACGCAGGCGTCCCGCCTGCCTCTGGGACCGCAGCCGTCCCGGCTGCATGCAGGCGAGACGCCTGCGGTCCCGGAGATCCCGAACGAACGCCGCCGTGGCTATCTGCCGCACTTTGAAAACAGAGATTGTCAATTCATCACATTCCGTCTGTACGACTCCGTGCCGAAGGAGTTGATAGAAGTGTGGCAGTTCTCACTCTCGCAGGAATCGGATCCCGACCACCTCTCGGAGGTAAGCCTCAAGCTGCATAAGCTGGTGGACAAGTTCGAAGACGCAGGATACGGCCAGTGTTTCTTCTCGGACACCAGTGTGGCGGATATTATGCGTCAGGCACTTGAGCATGGCGATGGGACAAGGTATGACTTGCTGAGTTATTGCATCATGCCAAACCATGTGCATGTCCTGGTGCGGGTTTACGAGGGGGTGTCGCTGTCGACTATAATGCATAGCTGGCGCTCCTATACGGCTCACGAGGCCAACAAGGTTTTAGGGCGCACGGGTGAGTTCTGGATGAAGGACTACTACGACCGCTATATCCGTAATGCCGACCACTACCGTGCTGTGACACAGTATATAGAACAAAACCCTATCAAGGCTGGTCTGAACAATGTCATGGTCAAGCAGGCTCCGCTGCTGCCGGGGTTTGGATCGGGAGTGGGGATGGTCAAAATGCAGGCCCCGGGTGCGCAGGCGTCCCGGCTGCATGCAGG
>JAZNSV010000163.1:0-19392 GCA_045591485.1 Bacteroidales bacterium | reverse complement strand
GATGCTCTTCGTGCTGCGCTCGCCTGTGGGCGACGGACGCGACATCAGCGTCCACGGCATGGACCGCGTAGCCATGGTGACCAATGTAGACGCTTATTTTAACAACTACATGTCATGAAGCGTCCGTGGATTATAACCATTGCGGTGTGCCTGCTGTTGACCGCCGTGGTGGCGGTGGCGGTGCTGCTGCCGCGCACGGTGCCCATAGCCGAGTGCAGCGACGTCTACCGCCGCTATGCCGGGCGCGACGACGTGGCCGCTGGCTATATCCGCGACTATCGCATCAACGACACTGTCGGTGTGGACGTCACCGTCCTCGAGGCCGTCACCGACAGCGGCTGGGCGATGATGTGCTCAGATTTCAATATACTTCCAATGACGCAGGAAATGCTGGATTTCTTAGGCCCGAATACAGTAGAGGTTCGCTATGCTCCTAAAGACGACTACGCGCGACCGATGGATACGGCGGCCATGATCAATAACGATGTGATTGCTGTTCATTGGATTGATAGCGCTATTTATATCTTCCGTATTGAACATGAACGGCAGTTCAAGGCTGTCTGTCATGAACAGTATAATGAGAGTATTAACCTAACAACAAGTGCCAAATGAACAAAAAAACAAAAACAGTTGCAATCTTTGCGATGCTCAGCATGGTGGCCGTGGGCTGCCATAAGGAAAGTGAAATGGAACTTTGTCCTGTCTCGTCGATTGGAATGCAGGAGAACATAATTCTCCTGTCGTATTCAATCGACGGAGTGAACTATGCCACGGCGATACAGAGCGGTTCAGCATATAGGGATTTTATTTATCAGTTGCTGACTTTGGCCGAACAAGGGCATGAAGTGACGTTTGCGTATGCGTCAAAACCAGGCCAAGCGGTGGCCAAAGATGTGGTGACTTATACCACGACCGACAAAGACGACGCATTTGAATGGGCTGATAAAATGATTGCAGACGGGTATAGTGTGACAGTATCGTACGATGCTGTCAATGGCGTATATAATTGTCTTGCCCGCAAT
Organism: Bacteroidales bacterium; assembly: GCA_045591485.1. Taxonomy (GTDB): domain Bacteria; phylum Bacteroidota; class Bacteroidia; order Bacteroidales; family P3; genus Colimorpha. Next base: position 18,370 of record JAZNSV010000163.1, on the reverse strand, counting down.
TAGTTGGTGTATATTAAGCAAACAGACATTCTGTTTGCCTTAACCCTTTAAGCGTATGTATTTATCCTGACAAAGCCCTGCACCGACAGAAAAAGAAACGGTGTGCCGACGGTGTGGGGCGTATGAAAAAAAGAGAGGGCGCCTGTGGCAGGGCGAGTGACAAAAACATGGTGTGTGTACACTCGTCCCTGCCCGGCCGGCACCCCCGAGGCATAGAACCACAAAATGTCCTATGCGGAAGCTATAACGCAGGAATGTGGATTCTATTGTGTGCGTGGCCAATAGTATCTGTCGGGCCGAGACACGCAGCACCGACACAGAGGACAGAAGATAAAAGAAACAAACTCAAAAACAAAAAAAAATTACAAGTTATGAAAAATCAAAAAGTTATTATTGCCGCCGTGGCCGCCATTGCCATCGCCGCCGGTGTCGCCGTTTCCTGTACAAAGGAGACTTCAACCACAATCAACCAGGACCAGGCGGGTATGTATGCCGCGAAGATGTCTGGTTATGAAGAACTGGTGGAGATAGCAAATGATTTCTATCACAAAAACGTGGTTGCCCACCAGAGCTATCCTATGACATATGCGAGTGTCTGTAGACGGGAAGACACGGCAGGATACAAAACGCTTCTGAATCTTTCCAATGCCGATATGGCAAGAATGAAGTTCCTGGCCGATTCTTTGTTTAAGGACAAGCCAGCACCAAATGATTCTTGCTCAAGTTGTGTGAGCGTTTCGTTGAGTGATGTTAGGAATACGGTCATTGGTTTGCATGATCTGATGGCAGAATTGAATGCAAAGGATCCCAAATTTGATACACTGAACCCAATCACGGTGTCTCCACTGCATGCTTGCTATGCAAGGTGTGATTCAATGTATGAGAACGGTCTTCTTTTGCATAATTTGTGTTATGAACAATGCTTGTTAGGACATGAATTTGATTTTTGGGGAAGTGTGTATGATGAGATGATGACACCCAACCCGAAACCATGATGTTCAAAAGTCCACCATGCAGGCATGGTGGACTTTAAAAGTGGCTTATTGTGAAACCAACAAAAGTGAAAAACAGTAAAATAAAAAACCAAACAAAATGAAAACAAACAGATTGATGATTGCTGCACTCGTGGCGGTGCTGGCATTGGCGGTCGTCGGCTGCTGCAAGGACGATGATGAACACCCCGGAGCAGGCGGCTCCGGCACTGGCGGTGCAGGTGGCTCTGAACCCGAAGTAGTGGAAGAACACAATATTCTTGTGGGCCATGCGTGGCGGTACTACTTCACCAAAGTCACGGCCGGCAAGGAAACGGTGATGGAAGGCAGGTTCTCTTTTGTCAGCGACACCGCAGGCGAGTTCTATGAGTACGTTGAAATCGTTGGCGTCGGATCGCACGAATCAACGTTTAAATTCAGCTACGTCTTCAACGACTCGACGTACATTGTCAACTACACCATCAAAAGCTCTGGCAAATCGGGCTGGCTGTCCTACGACCCCGACGAAGACCTTATTATCGCCTCCGACGGTACGGAATACGAGAAGGTGTACTGACCGACGTGGCTGCAAGCCGTGATGCGTTCGTGGTGCCATAATGCCGAGCGACACAGGCACCACGGACTCATCGCGCCCAGCGGATGGAAAGCTTCCTGATTGTGCCGTTTCGCTGCATCACGGGCCTGCACAGGCAGATGTAAGAATGCTGCCAGAGGCACTTCTGTCGGGCCGAAGCACGCAGCACCGACACAGAGGACAGAAGATTAAAAAAAACATTTAAACGAGTAGAACACTTAAAAATCAGTTAATAATGAAAAACACAACACAAAACACGATGAAAAAGAAGTTTATTGCGACGGCACTGTTTTTAGCCGGCGCCATGACTGCCGGGGCACAGACCTACACCACACTCGGCATTGGCATCAATCCGCCGCAGGCCACCCTGCACGTACACTCCAACGAGATTGTTCAAACCGGCAGTGGGATCACCCCGGATCCGGGCATTGGCCCCGAAGGGATGAATGGCATCAACACCATCTTCCCCCACGACTACAAAACCACCTTCCGCATGACGAACACCAATGCCTCGACAAACGGCTTTGTTGTCGAGCAGAGCAACCTCGATGTGAAACTGAGCCAGCTTGAGGACGGCAACCTGACCATCTACAACAACGGCAACCAGATGATATTCACCCACGACGGGCGTATCGGCGTCGGCGCGTTGTATGGCAGCTACGGCTTCAACGTCAACAAGAGCAGCCGCTTCGCCATGCCCGTCACCATGGCCCACGGTCTTTCGGTGACTGGCGGCGTGACGGTGCATGGTGGGTTGAACCTTTACGGCGGCATCACCGCCAACAATGGCCTTTCGGTGAGCGGCAACATGACGGTGAGCGGCAGCCTGGCTGTGGGCAATGGCTTCAGCTGCGACGCCACGGGCAACATGAAGGTGAAGCACCTGCGTGTGACCACCGAAGACTGGCCCGACTATGTCTTCGGCGATGGCTACCGCCTGAGGCCGCTGGCCGAGGTGGAGGCCTATGTGAAGCAGCACCGCCACCTGCCCGAGGTGCCGGCCGCCGCCGAGGTGGAGCAGGAGGGTGTGGACCAGGGCGAGCTGAACCGCGTGCTGATGCAGAAGGTAGAGGAGCTGACCCTCTATATCATAGACCTGCAGAAACAGATAGAAGAGTTGAAGGCAAAGAAACTATAAATATCATCGGTCATGAGAAATTTTTGGCTCAAAGCATTCTGGTTGGTATTGTTGCTGCAGGCGTCTGCCATTGGCTTGGCGCAGGTGTCGTGCGTCAATTATCCAAGAGACAATTACATCGAGGTCAATTTTCATCTGCCTGACTATAGGATAATAGACTCGTTGCCAGATTCGATTTATGAACACCCATACATCTACAATTATATTGTAGTGGACAATCCTGAGTTCGGTATTATCGACAGCGTGGGCTGCCCAGAACTGCCGCAACTGACAATAAACCTGAATATACCATGGAATGCGCACGATGTCAGTTTCAAAATACTGGATATCGGTAGCACAGTAGTAGACCTGGACTACCCGTATTACCCTCATCAGCCTGATATTTCGTTGGACGATTCCGTCAATATCCATAAGTTTTTTATAAACGGGGATCTGTATGACACGATAGGCGCCTTTCCGGTGAATGCTGCGGATACAGGAGAGCTTTTCATTCTGAGAGACCGGAAAGGAATAACGCTATGTATAATGCCATTTATCTATGATGGGCGATACAACACCATTCGAGTCATCAGATCGATGCAACTACGGGTAGACTACCTGACAGACAGCATCGTCGAGGAGAGGGTGGACCCTAACGTCTTGTGGGAAAATTATTATGACGGCATCTTTGAGAACTACACGGCGCAAAACACCGGCGGTGCCGGCACAAGCGGCCGGTACCTGATGGTGGTGCACGAAAACCTGAGCCAGGCAATCGGCTCGTTTATGGCATACAAACGGAACATCGGATATGCTGTGGACACCATCACCATACGTTCGGCAGATGCAACGCCAAGCTTGATAAAAGCCAAGATACAGCAAAGGTACGACAACCCGGCAACGAGGCCGGACTTTGTGCTGCTGGTGGGAGATCATAATTTTTTGCCGGCATATTGTGGAGACCCGACAATGGCTGAAATTAATTACCCGATTACCGATTTATCGTATGCATGCCTTTCAGGTGACGATTTGTGTCCCGAGGTATGGTTAGGACGATGGCCGGTAATAAGTGAATCCGACGTAAAATCAATTTCCAACAAAACGATATTTATGGAGATGAACATGCATGTTTTGGGCAAGCGTGCCGTCTTTATTTCTGGAGACAATAGTCCCGATGATTGGATCGTTAAAAGAAACTTCATGATAGATATGTTCAATAAGGGGAACGATAAAGTTAGAGAAGATTTCTTTATACCAGAAGGCTATGTCTCTGATGCTCTATACCAGCCATCAGAACAGCAAACAAGGTCGTTGATAGAACTTAACCCATTGTTCTTCATCTACTCAGGACATGGTGATGTACAATATGTTGGTCCTTTAAAATATTATACGGCGACAGACGCTTTCAGAATGCGCAATAGTTTTTTCGATAACGTCGAGAAAGACGTGTATCCGATGGCTTTTGTTTTTGCTTGCAAAACAGGCAATTATGCAGCAAATGAGGTGTCTGTAGGAGAAGGCTTTATTCGAAATACAAATGGTGTTGTGTCGTACATAGGGTCTTCTGTGATTTCAATTACAAATAGCGATAACGTACTTGAGCGCAAAATACTTGGGGAATCTCTATTTGGAAATGGGAATGCCTATCTCGGGAGTGTTATAGATAAAGGGAAAGCAAAGTTCAGATCGTATATAAGAATAAGCAAAGTAAAGAGAAGGCGGTATTCCAGAGCATACAATCTTATGGGTGATCCATCAATGCTTGTGTTTGGTTGGGGATGCGGACATGATTATTGGATAGAAAACACCTCTTTGTGTTCGGGAGACAAGCATGTGTACCATGCATCTAATTACGCTAATATTACATCATGTACAGTTGGCGCCGGTGCGAGGTTGGCTGTTACGTCAGGCGATGAAATAGTCATTGAGAATGGCTTTGAAGCCATGTACGGATCCGATGTGACGTTATCTATTGAGCCGTGCATAAATCCTGCAACAACAAAATCGGCTCCATCTACGTATGATACAGACGTCTTTTGGGAACATGAATTTATAGACGCGATGCTTCCAGAGGACAAAATAAAAGTTTATCCGTCGCCGGTACATGACGTTTTAACCATTGAGTATTACACAGAATATAATGCTAAAACATGGATAAATATTTATGATGTATATGGCCGAGTTGTTGTGTCAAGAGAGATAGAGAATCCAATAATCGGCCTTAACAGGGAGCAGATAGATTTAAGAAAATATCCGAAAGGAAGTTATTTTGTCAATTTGACGATAGGAACAGTACGTCACAAAACTGCATGTATAATAAAGAAATAAATAAACAATATGAAGAAAAAAGGTTTTACTATAATCAGCCTGTTATGCATAGGGTTGTTGTGCGCTTGTGAGAAAAAAAACAACTGCATTGAACCAATTGGAATATGGGCATATTTCCCATATTCCGAAGGGGACTCTTTCTGCCTCTCAAACGGAGACGACACACTTAGGCTTGTATTGGTTCGAAAGAGTGGTCAATTTTCTGAATCTTACGATGGATCATGTGACTACATGGGGGCGAGCCGTTTTGAAATGTTCTCTGGAGAGGAAATGGTCCCGTTTTTTCATAATATTGGGTTTGGTGTTATTATTGTTGATGGGCCACATGGACAATTCAGGATTGATGATTTCTCTTTTCATATATATTTGATGAATTCCCCAGTATATCAGCAACACTACGAGGATATTGGGCTTGATCGTGATGGGAACATAATATCCAACCTTCCCGACACATTGTGCGCCGTATCAGAAATCGGCGACACTTTGCTTGTCGTCAAAGATGTTGGTATCATTAGTGTTACAGACAAGGCAAACGGAGACATATACACCCTCGTTCAGAATTAGTAGCCCCAAAAAAGACTATGGAGAGTGGCTGTGTGGCCGTCCGTCATACGCCCCACCCACGCAAAAAACCAATATGTATAATCAAACAGTAGTATTATGAAGGCAAAGTGTTTATTATTAGTGTCCGTTTTAGCTGGATTTTTTTCAGTGTCCTGTTCAAAGTCTGGCCCGACATGCTTTGTCCCGCTTGAATTAACATGGTATATGCCTTATACTGATGGAGATATACTCGACTTTGTTAGCGACAGTGGTGACACTGTTTCTCTTGAGGCCGAACCACATTCTATGCTATACGAGGCTGCTTATGGCAGTGCTTGCGACGATTTTATGTATAGTGTGGGTCTGAAGTGCCATCCGTCGTCATACAATATCTTATTGAGTGTGGGTGGCATCGATAGTCGTTCCGAAGGTGGGCCATGGAGTGGAAGGGTTTCGTTGTGTGTGAGTCTGCCAGAGGTTGGTCAAGGTTGCTTCGGTAGAGTAATTCAGTATGATTACAATGGCAGGATTGTTGGCGCGAGCATTCCCGACACCATTGTTTTGTCAGCCTATTATGGTACTATCACACTTGTCAAGTGTATCGGCATATCGGAGTTTCATTATAGGGGAAACACAGGCGCAGGTATAGTTGACAAAACCTACACCCTCGTTCGGGATTAGTCAGGTCAAAACAAAGTGGCTGTCGGTCGGTGGCTTCCCAGTGAGGTGGAGGCCGATGTCGGGCAGCACCGCCACCTGCCCGAGGTGCCGGCCGCCGCCGAGGTGGAGCGGGAGGGTGTGGACCAGGGCGAGCTGAACCGCGTGCTGATGCAGAAGGTAGAGGAGCTGACCCTCTACATCATAGATCTGCAGAAACAGATAGAAGAATTGAAAAACAAATAAAAAAAGAAAACAGATATGAAACGAATGCTTTTGTTTGTGTTTATATTTTGCCTAATGGTGGCTGGATGCAATAAAACGAAACAATGTGAGGAATATGCACCAGCGGGGACGAGTGTGTCATGGACCGACTATAATAGCGTAAACAGGTTCATGGAATACTTCCTTTGTCATCCGGCTACGCTGAAAGAAAATGGAGGTAAAAAGATAAAGATATGTGGGTATAGCACTATGACCTATAGGGAGTTGCTTGAGGAAGGTACACTATGGATGTATTTGACAGATGACATAAATGGGAAGGGACGTAAGATTAGTATGCAGCTTACCTCTTTGGGGTCGGATGAACAAGAACGTAAAGAGATATTGAGGGATGCGCTTGCCGATGGAAACAGAAAAGTTTACGTGTCTGGTGCTATAAGCAGATTCTTCACTCCTGAAAATGGTGGCGATATAGGGTGTTGCGACGTAGATCCCATAGTAGTTGCAGAAACAATAAATAGAACAGAACTATGAGAAGAGGAATATGTAATATTGCGTTGTTTGCATTTGCAGTAATGGCAGGTCACAGTGCCCAAGCTTTTCCTATACATGTGAGCGACGTTGAGGCCGCCCGAGCTGCTATGACCTTTTTGTCATACTATTACCCCGACAGTAGCTTTACAGTTGATAATATCGAGCGGTATTGCAACAAGGACAGTGTCCCGTTGCTGTACGAGGTGATTATGCGGGAAAACAGAGCCCTGCTATTGTCGGCAAGCAGGGTTTGCATACCTGTGCTGGCAGAGTATCGGAACGATGGGATGTCGTTGATTAAAGAGTATGGCAACGGGGAACTCCTGTGCAATCTTTCTATGATGATAGATGCATACATAGAGCAGATTGACAGTTCGTTATCCGATGTTAATCCACCAACTCGTTATGTGGAGAAGTGGGATTCTTTGATATCCGGGGAAATGTATTATGTTGCAAGCAACGGTGTTGTGTCTCCGCTGTTGAGAACATAATGGGGCCAAAGTGTGTCAAATGATTATGACGCCAACAACGGCGGTGGGGAATACTATGCATATAATTGGTTTACCCCTCCAGTCGGTAGCTGCAGTCATGCTGTTGTAGGCTGTGTTCCTGTGGCGACAGGGCAAATAATGAACTATTGGAAGGCTCCGGTTATGTCGCCTCTTCTCGATGCCCAGTTTGATTGGTGCAACATGCCTGATTCTCTCATCACAACAATGAATAATTATGATGTAAAAAGAGATGCTGTGGCATACCTTCTCGCAACATGCGCCGAATATATAGTTGATGACGATGATTATGGCTGTGAAAGTACAAGTGCAAGTTCAAGCGATGCGCGAGACTTTTTGGTAGATAACATGGGGTACGACAGACATGCGGACTATAGGCATAAAACCATTTTTATAAGTGATGAGACTTGGAAATCAAATATAAGGGACAATCTTGACCGTGGTAAGCCTGTTTATTACAATGGCCGACGGACAACAGGTTTTTTGGAGTCTGCAGGACATGCTTTTGTATGTGACGGCTATCGCGGAGAAGAATTTCATATTAATTGGGGATGGAACGGCAATTGGAATGACTATTTTAGGCTTGATAGTCTTTGCCCAAATTCTGAAAAACATTACACGCATTCTTTTGGTGCAATACTTGATATATATCCGCAAGCAGAGCTTGATATGTGCGACATGACATTGCCATTGGAAATGTTTTATATTCCGTATTACTATTTGAATTCCAATGGCTCATGGAGCAATGATGAAGATCCGCTTCCGCCGACACTTCCCAAACCGTACGAGGTAACTCCGCAGACAATGACGGCGCTTGTAAGTGCACACTCATCAACAAGAAGTGATTTTCGCACGATTCCCTCCGGCGAAACGGCGGTTTACCGCGCTCATAGAGAGATTATCCTGCAGGACGGCTTCGAGGCGGAGTGGGGCAGCGACTTTACGGCCGAGATAGTGCCGTGCCCGGCATGCGAGGATCCGACGATTGGACCGATACACCCCATCTTCGACTCGCTGTTCCCGCTGACGCAGACCGGGGGCGACAGCATCGACGTGGTCGGCGACGCGGCCTACAGCCACATGGCAGACTTCGGCATCAGCCGGGCCGAGGTGTTCCCCAACCCCACCACCGGCGAGCTGACGGTGGTCACCGACGGCATGGCCGAAGCCATAGTGGTCTACAACGCCGCCGGGCAACCTGTTGGCGGATGGGACATCCTGTCGCAGGGCGAGACATGGCTCACCCTCGACTTTCCTCCCTCCCTGCCGCAAGGCACCTACATTGTGGTCCTGCGCACCAAGACCGGCACCTCCACCGCCCGTGTGGTCAGGCAGTAGGGGCGGTTAGTGTCCAGTGGAGCGTCGGCGGTGTGTCGGCGCTCCGCTGCCATGCGAGAGAAAAAAATATTTTTTTTGGTTTTCATTTTTTTTCGTATCTTTGCAGACGCAAATGTGGATAGATTTGTAATGATTGCAACCACTTGAAAAAATGCTAAAGCGTTAGTTCATCGGTAGTTTCATTGCAGATATGTGCCAATGGCACAACACCACGCGAAGCGTGAATAACCCCACATGAGCCAAGCGTAATGTGGGGAAAGACAACGCATCTCCACCCGCCAGCGTGCCGGAGGCACGCCACAACAGTAATTAACAGAACATAGAATATGAGTTATTTCTTCACAAGCGAAAGTGTAAGCGAAGGCCATCCCGACAAGGTGGCCGACCAGATCAGCGATGCCCTTCTGGACGAGTTCCTGCGTCACGACCCCGAGAGCCATGTGGCCTGCGAGACGCTGGTGACCACCGGCCTGGCCGTGGTGAGCGGCGAGGTGACGTGCGACGGCTATGTAGACGTGCAGCAGACGGTGCGCGACGTTATCCGCGAGATTGGCTACACCAAGGGCGAATACAAGTTCGAGGCCGAGAGCTGCGGCGTGCTCAGCGCCATCCACGAGCAGAGTCAGGACATCAACATGGGCGTCAGCCGCAAGGCCAAGAAGGACCAGGGCGCCGGCGACCAGGGCATGATGTTCGGCTACGCCTGCCGCGAGACCGACGAGCTGATGCCGCTGCCCATCACGCTGGCCCACATCATACTGCAGGAGCTGAGCCGCATCCGCCGCGAGGGCAGGCAGATGCGCTACCTGCGCCCCGACGCCAAGAGCCAGGTGACGGTGCAGTACAGCGACGAGGGCCGTCCCGAGCGCATAGACACCATCGTGGTCAGCACCCAGCACGACCCCGACGTGGAGCAGGAGCAGATACGCAAGGACGTGGAGAAGGTGCTGCTGCCGCGCGTCGTCAAGCGCCTGCCGAAGGCGACGCAGAAGCTGTTCAAAGTGGAAAGCAAGGGTGCGTCAGCCAACTTTCAACTTTCAACTTTCAACTTTCAACTTTATGTAAACCCCACCGGCAAGTTCGTCATCGGCGGCCCCCACGGCGACACGGGCCTGACGGGCCGCAAGATTATCGTCGACACCTACGGCGGTCGTGGTGCCCACGGCGGCGGTGCCTTCAGCGGCAAGGACTCGTCGAAGGTGGACCGCTCGGCGGCCTACGCCACGCGCCATATCGCCAAGAACCTGGTGGCTGCCGGCGTCTGCGACGAGGTGCTGGTGCAGGTGGCCTACGCCATCGGCGTGGCCGAGCCCGTGGGACTCTATGTCAATACCTATGGCACCGCCAAGGTGAAGATGACCGATGGCGAGATTGCCGAGAGGGTGAAGAAGCTCTTCGACCTGCGCCCCTACGCCATCGTGGAGCGTTTCGGATTGAAGAACCCCATCTTCCGACCCACCGCCGCCTACGGCCACATGGGCCGCGACCCCTACGAGGCCGAAGTCACCGTCTACAGAAACGGCAAACCGCAGCAGAAGAAGGTCCAGTTCTTCGGCTGGGAAAGACTCGATGCTGTGGATATGATCAGGAAAGAGTTTGGAATGGGTGAAGAGTCGAAAAGTTGAAGAGTCGAAAAGTTGAAGAGTTGTAGGGGCATACCTCGTGTATGCCCGATGGTATAAGAGGGTAAAGTAAAAAGTGAAAAGTTAAAAGTGAAAAATGAAACGTAGGGGCATACCTTGTGTATGCCCGATGGCTTGAGGTTAAAGGTTATATGTAGAATGCGTGAATGTGTGAATGTGTGAATGTGTGAATGCGTGAATGCTGACGCGCCAGCCACTAACGCAATAACGCAATCACACAATAACGCAATCAATCAACATACCAACTAAAAGAAACTGCCAACTGCTAAGAGATGAGAAATATTGTTTGTTTGACGGCGCTGTTTGCGCTTGCGATTTGTTCGTGTTCGGGCGGAGACCGTAGGGAAACTGGCTGGAGCGATACCATAGCCGTGGAGGCTGTGGTGGTGGGCGACAGCGAGAGTTCGACCGAGCGCAACTATGTAGGAACCATAGGGTCGGAACGAGAGGTGACGCTTTCGTTTGCGCTGGGCGGCACGCTGACCAAGGTGTCGGTGCACAACGGACAGCGTGTTGCCGCCGGGCAGGTGCTGGCCGAGGTCGATGCCACGAGGGCCCGCAGCATGCATGCCGCCGCATTGGCGACCTTGCGACAGGCAGAGGATGCCTGGCGCAGGTTGGAGGCGGTGCACAAAGAGGGCGGCATCAGCGAGGTGCGCTGGGTGGAGATGGAGACGGACCTGGAGAAGGCGCGCCAGACGGAGGCGAGCACGCGCAAGCAGCTTGAGGATTGTACGATCAGGGCGCCGTTTGCAGGTGTGGTGTCGTGTGCAGACCGCCACGTTGGGCAGGAGATGAAACCCGGGGAGACTTTTTGCAGGGTGATAGACCTGGAACGGCTGAGGGTCAGCTTCTCGGTTCCGGAGCAGGAGATAGCGCTCATCGCGTTGGGCGACGAAGCGACGGCCAGGGTGTCGGCCTTGGGCGAGCGAGAGCTGCGCCTGCGGGTGGCCGACAAGGGTATGACGGCCAACCCGATGGGGCATACCTACAGGGTGAACGCCACGGTGGTTGCGGGCGAATGCAAGGACTTGCTGCCCGACATGGTGGCCAAGGTGCACGCCACCTTGGGCGATGGGGGCGGAATGGCGATACCGATGGAGTGTGTGCAGACGATGCCTGAGGGGACGATTGTGTGGGTGGTGAAGGACGGACGAGCGGAGCAGCGCCGCATTGCGGTGGGCGATTTTTTCAGTGGGGGTGTGTATGTGAAATCGGGTCTGGCCGCCGGAGATACGGTGGTGGCCGAAGGACGGCAGAAACTCTATACTGGCGCGAAGGTGAAGAGTCGAAGAGTCGAAGAGTCGAAGAGTAGAAAAGTAGAAGAGTGAAAAAGGTGAAACAAGCCGATTGGGAGATATGGCACGCAAAGGCAGCTTGATAGAGGCTACGATGAGGAGTTTCCCCATTCTGATGTTCACCCTCGTGGTGACGGTCTTGATGGGTACTTATGCACTGCCTCATTTGAAGAAGAACGAGTTTCCGTCGATGGCCCTGAAGCAGGGGGTGGTGGCGGTGGTTTATCCGGGAGCGACGGCGGAAGAGATTGAGGAGCAGGTGGCCGGGAGAGTGGAGGAGTATATCTTCACGTTTACCGATGTCGACAAGACGAGGACCTATTCCTACAGTCAGAACGGGATGTTGTATGTGTTTGTGACGCTGGTGCCTACGACAGAGAATACGAAGGTCACGTGGTCGCGCATACGCGAAGGGTTGTCGCTGTTCCGAGTCACGGACCTGCCGCAGGGGGTGGTGGCGACGGCGGTGATGGACGACTTCGGCAACTCGTCGTCGCTGCTGTTGGCCATAGAGAGTGCGGAGCGGTCGCCGCGCGAATTGGAAGCGGTGGCCAAGCGTCTGTCGACGCGGCTACGCAGCATTGCCGAGATGGGCAAGATAAGCGTGGTGGGCACGCAGAAGGAGGAGATAGCGGTCTATATGGACCCGATGAAGCTGACGCAGTATGCCGTCTCGCCATCGATGGTGTCGGCAGAGCTGGCGGCGCATGGGATGCGCACCCTGTCGGGCAGGGTTAACAACGAGGATGGGAACGCAATTGTGCATGTGACGATTCCTTTCGGCAACGTGTATGACTTGAACGAACTGATAGTCTTTTCCGATCCTGCCACAGGGCAGACAGTGCGCCTGCGGGACGTGGCGACCATCGAGCCGCAATACGAGAGGTCGAAGCCCCACATCAAGTACAGCGATTCGCTGTCGACAGGCAACCGCTGCGTGATGCTTTCGGTGGAGATGCGTCCGGGCAACAATGTTGTCGACTTCGGCAAGGATGTGGAGAAGATAATCAAGGACTTTGAAACGACGGTGACGCCCGACATACATATACACCGCATCACGGACCAGCCGAAGGTGGTGGACAGCTCGGTGCGTTCGTTCCTGAAAGACCTGCTCGAGGCGGTATTGGTAGTTATACTGGTGATGCTGCTGCTGTTTCCGCTGCGCACTGCGCTGGTGAGTTCCACATCGGTTCCGATATGCATTGCCGCGACGCTGGGCATGATGTATTTTCTTGGCTTCGAGCTGAACACGGTGACGCTGGCTGCTTTGATTGCGGTGCTGGGAATGGTGGTGGACGACTCGGTGGTGGTTATAGACGGATATACGGACCTGTTGAGCGTCGGCCATTCGCGATGGTATGCGGCGGTGGTGTCGACGACGAAGCTGGCCGGCTCTATGCTGTTTGCCACGCTTTCGATTGCGGCCATGTTCTTTCCCATGCTGCTGATAATGAAAAATGGAGTGATGGGCGAGTTCATCAAACTCTTCCCGTGGACCATACTGATTGCGTTGTCGTGCAGTTTTCTCTACTCTGTGCAGGTGATACCGTTTTTCTCGTCGCGACTGATACGCCGCCGCGACGAGAAGAAGGTCTCTGCATTCGAACAGGCGCAGGAGCGCTTCTTTACGTGGCTGCAGCGAGGCTACGAGCGGCTGCTGCGTTTCTGTTTCCGCCACAAGGCGTTGACCTTGGTCAACGGAGCGCTGTTCCTGCTGCTCGGAGCGTTCCTCTTCACGCAGTTGAACATCCAGATACTGCCCAAGGCAGAACGCGACAGCTTTGCCGTCGAGCTGCACCTTTCGGCAGGCTCTTCGGTCGACGAGGCTGGCGAGGTGGCCGACTCGCTGGCGTCCATGATGCTCAAGGATCCGCGGGTGAAGAGCATCACCTCGTTCATGGGCATGTCCTCGCCGCGCTTCCATCTTACGTATGCGCCGCAACTGCCGGCAGACAACTATGCCCAGTTTATAGTGAATACCGTCAGCGACGATGCGACGAAGGAGCTGATTGCCGAGTATGCGCAGCGCTACGAGAACCACTTTCCGAAAGCGCAGATACGTTTCAAGCAGATGGACTATCAGCCTGCGGTGTCACCGATAGAGTTCTATATCAAGGCCGACGACTATGCCAAAATAGAGCCTGTGCGCGACTCGCTGCTCCGCATCATGAAGCAGGATTCCAAGCTGTTCTACGTCCATTCCGACTACGACGAGACGCAGGCCATGGTCGATGTGGTGCTCAAGAACGACATTGCGGCGAGGCTCGGCATCACGCAGACATCGCTTTCGCTGTTTTTGAGCGGCGCTCTGTCGGGCACCAACCTCACCTCGTTGTGGGACGGCGACTACAGTATTCCGATAGCCGTTTATTCGGAGGGGAAGCAGACAGTGGACTTTTCCACGCTGGGCGACATGCTTGTGCCCGGGGCGCAGCCCGGTGCCTGGGTGCCGCTGCGCCTGGTGGCAGACATAAAGCCACACTTCCACCACAACAACCTGCCGCACCGCAACGGTGTGCGGTGTGTCACCGTTGCGGCCGATGTGATGGCCGGGACCGGACAGATACAAGAATTCTACAAGATAAAGAGGACACTCGACAAGATGGACCTGCCAGCCGATGTGACCGTCGAGATGGGCGGAGCCTATGCCGTATCGCAGCGCATGCTGCCGGAGTTGATTTTTTCTGTTCTGGCGGCCATCGGGGTCATGTTCCTCGTGCTCATTATCCACTATGGCAAGCTCGGCATATCGCTTCTTTCCATCTCGATGTCGGTGCTGTGTGTGTTCGGTGCGATACTCGGGCTGTGGATGTTCGGGCTCGACTTCTCGGTGACGGCCACCCTGGGCATCATATCGCTGGTGGGCATCATTGTGCGCAACGCCATCATAATGTACGACTATGTGGCCGAGTTGCGCAACAAGGAGCTTATGTCGGTGCGGGATGCGGCGTTCACGGCGGGTTTGCGGCGACTGCGCCCCATCTTCCTCACCTCGGCCACCACGGCTCTTGGTGTCATCCCGATGATACTGGCAGGCACTATGCTGTGGATGCCAATGGGCGTGGTCATTTGTTTCGGCACAATACTAACACTACCATTCGTCATCACCATTCTGCCGGTGGCCTACTGTGTGGCGTTTGAGAACAAGAAGCGCCAGAACTTCCGCCCCTACAGGGAACGGGTGAAATAACAAACAGTCACAGAAATGCCGATGAACAGAAAGATTCATATCATTACAGCGGCAGCCCTGATGCTCGTGGCCACAGGGCTGCGGGCCCAGACGCTTACCCTCGACAGCTGCATAGCCATAGCACGCAGAAACAATGCCGACATCCGCACCTCGATGCTGGAGATAGAGCGAGCCCGCGAGGTGAAGCGACAGGTGTTCACCAAGTATTTTCCGCAGGTGCAGGCACGAGCCTTGGGCTATGTGGCTGCCGACCCACTCGTGAGGTTCGGGATTGACGACGTTCAGTCGGCCGACATGCGCGACATACTGCAGTCGATATACGAGCTGGTGGTCGAATCGGGCACCAATGTAGACAACGAGGTGTCGCTCATGAAACGCGGAGCCAGCACAGGCGCGATGGCGGTGCAGCCCATTTTCGCCGGCGGGCGCATCGTGACCGGCAACCGCCTGGCCAATCTCGGCGTCGAAGCTGCCGGGCTGCAGTCGCAAGTCCAGATGCGCGACGTGGAGGAAGCTGTCGAATCGTCGTTCTACCTTGTTGTCGGGCTCATGGAGAAAGAGGCGACAATAAGCGCTGCGCTGTCGATGATCGACTCGCTCGACCGCACGGTGCAGACCGCCCTCGCCAACGGACTGGTCACCAAGTCCGATGCGCTGCAGGTGCAGCTCAAACGCAACGAGATGACGGCCAAGCGGCAACAGCTTGCAAGCGGCATCCGGCTTTCCAAGCGGTTGCTGTGCAGCCAGATGGGCATCGACTACAGCGACAGCATCGACTTTGTGAACCCGGAGACCGTAGAGCTTCCGCCGCTGGAATACAGGTATGCCGCCCACGGCGACAGCCTGCGCCCCGAAACACGACTGCTCGCCCTCGCCGTCGAGGCCGAACGCCTCAACAAACGCATGACGCTGGGAGAGGCGCTGCCGCAGCTTACGCTTGTCGGAACGGCATTCTACGGCAACCTGATAAAGCAAGAGTCCGCTGCCAATGCTGTGGTGCTGCTTTCGCTTTCGGTGCCGCTCAGCTCGTGGTGGGAGACTTCGCACCGTCTGCGGCAGCACGATATCCGAATACAGGAAGCAACCATAAAACAAGAGCACCTGAACCGAATGATGTCCATCGAGGAGGAGAAGGCTTACAGCGACATGGTGGATGCCTATATGCTCATGCGCTCCGACTCGTCGGCGCTCGACATCGCCGCCGAAAACTACCGTATTGCCAACCTCAACTACAAAGCAGGCCTAAGCACCCTCTCCGACGTTCTTCAGGCCCATGCGCTGCTGCTCGGCGCGCACAATGCAGTCACCGACCGCCGGATAACGTACATCATGTCGCGCCGCCGCCTGTCAGACTTGCAGCGACAGCAATAGCATATAAAGTAGGGTCTGGATAGTGAAGACAATTTTGAAATTCGAAATTCGAAATTCGAAATTCAGAATTTTTTTCAGTCGATGCTTTGCCATTCCGTACATTCTTCGTAATTTTGCCGCCGAATTAAATATCTATTACAACAATGACCAAGCTGAGTGTCAATATCAACAAGGTGGCCACCATCCGCAATGCGCGGGGTGGCAACACGCCTGATGTTTTGAAGTTTGCCGTGGACTGCGAGCGCTTCGGCGCGCAGGGCATCACGGTGCATCCGCGGCCCGATGAGCGGCATATCCGCTACGCCGACGCGCTGGCTATCAAGCCGCTGATAGGCGTGGAATACAATATCGAGGGCAATCCGAAAGGTGTGTCCAAAAGCAAGCCCTACGGCTTCATCGACCTGGTGAAAGAAATCAAGCCCGCGCAGGTGACGCTGGTGCCCGACGCCGAGGGGGTGCTGACCTCCAACGCCGGATGGGACACGGTCAAGAACCAGGACTATCTGTGCGACGTGGTCAAGGAGTTCAAGGCCTGCGGCATCCGCGTGAGCATCTTCATCGACGCCAACCCGAAGATGATAGAGATGGCGGCGCGTACGGGCACGGACCGCGTGGAGCTGTACACGGAGGCTTACGCAAGGGAGTATCACCGGCTGCGTGCAGGCGAGACGCCTGCGTACCAAGCCATCGCCCCCTTCGTGGAGGCCGCCCGGGTGGCCCGCGACTGCGGCCTGGGCCTTAACGCCGGCCACGACCTCTCGCTGGAGAATCTGGCCTTCTTCCACCAGCAGATACCTTGGTGCGACGAGGTCAGCATCGGTCACGCCCTCATCTCCGACGCCCTCTACCTCGGCATCGAGGAGACGATACATCGATACCTCGACTGCTTGAGGTAACAATAAAGCCACCCTTGCGCAAGGGTGGCTTTTTCTTTATGTGATATACGCTTCAATCAGAGCTGCTGCACCGGGAAGGTGAAGTAGGTGTTGGGGAATGGCTCGGAGTTGAGGGTGAAGTGCCACCACTCGCTGTCGAGTGCCCTGAAGCCGTGGGCGAGCATGGCGCGGCGCAGAATCATGCGGTTGGCAAACTGCTCGGCGGTGATGCTGCGGCCGGTGGGGCTGGTGCTGTTGTCGCCGGTGTATTCGCCCGTCTCGGGGTTGCCGCAGAAGTCGGGATGGCTTTCGGGACCGAACCAGTCGAAGGTGCCGCCCATGTCGACCTCTTTCTCGGTGCGCATGTCGAAGATGGTGAGGTCGACCGTCGAGCCGCGTGTGTGGCCGCTCTTCTCCATGATGTATTCCTGCTCGAAGAGTACGCTCTTGTCGAGGTCGGGGTAGAAGTAGGGCTTCATGGCGGTATCGGCCAGGTCGGCGGCCCAGCGCACGAAGTGGTCGACGGCGCGTTGCGGACGGTAGGCGTCGTAGATTTTCAGGCGGTAGCCCTGGGCGCGGAGGTCGTCGCTGACGGCCCGCAGGCTGTCGGCGGCCTGCCGTGTGAGCAGCGCCGTGGGCTGCAGGTAGCCGTCGATGCGTGCTCCGACGAAGTTGTAGGTGCCGAAGTAGCGTATCTCCAGTATGGCGTCGGGCACGGCGTCGGTGAGGGTGACAAACTGGCTGCTGTCATCGGTGGGTTCGGCGGCTGCGGCATCGTCGCTCTTGGAGCAGCACGATGCAAGCATTGCACCGCACAGCGCAGCGACGACGACAAGTGAGGCAAGGAATGTTTTCTTCATAAGTATGAATTATTTGATCGATTTTTTATTTTTTTGAGTTTTTTTTTGAATGTTGATTCAGTTGTATATGGTTGACAGTTAGTTTTCTGTGTGGGGTCGTTTCTTGCGTTTGACATCTGCAAAAGTACTTGTTTTTTTTGTTTCGGCAAATTTTTTCACATCGATATAAATTGCCAAGTGTCGCCATCTTTTTTTTAACAACCTTTAGCTTTCCATGCAGCCCTCAGGGGCCGCTTTGGCAGGGGTCCGGTACTGCCGTTGTACGATACATGTACGATACATGTACGATACTTGTACGATTGGCAATCGTACAAGTATC
>JAZNSV010000162.1:0-10854 GCA_045591485.1 Bacteroidales bacterium | reverse complement strand
CCCCCTTCACCCGTTGTACGATACATGTACGATACATGAACGATACTTGTACGATTGCCAAACGTACAAATATCGTACATATATCGTTGAAGTATCGTACAACGGGTGAAGGGGTACACTATATGACATTGATTTAGTGCGTAATACAGCGACATTTGGGCTATTTTTAGCGCTAATCGACAGAACATCAAGCGATTGCCGGCGCATTTTTTGTATTTTAGAGCATGAATTGCCACGAATTTAACACAAATTTTCATAAATTTATCAGCGCCTGTAGAGACGCGGCGTGCCGCGTCTGCATTTCTACATGAATTGCCATGAATTAAACACAAATTTTCATAAATTAGCCCCCTTGGGGGCGGCACGAATGTAGCCGTGGGCGCGAGCCCACGGTGAGGACGGCCACGCTCGCCGGTATAGAGCCCCCATGGGGGCGGCACAAAAAAAGATGGGTGTTGGGTGCCGCCCCTACGGGGCTCGGATGGCGTTGGTGTGTGTCGCACGTGCGTGGGCTTGCGCCCACGGCTAACCATGTGTCGCCGCTAACGCGGCTGTTTAATGATTTCGCGCCTGTAGAGACGCGGCGTGCCGCGTCTGCATTTCTGGGGCGGCACAAAAAAAATGGGTGTTGGGTGTCGCCGCTACGGGGCTCGGATGGCGTTGGTGTGTGTCGCACGTTCGCGGGCTCGCGCCCACGGCTAATGATGTGCCGCCGCTAACGCGGCTGATTCGGGGCCAGCGGGCCGTTTGGAGGTGGGAAGAAGGCAACGGCGCCGCAATATGATGGACAAAACTATAAAAAAAATGAAAAGTGGAAATCAGTCGGTTGCGGCCAGTGGGCAACCACTAATTCCCACTTTTCACTAATAACTAACAACTCACTTCGTCTTCACGCTTACGGTGTTCGAGATGCTGGAGTAGCGTCCACGACCCAGCTTCAGCTGCACGTAGTAGCTGCATCGGCTGTCGGCCGGAGCCGTGGTGTCTGTGAACTTGGATTCCTTGTGTGTGAAGGTGCCGATGTCGACAAACTGGCCGTTGCCGTCTTCGCGATACACAACGCCATAATACTCCTTCTTGCCATCGTAGTCGTGTTTCCACGTCAGTTCGGTCTTGTTGCGTTTGCTGTCGTATTTGGCCTTCAGGTTGATGGTGACAGCCACTTCGGGGTTCTCGTCGATCTGCACCACGGCGTAGCCGGCCATACCGCTGCTGTTGGCAGCCGAATCGCGCACCTCGACGCAGTAGGAATAGGGATGCACCGACGGTGCAGGACGGTCGCCGAAGGTCAGGATTCCCTTGGCATCCACTGCCGTGGGGGGCAGCAGGGGCACACACTCCCAGTTGACAGCCGGGCGTGGCTTGCGGTAGATGTAATAGCCTGCCACGTCGACACTGACCGATCCGCGCCAGCGTATGGTCACCGTGTCGTTGTCCTGGCTCACACCGTCGAGCACGCAGACACCCGGCGGCAGCAGGTCGGGCAGAAGCTCACGCAGGGTGTCGCTCGGCTTCGAGTAGTTGTGGTTGTTGTCGACGGCGATGACGTAGTAGAAGCAGTCGCGCGCGAGCATCGAGATGTCGACGGAGTCGAAGAAGAAGGTGTCCCGGATGTAGCCCGGGGTGAGCTCGATGAACTCGTGGTCGCGCTGGTTGGCGAAGTATACCTTGTAGGCCAGCAGGTCGGCGTCGGTGTTGGGGTTCCACCACAGCAGCACAAGGCCCGTCGAGTCGTCGGCCAAAGCGCCGAGGCCCGTGGGCGCAGCCGGCGGGGTGATGTCCTCGATGTTGTTGAGCATCGAGCCCGAGAAGTTGACATTGCCCGAAGTGTCGGCCACGAAGACGCGGTAGTAGCCGCGTCCGCGCTCGTAGGCATTGCTGTCGGTGTAGCTGTTGGCGTCCTTGGGCAGCAGGCCCGAGACGTTCTTCCAGGGTCCTTCGAGTGTGGTGGAGAACATGATCATGTAGCCCGAGATGTCGCCTGTGGGGCCAGGTTGGAGCCAGCGGATGGGGCAGATGCGGTTGTCGATGGGAATAATCTCGCCGACATAGGGCGGCTGCGGCGGCACGAAGTCGACGAGAGCGAACGGCTCGGCCTCGCGGGGGGCGAGGTTCACGCCGAAAGCGTCGAAGGCGCGCACACGGTAGGTGTAGGTGCGGCCCAGTTCGAGCGAGTCGAAGAAGAGCACCTCATGCTCCATCCACTCGGCTATGCTGTCGCCATAGACAGCGCGGGTGGCGGAGTCGGGCAGCATGGGCCAGATGGGGGCGTCGGGGTTGATGCAGGTCCACGACGAGTTGATGTTGTCGCGGCGGTCGAGGTAGTAGCCCGAGAGGCGGTTCTTGTCCCAACGGACAATCACGCGGGTCTGGTCGATCTGGGTGACGCTGACCTCGGGCATCATCTCATCCTCCTGGCGCTCGAAGGGTTTGTTGTATACCAAGGCCTCAGGGTCAATAACCTCAATCAATTCAGGGGGTGTCATGGCCTGCACTATATACTCGTAGAACTCACCCGGCACAACGTCGCGGTCGACGAAACGAAGAGCCAGCGCCGAGGCCACCTGCGGGTCGCATTCGGCGGCAAGCATAGCCATGAAGTGTCGCTGCGTCTGCTCCTGATACTGCTTGGCGGCAAGGGTCAGGAAGTCGGCATTGGCCTTCGTCTCCTGCTCGTTGACATTGTACTGGAACTCGCCGTAGAGAGCCTGTGCCGCCACGCCGGCATAGAAGTTGGTGGAGTCGAAGCGCCGCTGCATCTCTTCGAGGGAGAGTGGTTTCAGCGGACCGCCCTTGATGGCGCGGTATGGGATGGTATCGCCATACTTATTGACAGAGAAGGCGCTGTCGGGGTCGGAGGCGGCCGCGCGGTAAATCATCCAGCCATAGTCTTTGGCGGTGAGCCAGAGGCCAGCATCCTCGGTGGCCCAACGGAGCACGATGCTGTCGCCATAGGCGCGTACAAGCAGGCGCACCGTCAGGGGCTTTTCGACAAGGGTGTCGACGACTGCCGAATCAACAACTGTGGTGTCGGCAACTTCGGGAACGTTTTGGGAAGTTGCAGGTCGTGTAGGAGCCACGCGCTCCTCCTGGGCCTGGGCAACGCCGCCCAGCATCACAACCACCAGTATAATTACCAATTTACGGAATGCTTTCATTGTGTTCTGTGTTTAGCGTTTGGTGTTTAGTGTTTTACTATTCCCACTGGGAGCTTTGGAGGTTTTTGGCATGGTCTTCCTCGTTCTTGGTGTTGATGGCGCGGAAGGTGATGCCGGAGTTGTCCTTAAGGCGTTTGACGGCCTGTTCGGAGCCGCCATACCAGTAGGTATCGTCGGACTGCTTGGTGGCATTGGCCATCACATCGTATTTGCCGTCGGTGTTGTGGTTCTTGACACAGTCGGCCATTTTTCCGAAGATATTGGACGAGGAGCCTCCATGCACGTAGTAGTAGGTAATCGGGATGTAGCGTAAGCTGTAGTTGACACTGTTTATATTGCCATAGCGGAGATTGGACACATCGACCAAAGCGCTGGACGAGAATGCGGAGAATGTGCCGCCGCCAGTGGTCTTGCCGTTGAACCATGATGCGGTGCGCCACCTGCCGAATTTCTTGTTATTGCTGAAGTCGTCGTTAAAGAGATCTCCAAATTGTGTGGCAAGACCCTTGGACTCTTCGAGGTGGTAGGGCGCATAATCCCAGTGGAGAATGTATTTCATCCAGAAAGTGCTGATATCGCCTGCATCGTCGGTGAGGCTGCTGTAGGGGATGGAATTCCATTTGAAATTGTCGTACTTGGTACTCTGGCGTTTGAGGTGACCGGCCCAGAAGATGCCGCGCCAGTACCACATCCACCACGTGGCAAGGGTCGACTTGGTAACAGTGTAGGGGAAGTTGTTGGTGGAGAATTGGTTGTTGCGGTAGGTGTACTTTATCAGGTGTTCGTACTGGTCGTACTTGTGGCTATATCCGTGGCAATGGAAGTTGACGGCATAGTCGAAGAGGTCCTGATAGAAGTCGTGGTAGCGCTTGATGTCGTTGTACATGGCGGGGATTGCCTCGTCGACAACAGTGAATTTAGAGGTGTACGACCGTTCCGGGCGGCTGAAAGTCTTGCCTCCGATGGTCTTGCTGGCAGGCTGGCCGAAGGAGGTTGAGTCGTAGCGCCACTTGGGATAGGTCATGGTCAGCTTGAGAATGTTGGGAGGAACAATCTTGCCGTTTGACAGTTTGGGGAAGGAAGAGCGATACTCGCCATCAACGGAAGTGTAGACCCCGCCTACAGTGGAGACATTCATGCGCGACTGAAGGTTGGTGAAGTCGCTTTCGTAGGTGCGACCAGACACCGGTACGAAGCCTTGCTTGAAGAGGGTGTTCATGGCAGACCGCTCGGCGGATGAACCCATATCGTCGCTTGTCCATTCCTTTGACTCTTTGAGGTGGAACGATTTGCCATGCTGCACCGGGCGCTGGTCGGGTGCCCATGTTCTCTTGACAGCGTTGTCCATATCGATAAGGCGTATGGCATAGGTGCTATAGAGCGCATACTCTTGATAATTGTACTTGGTACGGTTCCAGTCGAGGACAGGATAGACGATGGGCGGCAAGGTGATGCCATTGTGGTAGGCTTTGCGGTCTGTAGGTTTATATGGGGCGAACCAATAGACATATTTTGCAGCCTCTTCAACTGTATAGTGATAGGTCTCTTGTACGGAGGAAATGGATGTTATCTCGTTTTTGATCGACGGACCTCCGAAGAGCGAGTTAAGATAATGACTGCTATTGCCAAGGATTTCATCGTAGGATTTGCTGCCTGCGTAGAGGCGGAAGTAGAGGGTGTAGATGGGACTGCCTGTCTGGAGACAGATGGCGTAGTCGTTATTGAGCATCTTGCGGGCATACGACATCATGGTGTCGCCTACGCCCTCCTCCTGTTCGGTGGCAGCCAGCAGCTGCTGGTACTCGACGCTCTTTTCAAGGTAGCTGCTCGAATACCGATTCTTCAGGTAATTCAGGCGTTGCTTGGCGCTGGCCGATTTCTTCTGCGTCTCCTGCTTCTGCTTCATAGAGCTGGTAGTGGCGTTGGCCTGGGCCTGCAGCTGCTTGAGGGTGGCGTTGTAGGCGTCCTTTTTGATTAGTAGCAGACGGATGGCCATGTCGTAGTTCTGATACTTGTTGGTGAAGGAGCTGGGTAGGATGACCTCGATGCAGGGTGTGGAAGAGGAGCTGCCGAGGTAGCCGTTCTTGTGGTAGACATAATCGCAGGCAAGGGCATCGTTGGCAGCGCTAATGCCGCGGAGCACAAGGAAGGCCTTGATTTCGCGGTTGTCGGCGTCTTTCTTCTCAAGGAAATCGCAATCTTGGTAGAGGTAGATGAGTGCACGCTTGCGCCCGCCAATGGTGACAAACTCGTTGATGGGGAACATGGGGTCACCATTGTAGGGCCACGTGAAGATCACGGCATCGTCAAGATTGTCGGGTTTGGGGCTGGTGCGGATGTAGAAGAGAGTGTCCTGGGTCCATGCCTTGTGGATTGTGACGTCGTTGTCGGTGAAAACTGGATCGCGCCACATCAGACGGCTTGGCTTCTTGTCGGCATTAATATCCTGTCTCGTATAGCCGTTGGTGGTCAGGGTGTAGTAGTAGTCGGTCTTGCGCTGCGCTTCGCTGAGGTTGATTTCGTCCTTCTTCTTGTCTGTAGAAGTGTAGCTGGGACGATACTCGAAAGCGCGGCCTTTCAACTTAATCCACATATCGGAATTTTCGGGCAGTCCGCCGCTGGTCCACTCGAAGTACTGCATGTTGGTCTCGCTGTTGTTGCGCGTGAATTTCAACGAGAAGTTCTTTTCCGAAGCATTTTTCTCCCTCTTGGTATACTTGGACGTGCACTGGTCCTTTACGATGATGAACTGGAACTTGCGGGTGGTGGTTCCGTTGCCGTACTTCTGGTCGGCGCAGAGAAGCACGGGTTCGTTCCATGGCAGGTTGGAGACAACGCTGACAGCGGTGTAGGCCGACTGCACGTTGTCGGCCTTTTGGGCTTCGGCCTTGGTGTTGAACGACGGCGTGACGTTCTGGAAGAGTTTGACGTTGGCCAGCGGGTCGCTGTTGCCAGGCACGCAGACATGACCAAGCGAGAAGTCTACGCTGGTGTTGATCTTCACCAGGCCACCGAGACACGAGGCCCTGAAGGCCAGGAGACCGTAGGCCCATGTGGGGTTGGGGCCGCCGCCCTGCAGCAAGGCACCCACCGAAGCCGAAGCCAGGGTGAGATGGCCTTTCCAGAAGCCCAAATTGAGGCTGAGGCCAACCTTGCCCTCGAACATGGCGTAGAGTTGACCCATGCCGTAGAAGCCGTTCCTGCCAATGCTGCTGTAGCCCGGGCAGGAAGAGCCGTTGGTGGCCAGCAGGCCCAGGTCGAAGCCGAGGGTGGTGGATGCTTTTATCCAAAGGAACATGTCGACCTCGAGCTCGGCATGGAAAGAGCCGCCGAAGGCGAAGCCGCCGGCCTTGTCGAGGTTGGGAAGCGCACGCTTGGAAGAATAGGAGGCGTACTTGCTGCCAAGGGCAGTCTTAACCTCGTCGGGAATTTCGGGCAGCTGGAAGCCGCCGGGGAAGTAGTTGCCGGTCATGATGTATGCGGTCCACTCTGTGGATGCCTTGGCTATCACGAGGTCCATGCTTGCCGAGAAGATGACACGGTCGGCCTTGTTGGGGCGACCCACGGCAAAGAACCACTCGGTCTGTTTGCCGCTGACGCCGGTCTGGCCGTCGGGGTAGTGCTTGACGTAGAAGTCGATGGGTATCTGCAACGATGCCGAGCCTCCGACCCCTTCGCCGCTCTTGGCCTTGCTGATTTTGTCTTCCTCTTCAGCATAGTCCTTAGAGTCCTGAACCTTCTTGTCGAGCCACGACGAGCTCATGCCGCCGCCGTTGCCGCTCTTGGCGGCCTCGACCGATGAAGTGGGATAGGTGTAGGCCTTGGCAATGCTCTCGCCGAGGCCGGAGCCCTTGATGAGCGAGGTAAGGTTGATGTCGGCCTTCACGTTGGCCGCGAAGTTGAGGCTCCAGTCGCCGGCCTCGTCACCCTTGGTGTAGTCGATGAAAGCACCCACAGTGAGGGCGGCGTTGCTGCCCTCTTTGTTTTGCTTGTCGTAGGAGGAAAGCATCTTGGCATCGACCTGCAGACTGACGCCGGCGAAGTGGCCGTTGGCGATGCGCAGGTTGAGGATGCCGTTGGCATTGAGGGTCGACTCGGCCCCGGTTAATATAAGGCTCACACCCGCGCGCGCAATCCAGGCGTCGTACTGCGGGGTGTAGTTGGTGCCGTCGTTGCTGACCAGATTGTCGCATAGGCTCTGGCCACCCATAAGGTCCTTGCCCCTCATGTTGGCCAGCGAGGTCTTGGGCTGCATGTTGTAGGCAAAGGCTCCGCCGAAGCCGTTGATGGAGATGGGACCAAGCGGGAATCCGCCTTTGCTGATTTCGGCAGCGCCCTCGAAATACCACCAGTCGTAGCTGATGGTATCGCCAGGTTTCTTGACGTTCTGGCTGGAGCCGAAGCCGGCGCCCATCTTGACTTGCACCACATCCATGACGGTGACGTCGAGCATACCTTTCCAGCAGTTGCCAAAGACCGCGTCGTTGCGGCTGTGGTTGATGAAGCCGTCGACACTTAAGGGGCCTATGTCGGTCTTGACACGGGCCGAGTCGAATGTGCCGTCCCAGTTGCTGATGTCGAAATCGTTTGTATTCACCTCGCACGAGATACCGAAGCCCGCACTGGCGCCTATCGACTGGTCTTTGCCGATGCCGAGCGACATGCTGCCGCCAAACACCAGACCAGCCTTGTAG
This sequence comes from Bacteroidales bacterium, assembly GCA_045591485.1. Lineage (GTDB taxonomy): Bacteria > Bacteroidota > Bacteroidia > Bacteroidales > P3 > Colimorpha. The sequence goes on along the minus strand of JAZNSV010000162.1, from coordinate 3,002 downwards.
GTACCAGACTTGCCGGCCACGCTCTCAAACGTGGGCGAAAGGGTGGTGAGGTTGTACTTGAAGCCGCTCACTTTGCCCTCGCCCATGCTCTCGCCGGGATTGGCGTTGGCATTGTTCTCGTCGTCGGGCTTCACCTCGTTGTCGGTGTAGTCAACACCTATATATTTCTGAGGCGATGCCTTGCTCCAGTTGCCGATGTTGAAGTCAAGACCACCCTTGAAGTTGTACGACTTGACTGTGTTCTTCTTTTTGCCTGCCCCGATTGTCACGTCATTGGCAGTATAGTTGCGCATGTACATGTTCTCGAACTTGATCTTGGGCAGGTCGACAGGTATTTTGAATTTGCGGAAGTCGATGTTGATAGTACCATTGAGGGTGAGGTCGACACGAGTTGTGGCGTCCTGGTTCTTGTAGGTGTAGGTTGTCACGCCATCCCACTCGGTCTTGTAGGTGTTGCCGCCGAAGTCGTGGGTGATGCGGAAGTGGGTCGACTTCTTGTCGAGGTCGACTTTGGCCACGTAGAGGTCGAGCTTGAGCGAGTCGCCGGGGGTAATTGCGAAGTCGATGCTGTCGGTACCCAGCGAGCAGTTGTAGGCCATATTGCCAGTGAAAAGGGGTATCTTCATCTTGCCGATAATGTAGCCCTCTTTGAAGGAGCTCTTGAGGATGCGGATGCCAACAGTGTCGAGGCTGAACGCCCAGCCGCCGCCGTTCTTGGTCTCAAGCTTGAGCAGGTTGTCGGCGCTGATGTCGACACTGAGGCCGAGGCTGTCGATGATGAGGTGGCTGGCCGAGAAACTGAGGCGGGTGCCCTTGTCGATGACCTCGGTAGAGTCTTTAATCTGTCCGTTGGCGCCATAGGTGTAGGTGACATATTTTGTCTCTTTCTTCATGGGCTCCTCACCTGCCAGGTCGACGAAGGTGCTGCTGATATCGGTGGGCAGCAAGACTGAGAATTGGTCAAGATAGAATCCGCGCCATGTCTCTTTCTTCTGTATTGCCGAGAGATATTTGTTAGGCAGCTTGATGGCGTCGGGGGTAGTGGTCACGCTGTGGTCATACCAAATGCCGCTGCCTGTGGGCACGAAGGCGAAGTCCTCGCAGCCAACAACCGTGAATGGATCCATGCCGATCTTGACCACCCAATCGCTCCATTTGCGGAACTTGGTGTAGAAATAGGCCTTGACGGGCTTGTCGGGTTTGACAATGCCCTGCTGAGCGATGTCGACAGCCATCACCTTGTTGCCAGGCTGGTCTTTGGTGCCGAAGTTGATTTCGACATCGATGGCGATCTCCTTGAATCCGCCGGTGTCGATGGTCAAACGGGTGCCGGTGGAGAGGTCGGAGAGCTTGGCGGGGTGCTTGAAGGTCATGGTGTAGCCATCAGCCAAGGGCACGTCGATATCCTGACCCATAACGAGGTTCACCTCGCCAATAGAGTCGGAGATGAATTTATCCGGCTCGATACAGATGTTGGTGGCTATGAAGGGCAGGTAGAGGTTGTCCTCATACGAATGGTATATAGCCAAGAGGTTCATCTGCGCGGTGACGGGCGAGAAGAAGAAGTCGTTGACGGCCACAGAGACGTTCTCGGCGTCGGTGCCGAGCATCTCGGAGGCAACACGGAGAGGCGTGGTGACCACTCCCACAGAGCCGCCGCCATCGATAGTGGCATGCGTGAGCTGCTCAACCGGATTGGCGTACGTGTTGATGATATCGTACCACTTCTTGATTTCTTCGCCGGTGCTGCCAAGCTCGCCCGCTTTCTGGGTGAGCAACGAAGCAGCCTGGTCGCTGTACATGTCGAAGCCCGCACCATATTTGTTCTTGCCCATGTTGAGGTTGAGGTAGTTGTTGCTGTCCTCGGTCATCGAACGGGCTGTGCCGGCCACAATCTCGTTGTTCTTGTTTATCTTCAGGGTGTCGAAATGAACCTTGACACCACAGCCGAACCCAGCGATAGGCAACCACTCCACATAGCCCTCGCCGGTATAGGCGCCCTTCTCAAGCTTGGCGTTCTGCATCACAAGGTTGAAACGGCCCAATTTGAGTTTGGTACGGGTGTTGATCAAGGTCTCGACCTTGGGAGTGATAAGTTCTCTGCTGATTTTTGAAGTGTCGTTGGGGAAGCAGGCGTTGGTGACATCTATGGCGTCAGCATACTCGTTGGTGTCGCTCTGCAGTATGAAGGCTATGGGGTGCGACCAACCATGGTTGCACATGTAGTATTTAGTAGTGTCCTTTATCTGAAGCCTGACACGCGCCACATAGAGTTGGCCGTCCTTGAGCGAGTCGACGATGTTATCGGTGAGCTTGAGCTCGGCTATGGAGTCGTGGTCGTATTTGGCCTTGCCCGACACGATTGCTTTGATGTCTTTGCCCTTGACGGCCTCATAAATGAAGAGGTGGTAGAGGGCGGAGTCGGCATCTTCGATATCGAGGTTGGTTGCACCTTTCCACGTTAATCCGAAGTCATCGTAACGCCAGATTTTCTCCACGGTGGGTTCGAAGTGCATAAAGGCGGTGTCGTCCCAGCTGGCGGTTGCCGTGCTGACCGGGCTGGTGAACTGCGGAGGCAGCACGCGGTCGAGCAGCGCACTGTCGACACCCCATTGGAAGCGGAGGCTGGAGGTGTAGACAGCATCTTCCTCCTGCCATGTGCTGACGGTGTCGTATTCGGTGTCGGCTTTGATACCGCCCACGTAGTGCACGGTGCTGGTGACGCTGTAGTCGTAGTAGCCATAGTGGGCAGTGGCCACAAGCCGGACGGTATATTTGCGGCCCTGTTCCATATAGCGTGCCCACGCAGTGTCTTCTATTTTAACGACCGCTGAATTCAAGTTATAAACGCAACACCAAGGGAGTAAATTGTTGACCTGATTGCTGGTGCAAATATAGCAAAAACATTTCATAAGGAGATCTGAAGCCGAATCTTTTTCTTGGACGGTGATTGATGAGGTTGCAGGCACGCTGCACGTCGTCCTGCGAGAGGCTGTCGAAAG
>JAZNSV010000161.1:0-2579 GCA_045591485.1 Bacteroidales bacterium | reverse complement strand
CCCTTTAGGGGCGGCACAAGGGTGTCAGCCCACGGCTAAATGAGGTGCCGCCGCTAACGCGGCTCGGATGGGTGTGGTGTGCATCCGTGTGCTTGCGCCCACGGCTAAAGGTTGTGCCGCCGCTAACGCGGCTCGGATGAGGGGAGTGTGCCGCGCATCCGTGTGCTTGCGCCCACGGCTAAAGGTTGTGCCGCCGCTAACGCGGCTCGGATGGGTGTGGTGTGGCGTGCATCCGTGGGCTCCGCCCACGGCTAAAGGTGGTGCCGCCGCTAACGCGGCTCGGATGAGGGGTGTGTGCCGTGCATCCGTGGGCTTGCGCCCACGGCTAAAGGTGGTGCCGCCGCTAACGCGGCTCGGATGGGTGTGGTGTGCCGCGCATCCGTGGGCTTGCGCCTACGGCTAACCGGGTGTCGCCCTTACAGGGCTGGTGGGTAGCCAGTGGTCAGGCGGGCGGCGTGGCTGTTGAAAAAAAAACTGTTCCATATCGAAATTTTTTTGTATCTTTGCAACTCAAATGATGCGGCTGTACGCCGTTAGATGTTTAATGACAGAGAGATGGACAATTTCGTAGTATCTGCAAGAAAATACCGTCCCTCGACCTTTGCCAGTGTGGTGGGTCAGGGGCATATCACGCGGACGCTGAAGAACGCGATACAGACGGGTCAGCTGCCGCAGGCATTCCTTTTCTGCGGACCGCGCGGCGTGGGCAAGACCACGTGTGCGCGAATTCTTGCCAAGACAATCAACTGCGAGCACCTGACGGCCGAAGGCGAGGCTTGCAACGAGTGCGAGAGCTGCCGTTCGTTCAACAGCGGTGCGTCGATGAATATCTTCGAGCTCGACGCGGCGTCGAACAATTCGGTCGACGATATACGTCAGCTGGTTGACCAGGTGCAGTATCCGCCGACGTCGGGCCGCTACAAGGTGTATATCATCGACGAGGTGCACATGCTGAGCCAGGCGGCTTTCAATGCATTCTTGAAAACCCTTGAGGAGCCGCCGGCGTATGCCAAGTTCATCCTGGCCACGACGGAGAAGTACAAGATTATACCGACGATTTTGAGCCGGTGCCAGGTGTTCGACTTCAAGCGGATAGAGAACGTCGATATAGTGGAGCAGCTGCGCTATGTGGCCAAGAACGAGGGTGTGCAGTTTGAGGACGGGGCGCTGGAGGTTATAGCCCGCAAGGCCGAGGGCGGCATGCGCGACGCGCTGAGCACCTTCGACCAGCTGGTGAACTTCACGCAGGGCAACCTGACGGTGAGCGGCGTGCTGGAGAACCTGAACGAGCTGGATGCGGAGTATTATTTCCGCCTGGTGGCGCAGTTGCGGTCGGCCAATCTGGGCGGCGCGCTGCTGCTGACCAACGAGGTGCTGCGCAAGGGCTTGGGCGGCCAGCGTTTTTTGACCGGCCTGTGCGAGCATTTGAGAAACCTGCTTGTGAGTCTGGACCCGCAGACGCTGCAGCTGATTGACGGCGGCGACGCGCTGCGCCAGCGCTACGGCCAGCAGGCGCAGGCCTGCGGGCTGCCGATGCTGCTGGGCTGGATTGGCATTGCGGGCGACTATGAGTTCCGCTTCCGCGAGGCTGCAAACAAGAACCTCTTCATCGAGATGTGCATGATGAAGATGGCCCAGGCGGCGATGCCTGCGGCGCAGGGTTAGATTGCGAGAGGCCGGGAGGCAGGCACGGGAAATGAATCGGAGAGCGGAACGCGGGGCGCGGAGAGCGAGAAGGTGACGGAGCCGCAGACCGACAAGGTGGCAGAGCAGCAGAGCGACTCAGCCACTCAGTCAGTTAGTCCCTCAGCTTCCCAGCCACTTAGTCCCTCAGCAACTCAGTCCCTCAGTTCCTCAGCCACTCAGTCACTCGGCGACTCAGCCCCTCAGCAACCCAGCCACCCAGTCACTCAGCCGCTTAGTCACCCGGCTACTCAGCCAAAAAAGGGGCCGCTGCTGAGCGGGTCGATAAACATCAATGTGGGTCCGGTGAAGGTGGAGCGGCCACAGATAAAGGCCGAAGTGAAGCCTTTGTCGCAAGAGGACCTGGAACGATATTGGCAGGAAGCCGGCGATGCGCTGGAGCTGACCGAGGTGCTGAAGAACGCCACGGTGCACTTGGGCGAAAAGGCAGGCCTGATAGAGATAGACGCGCAGACGACGTGGTTTGCCGACGAGTTCAGGCAGCACCGCATCAAGGTGCTTGAATATCTGCGCGAGAAGAGCGGCATGAGGATGCTGGACTGCAAGGTGAACCAGCTGTTTGTGGGCAAGGACGAGGTGGTTTATTCGCCCGACCAGAAATACAACGTGATGCTGGAGAACAATCCGCGGCTTTCTGTGTTGCGCAGACTGTTTCCGCAGATTGATTATTAGTGGGTAGTGGATAGTTGTTAGTGGACAGTGGTTAGTGGTTAGTGGACAGTGGTTAGTGGTTAGTGGTTAGTGGACAGTGGTTAGTGGTCAGTTGTTAGTGGTTAGTGGACAGTGGTTAGTGGACAGTGGTTAGTTGTTAGTGGACAGTTGTTAGTTGATAATGGTATTGTCTTAACTTCTTAACTTCTTAACTTCTTAACTTC
>JAZNSV010000160.1:0-3726 GCA_045591485.1 Bacteroidales bacterium | reverse complement strand
GTTTAAGGTTTAGGGTTTAAGGTTTATGGTTTATGGTTTATGGATTAAGGTTTAAAGTTTAAGGTTTAAAGTTTAAGGTTTAAGTTTAAGGTGGCTGGCGCATTTTCCCGACATGGCAAAATAAAAATGCTGCCGCCGCGCGGAAATCTTTTTCCGCGCGGCGGCATTGCTTGTGTGTCGTTCTTGTGATTAGGCTATTTTGCCGTATTCCAGTTCGTGACGAAGATGCTGCTGTTCCTCTTTCGCTTGTAAAGAAACAATTTTTACTCTGTTTTGCAGAATTATTTTGCTGAAACCAAGAAAAGTTGTATTTTTGCAGTCGATAAAAGTGCATATATAAACAAAAATATCGAATGGGAATATATGATAAATAGGGATTTTTTGCTGAAAGAGTTGATGATACGACGGAGAAATAATATGATAAAAGTGGTCACTGGAATGAGGCGTTGCGGGAAGTCGTATCTATTATTCAACCTGTTTGCTGATGCGCTGCGGGAAGAGGGCGTCAGGGAAGACCATATCATCAAAGTCAACCTGGAAGATCGTCGTCGAAAGGCACTTCGAGACCCTGACAATCTATTGCAGTACATCGACAGTCAGTTGGTGGACAACGACATGTATTATATTTTGCTTGATGAAGTACAGTATGTAAAGGAGTTTGAGGATGTGTTGAATAGTTATCTTCATGTGCCCAATGTAGACGTGTATGTTACTGGCTCAAATGCAAAGTTTTTGTCGAAAGATGTAATTACGGAGTTTCGAGGACGTGGTGATGAGGTTCGTATACACCCTCTGTCATTTGCGGAATTCCTCAATGTACCGCAAAAAAAAGAAATGCCCAGAGAAGAGCAGGTGCTTGAATATATCACATACGGCGGGCTGCCTCAAGTCGCTTTGATGGAAAGTAAGGTCGAAAAAAAACGATTTCTAAATGCACTATTTACACATACATATCTAAAGGACATCAAAGATCGATACAACATCAGCCTTGACAATGATTTGGAGGAGCTGGTGGACATCCTTGCTTCGACAATAGGTGGATTGACAAATCCAAGAAAACTTGCAAATACATTCCGAAGCGTCAAGGGCAGTGGAATAACCCAGGATACCATAAAGAAATACGTTGACTACTTGCAGGATGCCTTTCTGATTGAGAAGTCTCTTCGCTATGACATCAAGGGAAAGCGTTATATAGATACACCGGCAAAATATTATTTCGACGATCTTGGCTTGCGGAACGCCCGACTGAACTTCCGGCAAATGGAAGAGACCCATTTAATGGAAAATCTTATTTACAATGAGTTGCGACGTAGGGGTATGGCCGTGGATGTCGGTGAGGTGACAGAATCAATTGCCAAGAAAGATGGCGGCAGTGAACGACACCGTTTGGAAGTCGATTTCGTATGTAATCAGGGATTCCACCGCTATTATATTCAGTCGGCATATCGTATTGACGATGATGAGAAAAGAGAGCAGGAGTTGCACTCACTCCGAAAAATCAATGATAGTTTCCGTAAGGTTGTCATTGTGTGGGGTTCTACACCTCGATACCAAAACGATGACGGAATATTGTTTGTCAGTCTTTACGATTTCCTGACAAATCCAGATGTATTGAAGGAATAGGCCGTTCAGTCTTCGAGGGCGTAGCCGAAGCTCTTGAGGGCGCGGTCGCTGTTGCGCCAGTCTTTGAGGACCTTGACGTGGAGGCTGAGGAAGCAGCGTTTGCCGGTGAACTCCTCGATGTCGCGGCGGGCTTCGGTGCCGAGTTTCTTGATGGCCTTGCCCTGGTGGCCGATGAGGATGGCTTTCTGGCTGTCGCGCTCGACGAAGATGATGCAAGAGATGTTGTCGATGCCGTCGCGCTCCTCGTAGCTCTCGACGGCCACCTCGCAGCTGTAGGGGATTTCCTTCTGGTAGTAGAGGAGTATCTTCTCGCGCACGATTTCGCTGACGAAGAATCGCATGGTGCGGTCGGTGAGCTCGTCGGTGGGGAAGTAGGCGGGGTGTTCGGGCAGCAGAGAGAGCACGGTGTCGAATATCTTGCCGACGTTGAAGCCTTCGGTGGCGGAGCAGGGGATGACGATGGCGCGCGGTATCTCGGCCTGCCAGTAGGCTATCTTCTCTTGGATGGTGGCCTGGTCGGAGAGGTGTATCTTGTTGATGACGAGGATGACGGGGACTGTGCTGTCGACGACTCGCTGCAGCACGTGGCGGTTCTTGAAGCTTTCGCCCACTTCGGTGACGAGGAGGAAGAGGTCGGCGTCCTGCAGGGCGGTGCCGATGAAGCCCATCATCTGCTCATGGAGCTTGTTGGCCGGGTTGACGATGCCGGGGGTGTCGGTGTAGACAATCTGGAAATCATCACCATTGGCTACGCCTTCAGCCTCGGGCGCTCGGCCATTCAAGCAAGCTTGATGGCTCTCGCTTGTGTGGCCGTTTACTATACCCATCACGCGCTTGCGGGTGGTCTGTGCCTTGGAGGTGATGATGCTGAGGCGTTCGCCGACGAGGGCGTTCATCAACGTGGATTTGCCCACGTTGGGGTTGCCGATGATGTTTACGAAACCGCTCTTCATTTAAAAGTACTCGATCGTGCGGACGGTGGTGAAGGTGGGGAGCATGCGGTCGCCGAGGAGTTCGTATTCGGTGCAGCGGACCCAGTTGCCGTGGGCATCGTAGTCGCGCTTGTAGAGTGTGATGAACATCTCGGGTTCTTCCTCTGTGTAGTCGTAGAGGGTGTAGCTTGTGGGGTAGCCCTGCTCGTCGTATTCCCAGCGTTTTTCCTGCACTTTCTGGCGCGAGCGGTCGTAGACGACGGCTTTGTTGATGGTGCCGTCGGGGTTGTAGGTGTAGACCTCGCGTTTGAAGACGTTGTTCAGGTTGTCGTTGAAGGAGCGTTGGCTGATGCGGCCCATTTTGTCGTGGGCGAGGCGCATGCGGCTTTCGATCTGGCGTTCGGCGTCTTCGACGTAGACTTCGGTCAGGGTGTGGTCGGCGTCGTAGACGTAGTAGGTGCGTCCGATGACGCGGTCCTGGTTGTCGACGATGTGCTCGAGGGTGGTGAGCCCGAAGCCGTCGTGTTTGTAGCGTGTGCGGAAGATGACGTCTTCGGCCACCGAGAGGTAGACCTGCTGCCGGCGCTGCTCTTTCTGCGAGTATTCGGTGATGAGGTGTTCGAGCTGGTCGCCGCGTTCGAGGTTGTCGTTGAGGTCGTAGCGGGCTTCGTACATGATGGCGTCGACGCGTTTGACGGCGCCGTGCAGTTCGTCGTCCTGCAGGTCGCGTCCGCTTTGGGCCGACGCCGTCGTTGCGATTGCGATGATGGCCAGTGCGGCCAGTATCTTGCGTATCTTCATTGTCTTTTCTTTTAGTTTCAATGTATAAAGAAACTGAAACTCTTCGATATTATTGTGTGGGCGGCGAAAAAAAGTTTTTTTTCTTCCCGGATTTGCTGTTTTTATCCGAGCGCCGGCTTGCGCACGGCTGTGCCGCGAGTGTCGTGATGTCTTCTCACCGGATATTTTTGTCGTTGTTGAATGGTGCGGTGTATTCAAATCGGTGTGTTGCAGTGCTTTGAGTAGTGTGGTGGTGGGCGGTGCAGTATTGCAAATATACAAAAAAAACAGATATGGAAAAGTTTTTTTCCGGCACCGCTTTTTTATGCCTCATCGAGCCCTGAAAGTCCGATTTCCTACGCTACCGGTAGTGCATATCAACGATACATCA
>JAZNSV010000159.1:0-3406 GCA_045591485.1 Bacteroidales bacterium | reverse complement strand
TGCTGAATTGCAACGGCTGGCCGTGGCCCACGGTGTCGCTGCCGTTCACCCACACACGCTCTATGTGCGTGTGGAAGGTCTGCCCTTCGAGGGGGGTCCAACCGCATTTGTAGAGCAATGATTCGCGCGTGACCTTCTCCTCCACGCCCGGACGCACCAGCACGAGGTCGGCCTTGTAGCCGGGGCGGATGAAGCCGCGGTCTTTGATGCCGAAGAGCAGGGCGGGGTTGTGGCACATCTTCGAGATTAAAGTTGAAAGTTGAAAGTTGAAAGTTGAGAGTTTCTCGGTCAGTTCTTCCGAACTTTCCACTTTCCACGTACCACTTTCCACTCCGAACACAACCTCCAGCATCATCTGCAGCGAATGCTGTATGCTGGGTATGCCGCTCGGAGCGTCGAAGTAGGGGCGCTGCTTGGCCTCGAGGGGGTGGGGGGCATGGTCGGTGGCTATGGTGTCAATAAGGTCGTCTTCGAGGGCTGCCCAGAGGGCCAGGCGGTCGTCGGCCGTCTTGATGGCGGGGTTGCACTTGATGAGGTTGCCCAGCTCGGCGTAGTCGCGGTCGTCGAACCACAGGTGGTTGGGCGTCACCTCGGCTGTGATGTGCTTCTTGTCGAGCTCGAAATTGGAAAGCAGCGAGAGTTCGGTGGCGGTGGATATATGGGCCACGTGGAAGCGTGTGCCGTAGCGGCGGGCGCGCTCTATGGCGTGGTAGGTGCTGAGGAAGCAGGCCTCGTTGTTGCGTATCTTGGGGTGCAGGGCGGCGGTTTCGGTGGGCTTGCCCTGATGCTCGAGTTTTGCGTTGACCATGTTGGCCTGGATGACCTCTTCCTGCTCGCAGTGGGCCACGATGAGCTTGCGGGCGTCGCGGAAGAGGTGGTCGAGCTGCTCTGGGTTGTTGACGAGCATGTTGCCGGTCGACGAGCCGAGGAAGAGCTTGATGGCGGCATAGCGCGTGGGCTCTATGGCCAGCAGGGTGTCGATATTGTCGTTGGTGGCGCCGAGCATGAAGCCGTAGTTGACGGCCGAGTCGCGTGCGGCGAGGGCTTCTTTGGCTTCCAGTTCGGCCAGGCCTGTCGTCTGCGGCTTGGTGTTGGGCATGTCGATCACCGAGGTGACGCCGCCGGCGCGTGCAGCCCTCGACTCGCTGTAGAAGGTGCCGGCGGGGTTCTCCGAGTTGCCGCCGTCGCGGAAATGCACATGCGTGTCGATGACTCCGGGAAGCAGCAGGAGGCCTTCTGCCTCTTGCAAGTGGAAAGTGGAAAGTGGAAAGTGGAAAGTGTCGCCTTCCACAATTTCTTCTATTATATCATTGTTAATTATAACTGAGCCACGAAATATCCTTCCCTCGTTTACAATCGTGGCGTTATGAATGAGCGTCTTCATGACCTGTTCTTCTTTGTTTTGATGGATGATACAAGCATTGCAATGATTTCCCTAAGGTCTTTGTCGGCTGATTGATAGTCGATAGGAGTCATCATGTCGGCCGCATGAATCAATTCAAGCCAATATTGGGTTTCATCGGCTTCTTTCAATGCTATGGACATTTTGCTAACGAAGTCCGATGGACTTTGGGCGTTTTTTGCCTCCCTGATATTGGCTCCGATGCTGGTGCCGCTTTTCAGAATCTGTCGTGCGATGTCGTACTCGTTATAGTCCTCTTTCAGGTGACGGGAGAGCTTGATGATTTGCAGTGCAAAGGCAAAGCTCTTGTCTTGTAGCGGACTGTTCATTGGTTAGAGTACTTTCCACTTTCCGTTTTCCACTTTCCACTTAAAACTTCCGGCCTTCGGCCCAGCGGCGGCCGGCTATCTGTGCTTCGGCCGAGGTGTTGTATTGGTTCTTGACCACGAATTGGCCTGTGTGGTCTATGCAGCCCCATTTGCCGTCCATCTTGGCGGGGGCCACGCGGTCGTTCCACACGAAGGTGAAGAGTTTGGCGTCTTCGAGGGTGGGTTTGATGACCCATTCGCCCTTGTAGTCGACGTAGCCCCAGGCCTGGGTGCCGCGGTCCATGATGGGGTAGAGCCAGTGGCCGAGCTCCTCGCCGCGGTCCCACTGGTCGCCGGCCTGCCAGGCTTCGCTGCTGAGGGTGAAGACGTTGCGGCTGAGGTCGTCGCCGGTGTCGCTGATGACCATCCAGTAGCCGTCGAGCTTGGCGGTGGCGAAGAGGCCTGTGTCGTTGGCGAAGCGTGTGGCGTCTTCGTAGAGGGGTTTGATGCGCCATTCGCCGCTCCAGTCTACCCAACCCCATTTGCCGTTGGCCGGATTGGTCACCGGGTAGCGCCAGCCTTCGAGGGTGCGGCCATGTTCGTATTGGCGCAGGGCGTCGGCAGCCTCGTCAGAGGTGAAGAAGATGGGGGTGGTGATGATGTTGCCGTTGCGGTCTATGTTGCCCCAGCGGCCTTCCTGTTTCACTTGTGTGTAGGGGTAGTTGTTGTCTTCGCCGAAGGGCACGCGGTCCTGGTAGAGCGGCTGCACGCTCCAGCGTCCGAGGTAGTCCACAAAGCCCCAGAGACCGGTCTTGGGGTTGGTCACCGGCACGCGCCAGGTGTAGTAGTTGCGGCCTATGGCCCACTGAGCGCCAGCCTCTTCGGCCTGCTCGGCGCTGTGGAAGATGTTGTTGATCACCAGCACGCCGCGGCCGTCGATGCAGCCCCAGCGCCCGTCTTTCTTGACCGAGGCGTATCTCTTCGGGTCGCGTCCCTGGTGGGGGTTGGCGGCCTGGTAGACGGGTTGGTACTTCCAGCGGCCATAGTAGTCGACGAAGCCCCAGCGGCCGTCGGCCTGGTTGCGGGCGGGGTAGACCCATTTGCCTGGTTCGGTCATCTGCTCCCACTGCTGCCCAGCCTCGCGGGCCACCTCTTTGGTCGGGAAGAGGTTGCGGCATATCATGTTGCCGTCTTCGTCGATGCATCCCCAGTGGCCGTCGAGCTTCACCGGGGCCCATTTTCTCACTCCGCCCTCGAACTCGCCTGCTCTCTGGAAGGTGGGGGCAATTTTCCACTGCCCGTCGGCGTTTTTGAAGCCGTAGCTCTGCAGAGCGCTCTCGTAGACAGGTTTTTGCGCCATGGCTGAAATGCCGCCAAACAACGCGATTGCCAATATGATGATTATTCGTTTCATGCCTTGATGGTTTGTTAAATCAAAATGCAAAGATACAACTTTTTTCTCAATTGGTGCCCGCCAAGGCAAAAAAATTGTATGCGACGCGTCGGTTTTAACATAAATTCACACAATATGTCCCGCGCTGCCGTCTATAATGTGTTGTGTTTCTGTGTCTTACACTTGCTGTTTGTTATAAACGGCTGAAGTTCAGCATCTATAGTGTACCGGTAGTGCATATCAACGATACTTCAACGATATATCAACGATATTTCGACGATTTTGATCGTTGATATATCGTTG
>JAZNSV010000158.1:0-6353 GCA_045591485.1 Bacteroidales bacterium | reverse complement strand
GAAGGAGCACAAAGATACACATTTTTCCGCAATCAAGGGAGAAGCCGCATTTTTTTGCACTTCTCCTTTGAAAGTTTAAAGGCTTCCGCGCTCCTTTTTCTGTTTTTGACCAAAGTGTTGCATTTATGAGTTGAACTTAAGAAAAGTTAAACTTTGTTAAAAATCGACACCCCGATGACCCATTTTGTCTTTTTCCGGAGTATTATATAGGTAGAAATTTTTTCTTTCGGCATTTTGTATGCCCGCAATGGAGAACCTGGAAAAGAAATATAACCGCTATGCTGCCGTGATGCGGCGCCACCTGGAGACGGTGCGCAGGGCCTGTGCCTACTGGTCGCACGGCAGCGTCGGGGCAGGTCGGCCAAGGCAAAAGCGCGCGCCGCCCTGCCAGCGCCACCGCAAACACAGAAAACAACAACCAAACACAATATTTTAACAAATAGAACGTTAGATTATGAGAAAACAACAGAAAAAACCATCAGGCATGGTTATGAAAAAGAATCTTTTTGTTCTGATTGTATCAGTTGCGGCAATCGGTTTTGGAATTGCAGCGTGCAATCGTGAGAATCCAGAACCAGAATCGGGTCCAATCGACCTGCAGGATACGGTGGAAGAAGAGCACTTCATTTTCAGGTGGGAATGCTTCGAAGAAAAGCCCTTTTCGTTTGGGCCAAATCCTGACTGGATAAGGTGGCGCTGGACACAATATGGAGAAGACAGCGTCTTGCACTTCACCTACCTCTTGTCGTGGGATGGAGAGCTTGGCACCCCGTATATAACCGCTGCAATGCTGGATTATACACCCGATTCTTTATATCGCTACAGAATAGAGGGCGACAGCGTGCTCGTGCTGCTGCGGACACGCGAAAACCCCACGGTACCCGAAGAGAGAATCAAGATACATGAGTATACCGACAGCACCATAGTGTTTGAAAAGAGAACGTGTGTTCCCACCCAATTGAAATTCGATGCGTTCCACTGCCGTATTATACATGGCAATCCGGAATAGGATAAAGGCCTGAATAAAGATATGAAAACAACAATCAAAATTTTAGTTGCACTGCTGGCCTTGGCGGCCGGCATGGCGCCTGCCGCGGCGCAGGACACAATCCACTCCACTGCGTTGCCAGCAAATGTCTACGACATCAACTGGCCCGACTCGCTTCTGAACGATAGCTCTGATATTCTTTTGAGCAATCTATATGGGTCAAGTTCCTCTGAAGGAAGAATTGGGGTGCTCAAACACACAGATGAGCCGTTTAAAGTGTACGGCATTGCCGCCGCATTGTTCAAATATAACGAATTGCTGACTCCAGCGCAATTAGCAATGACTGCCCATCAGGTTGAGGACACAGTGACCTTCTATGATGAAAAGTTGTTCCTCTGGCAAATTGACGGCGGCGATGTTCAGCAGGTTGGCGAATGCCTGACAGCGAATGTGGGTCTGGAAGCGCCGCAGTACTACTGGGATTTGGGGCTTATACTTGACATCCAAGGAACGCCATTCCCCATAATGCCTATGTACGAGCGCTATTTTCAAGAGCCAATTCTTGTGCACGACACATTCATGGTCGGCAAAGGCTACTCCAACGGACTGCCAAGCGGCAAAGACGGCTGCATATACAAAAACTGGGATGTTCTTGTGCCTGCAATTCAATTTGCCGATCTTGACAGAGGCATTATAATATCAGCAGGAACAGACCTGATGGTTTATTTTCCCGACAACAAACCTCCCGTTGGAGGGGTTGTCGTACATCGAGGCTGGGAAATAATAACACGAAATAAAAAGTTTGACGGACATGTTGTACTCTTCCCCATCATCGCGCCCAACCCCGACACCGCGCGGACTGGCATAGGGCACATGACGCCCGTGGAGCGCAACACCGTGGTCTCGCCCAACCCCGCCACCGGGACGGTGCGCGTGGCGTCGGGCTTCGGCCTGCTGGGCATCGAGGTCTACGACGCCGCCGGACGCCGCATATACAGCGCCGACGCCAACGGAATGCAGACCAGCATCGATGTAGCCTCATGGCCCCGCGGCGCCTACACCGTCCACGTGCGCACCGCCGTAGGCACAGCCATAAAGAAGCTGCTCGTGCAGTAGGCCGCCGCCGACAGACGATACACACAGCAAGACAGCATCCCAGGCCCGCCGCCGAGGTGGAGCGGGACGGTGTGGACCTGGGCGAGCTGAACCGCGTGTTGCTGCAGAAGGGGTTGAAAAAGCTGAACCGCTACATCATAGACCTGCAGAAACAGATAGAAGAATTGGAAACGAAACACGATGAAAACAACAATCAAAATTTTAGTTGCACTGCTGGCCTTGGCGGCCGGCACGCCGTCTGCCGTGGGGCAGTCTATCACTCCGATAGTGATTTCAGGCAGCACCATAAAGCAATACCCTTCGCTGAAAGGAACGAAAGAGATAATACGCTCGTCGACAGACAACAACTTTATTGTATCATGTGGGTACACAGCAGACCGGCGGAGTTTCTTTATCGTGAAGAATGGGAATACGGTCAGGTCGTTCTATGCCTCGCCTGCCATTGACCCGATAATCCCGCATGGCAGCAACAACAATGGTCACGAGATATTGGACATGGTGATGGATGGCGCAACGTGTTGGGTATGCGGGCGATATTGGTATGAAACCGGAGAACTCGGTTACACCATTGAAGGCAACGCTTTCTGGATGACCGAGGAAAAAGGCTTTATCGGAAAATTTGATGCACGGTATGCTGCAGTCGGTAATTGTACTTTTTACACGTACCCAATCAACGGCACCAACAAGGTGACGAGTATTGCGGCAGGAGGAGGAAGTGTGGCATTCATAACAGGCGACGGCGGCTATGCCGTAGAGGCTGTACCTTTGAACAACGACACCCTGAGCCTGACAAAAGTGA
The DNA here is from genome assembly GCA_045591485.1 of Bacteroidales bacterium. Taxonomy (GTDB): domain Bacteria; phylum Bacteroidota; class Bacteroidia; order Bacteroidales; family P3; genus Colimorpha. The sequence goes on along the minus strand of JAZNSV010000158.1, from coordinate 3,450 downwards.
CACCCCCGTTCAATGCAAACGAAGTATTTATGGATGTGGCTTACGCTGGCGGCAAACACGTCTTCCTTTCACGATTCGACATTCCGAACTCTATGTATCATAGATACAGAATAGGGTTGAGGTATGTTTCGCCGGGCGACATCGCCAATATGCAGACGATGCATGTTTATGACACTTGGCAGTTGTTCTACTCCAACGGATGGTTTGCCGGACTGGAGCCCGTACACATTTGTGCCACCAATTCGGGCGACGGTGTGGCAGTCTCATGGGTTGAAACAGACGAGAATAATCCCGATCCGTCATACATAGGTCATCTGTTTACTCTGAAGATCGACAGCGAGGGGGCGACAACATTCTATGGATTCCACACTACGGACAACGCGGTATACACCAGGATAAAGGATGTCGGGTTCGGCAACCCGTCACACAACAACCCTTACATGACCGTGCTGTTGGAAGATGAGACCGGGGTATCAGTATTCAGATACATAAATACAAGTTGCACCACCCAAAACACATGTTCATGCCCGATGCTTAAATTGGCAACCCCAAAATCCGAATCTGTAGCTCCTATACAAATGTCGTCGTCAAACCTTGCCTTCCGTGCGGCAGGATACTATGAAAACGATGACAATAAGGTGGCAGAATTGTTTGAGACAAATATCATAAGTCATTCCCCCTTATGGGAAGCAGCAAACTGCATGACATACAGTACTGGGTACATCTACAGCGCCAGAGACAACACCCCGGCAAGCCACGAGGTCCACACCGAGTCGGAAAACAAGACTGTGACGACTGGAACGTCACATGCGATAAAACGGAGCCTGACTCCGTCTGTAGTATTGCCTGTAAACAAATGCTCCAAGTAAAACGATTAAAGACCAAAAGACGATGAAAACAGGAACAATTATCACGGCCCTCTTGCTGATGCTGACAGCACAAGCGGCTACTGCCCAACCGAGTGCCGACACTGTGTTGTCGACCAGCGGGAAATACTACATCCGAAACTGGTACGACGGATGCCACTCATACCTACAGGACAGCCTTTTCATGTACTACATCAACCGTACAGACTTCCAGCACGATTTGTGCAATGTTATCAGTGGTTGGTATGCATCGTTGGATTCCAACCAGATACTTCTGAAGCAGGAAAATACCACACGGCATGTGGCGGTTGTCGGATTGACGGCCATGGTGGTGGCCGATCCGGCAGATGTCGGCCTTAGCCACAACTATTACAACAGTCTGTTGCCAAATCGCAAGGCAGAATATCTCCTGCTGTATGGACAAGACGGCGCCAACCCGGATGCGGCGGTGCTGATAGACTCGGTCAGATGGGACACCTCCGCGCCGCACCCCCTCGTGATGCCCCGATGCACCACGGCGTTGGAGACGGGCGATGCCGACGGCTTCATGTCGTGCCTCGGATACGACGCCTACTTCTCCCGGCCGCATATTCTGGATGGCACATTCTATATCGGTGGAACGAGCAGAAGCAACCGCATGGTCTTGACAGACCATGGCGAGGAGTTCGAGAATCTACCGACGCTCTACTATAGCGTAGTGGAGCGCATATCGTGGTGCATCAGTTGCAATCTCGAAACCATATTTGATACCGTTGCAGGCCCGTTTGGCGACAGCGCCTCGATAAGTCCCACGGCAAATGCTCGTGCCACCTTCGGTCCATTCCTTGCCATTCTGGATACCGGCAGCTACCGCCTCACTGTGGCCACGAGCGACAGTGCGGCCGGCATGGCCTTTGGCGGCGGCATGTTCCGCTCGATGAGCGAGGTTGAGATATATGCCGAGGCGGGCGACGGCTACCGCTTCGCGGCATGGAACGACGGCAACACCGATAACCCGCGCACCGTGGAGGTCTACTGCGACACGACGCTTACGGCTATGTTTTCCACAGCCGAAGGCATCTATGACGCTTCGGACGACCCGTGGGGCGTTACCGTTTCGCCCAACCCAGCACGGACCGAGATAGCCGTCGGTGTGCAACACGCGGGCATCTATGACATAACCCTGCTCGACATGAACGGCCGCACGGTGGCCAAGACCCGCACCGAGGCATCGGTGGCACTCTTCGCCATAGGCGACCTGCCGGCAGGTGTGTATAACGTAGTTGTCGCCACCGACAGACACTCGGTGAGCAAGACATTTGTCAAACAATAAAACGCTAAAGCACAATGAAGAAAATATTATTGGCCGTAATGATCATGGCACTGCCAATACTCCACGCCACAGCACAGACCGACACTATCACCGGCCGGTGCGACCGCTACTTCTACAACGAATGGTACGACGAATGCTACTTGTATGGAAAAATGTGCAACAACGACTGGCCGTACATTGTCGTCAAGAGAGGTCTCCCTCTGCACCACGACACTCAAAACGAGCGCGTCCTGCTCAGTGAACAGCGTATAGCCAACCGCATGGCCATAAAAGGTGTGGCCGTCATGACGGCGGAAATCGACAGCAACAGTGACCTTGGCATTCCTGTGTCGGATACACTGACACACAAGATGCCGGAATACATAAAAATATATCAGGGCAATGGTGAGATGCAGGTGCCGGTAGCAACCACGTCTTTGCCGCACCTCACGACACTTCTCGACTCAGTCCGATGGGACACGGTTGCACCGAAAGTGATGCGCCTGCCCAGATGCAGTCATTCCGACCCTGCCGACTCGTCGTCATGGATGACCTGTCTGGTATGCGAGGTGTACTTCGACCAGCCTGTAGTGGTGGACAGTCTGTATTATATCGGCGGCACGGTGCGCAACAACTTCCACATGCTCCAGCAGCCGTACGGACAGATTCCTACGCTGTACGCTTACGTGTACGAGATTTCTCCAGGCGACATCTGCGAGCTTTGCATGCAGGACAACCGGCTGTACTGCGGCACAGAACCATTCGACGAGATGCCGTGGTATTTGTGGTACAATTTCAGCGCCAGCAGCGCCAACTTCGGTCCGTTTCTGCCGATAGTCGACTTCTACGAGATCGATGCCGGCACCGACTTCCCTCACGAGGGCACCGTCAGTGGCGGTGGCCGCTATCCGGCCATGGCCGAGGTGACGGTCGAGGCCATCCCGCACGAGGGCTACGTGTTTCAAGAGTGGAGCGACGGCAACACCGAGAACCCGCGCACCTTCGCGGCAACCGCCGACCTGACGCTCAGGGCGTTCTTTCTCCATGCCGGCGAATGACTTCCGTTGCTGAACACGATTTTCTTTAACACGAATTAGTTCTTTCTTTTTGAACACAAATTATCACAAATGAACCACGAATTGTCATGAACTTTTTTTTGTGAACACGAATTGCCCTGAATTTTCGTAAATTAGCCTCACCCCCTCCTTGGGAGCGGTACAAGGATGAGGTTGGGTGCCGCCGCTAACGCGGCTGATAAGTCGGAGGCCAAGCGGTCTTAGGAAGACAAATAAG
>JAZNSV010000157.1:0-32459 GCA_045591485.1 Bacteroidales bacterium | reverse complement strand
CACGCTATCTCTATCTTCTCATCCGTTTCAATGCACTGTCGCTTTTCAACATCTTTTTCAACATCTCTGTTTTCCGTCGAAAGCGAGTGCAAAGATACAACCATTTTCCAAACCCACCAAATATTTTTTCAAAAAAATTTTGTTTGGCACCTTAACACCACTGTAAACCAACTGTTTGAAAACAGAACTTTTTTCGGCACAGGCCCGTCAGTGGCCCCGCAAAACACACCCAGCCGCCAGGAAAACCACATTTTTTGACCCGCAAGGCGCAAAAAACGCGAAAATCAACACAAAACACACGCAAAACACTGATATATAATAAATAAAAGCAATTATTTTGCCATAAAAACGCCACCAGAAGCGGTACTGCATTTCTGGCTCAAGATAAGACACCCAGAAAAACGAAGAGCCCCGTAGAGGCGGCCACTCTGTGCCGTTCCTACGGGACTCCATATATATAATATGTATTAAGGCCGGTGCTACTTTTTATGATTACGCCAACGCACAACTATCTCTTCCGTTTCTTTGGTGCGCTGAATAATCAGAGCCATACGGTTGTTCTCCTTGGGTTCGTAGACCATAATGCCACCCACGGCTTCCATCGTCAGCTGGTTGGCGCTGACATCGAAGTGGTCGACGAGCATATTGAACGCTGCCTCGCAACGTCGCTCGGAGAGCCACTGGTTGTGGCGTACGCTACCCGTGGCCGAGTCTGCGGCACCGATTATGAAGAACTCAGGCGTGTCGGGCAAGGCATTGACTTCGCGGGCGAACTTCTGCAGACGTTTGCGGGCGTTATAGTCGAGCTCATAGCGGTCGAGTTCGTAATAGACGATAGTGGCCGGCAGGTTGAGCTTGGCATTGAGGTCGAGCAGTTCGTCGAGCACGTTGGTGGGGTGCTTGCTTGCATCGATTACGGAGTCGTACTTGTTGCTGAGGTCGTCGAGCTGCTTGTTGAGGTCAGCCAGCTTGGCCGAATCAGCTCTGCTGAGGTCGTCGGCCTTGGCTTCGAGTTTGTCGATTTCGTCGTTGAGAGTGCCGATTCTGCCCCAAAGGTCGCGGACAGTATTTTCGGTGCCGAAGGTGCGGAAGCGGTGGTAGACCTCCTCGCGGCTGCTGGTCTTAGTCTTGCGGTTGTACTTGGTGACAGACTTGAAGAGGTTGTACTTCAAACCGACATAGGCCGACGGCATCCAATCTATGTGACGTTTGCCACTGCGCACATTGTAGTTGTGGTCGTCGAGACTGCCTCGGGCAAACTTGGCCTGGATATCGAGATTCATCGAAAGATGAGACGAGAGGATGTACTCGGCCATGAAACCGCCGGTGAAGGCCAGTTCCTTGTTCCACACATAGTCGCCCAACGCCACAGGCTTATCGCTGGCGTCTGTCTTGTTGACATAGTTCTGGTTAATGGTCTCGCCATAAAGCCACGTGATGCCCAATCCGAATGGGGTGTACAGGTGCAGGCGGTGGTGGCGGCCCTCCTCGTAGCCGTAGATAAAGTTGGTCCAGTCGAATGTGACGATACCCGTTACCGCCAAGCCCCCCACGCAAATAGGATAATACGGACCATCTTCGGCATCGTCATAGTAAATCGGGCTTTCAACGTCGGACCACGGGTTATTGCCTGCATAGCGGGTCTTTGTGTCGGCGTGGAACCAGTCGAGTCGTGCCGAAAGGGCCACATCGGGGATAATCCACTTACCCAATTCCAAACGTGCTCCGCCGTTCAACTTGTTCCAGTATCCCTGCGGGTCAGGTGTATTACCGATATAGGTACGCACACCGCCTGCGAAGTTGAGCCACCAGTTGTCGAACGGCGAACCGATGATGTACAGACTGTCGCCTCGGTCGACGCCGAGCGAAAAGCCACGCCAGCGCGGACCATTCTGTGCCTGCAAAGTGGTAGTGGCCGATGCCACAATCGCGATTGTCACCAATAGTGCTTTTAGTATCTTAAGCATTCTTAAGATTATGCTTTTAATGTATAGTATTATTTATCTTCTTCTTTGTCTTTTTCTTCGTCGGGGCCATAGCCATATCCGTAACCATAGCCGTAGCCATAACCATAGCCGTAACCGTAGCCGTAGCCGTAGCCATAACCATAGCCGTAACCATAACCGTACTTACGCTCGAGCGGCATCAGCTTCTTGTAGTGCACATCGTTGAGCAGCAATGCCATGTTGGGGAACGAGTGGTCTTTATAGAGGTTTTCGATGTCGGCCAGCATACGCTTGTCGAACTTGCCGTGGCGGATTACAAAGATGGTGTTGTCTACAAGATGTTTCACTATATCGGTATCGACCACCAGACCCGACGGGGCTGTATCGAAGATAATATAGTCGTAATTTTCACGCAATTCTGCCACCAGCTTGTCCAGACGCCCATTGCCGAGCAGTTCGGTGGGGTTGGGCGGGATGGGACCGGTGAAGATGCCGTCGACGCCTTTGGTGATAAGGTCTTTCTTGACGATATTGTGCCAATCGTCGGTCTTGCCGACCAGATAGTTGGAGAGACCTGCATGTCGGCGCGAGTAGAACTGCCTGGTGAGCGAACCGCGTCGCATGTCGAGGTCGAGCACCACAACTCGCTTGCCGGCTATGCCGAGGCTGGCGGAGAGGTTGGACGAGATGAACGTCTTGCCCATGCCAGGCAGGAGCGACGTAATCATGTACACCCTTGCCTTGCCGTCGCCGGTGTCGGTACCCATAAAGTCGACCTTGGCCCTCAGCAGGCGGAACGATTCGGTCATTGTGCTGTTGTCGTTGTTGTGCACCACAATGGGGCTGTCGTCGTCTTTCGGGCGGGCCGGAATCTCGCAGAGGAACGGCGCCGAGGTGCCACGCATGACATCGCTGTAGTATTTCACCTTGGTGTCTAACAGGCGGCGGATAAAGAACACCGCCACAGGCACGAGCAGGCCAACCAGCAGTCCCATCATCGTGGTGCGGCTCTCGTTGGGAGCTATGGGGGTGCTGTTTACGCGTGCAGCGTCGAGTATTTTGCCGTTAGGCTCGATGGACGGCTGGCTGATCATCAGCTCCTCGCGGCGGCTGAGCAGGTGCAGGTAGAGCTCTTCCTTGATTTTCTGCAGTCGTTCCAAATTTTCAATATACAGCTGCTGCTGAGGCACATGACTCATCTTGTTGGAGGCCACGTCGGCCGCAATCTGCGCTTCGGCTATGCGCTCCTGCAACACACCCACATAGACATCGAGCAGGGTGTTCATGTTGTTGCGGATGGTGGTCAGTTCCTCGGCCTGCTGACGCACATGCGGGTTATTCTGGCTGCGATACTGCTTCAGGTCGAGCACCAGCGAATTGTGTTGCTGTATGAGCTGCATGATGTGGTCGTCGTCGATGCCCACATTGCTCGGTATCAGGCGTGCTTCCTCGCCGCTTTCGTTGCTCTGTATGAGGTAGCGTGCTGTGGAGAGCTGCTTTTTAAGGCGGTCGATCTCGGTCGAGCTCTGGATGCTCGACGCCAGATAGCTCTGGCCATAGGTCGAAATGTCGAGCAGCTGGTTGTCGCGCTTGAAGGCGGCCAAGGCGTTCTCCTGTATGCCGAGGTCGGAGTGCAACATCGAGAGACGCTGGTTGATGTAGTCGTAGGTGTAGGCGATGATGCGCTGCTTGTCCTTGACGGCGTCGTCGTTGTAGACGCGGATGGCCTCGTTGATCACGTCGGCTGCGCGCAGCGGCGACACATCGCGCAGCGAGATGTTGATGATGGTGTTGAAGTCGTCGTCGCGGACCACAACCATAGCGGCCCTATAGCGGTCGGCAGCGGCGTTGAGGCTGCTGTGTGTCACCCGGATTGGCGTCCCGACGAAACTCTCTGTCATGAACCACGTCTTGTGGACCACCATGCGGCCGAAAGGCATAGCCACCGTGTCGTCGAACGCCACCTGCATCGGGTCGTAGCCGTCAAGCTCCACATTCACATGGCTGTCGTCGACCGCCGTGGCGTGGAAACTCACATAATCCTCGTCGCCGTTGTCAATAAAGTCCACCGAGAACGGACTCTCGCCATAGAGGTCGCGTGTACGGTTGGCCAGACGGGTCTTGTAGGTGTATGTTTCGTTGAGCTTCAGGTTCTTGGCCACCTCGAGCATAGCTTCCTTCGACGAGAAAATCATCATCTCGTTGTTGATATTGCTGTTGTAGAGCGAGCGGGTGGCAAACATGTTTTTCACCGTGGCTTCGCGCAGCATATTGTCGGTGTTGTTGCCGCTGCTCGAACCTTTGATGAGCACACGGGCGCCGCTGGCATAGACGCGGTCTTGGTGCCGCACCCAGTAGCCAGCCACCGCCGCGCCCACAACGGCACACAACAGAAGCCAGTACCAGTTGCGCAGCACGATGAAGAGCACATCCTTCACGTGAATCTTCGGGCCTGTCTTTTCATCCAGGAACGAGGTGTCGGTGTTTTTGGTGTCGTCAGCCATTGGTGTTCGGTTATTAATTAGTAGTTGTTCTTTGCGCTATTGATTGTTCAAAGTCCGCAACATAGCCACCGACGTGATAACCGACGCCACCGAAAGCAGCGTCGAGGCGATGCTCATCCAGTAGGTCAGCTCAGAGCGTGCGGTGCCGGAGTTCACGCCGTCGGTGATGATGAAGTCGTTCTGTTGCAGCATGAAAAAGGGGTCGTTGAAGACGTCGCTCGAACGCGGGTCGAGGTAACGTGTCACCATCACCCCGTCCACCTCGCGCATCACAGCGATGCGGTCACGCCGTGTGTAGTTGTCCAGTCCGCCCAGCATGGCCAGCGCCTCGAGAAACGTGCAACGCTCGTTGGTGACCGTCACCACGCGGCCAGTGCCGGCTCCGAGGAAGAAGATTTTGAAGTTGCTGAAGCGCACCGACACGAAGGGGTCGTCCAGATAGCCGCCGCTTTCGAGCATCGAAGTCAGGGTATCCTGCAGGCGCAGACGTGTCAGTCCGGCCACATGTATTTGACCAAGCACCGGAAACTCGATGTTGCCGTTCACGTCGACCAGGTAGGTCGAATTGCCCTGGTTCTGCCCCAGGTTAAACGACTTGGCCAACTCGTCTTTCGGACCGGAAACAGCAATGCTCAATTCATCGGCCGGAGCTATGCGTGCCTCAAAACGGTTTTCGAGTTCAATCTGGCTGCCGTGACTCATGTCCTGCAGGTAGTTGACTCTTCGCGGCGTGACGCACGAAGCCATCAACACGGCCATTACAAGTATTATAATATATGCGCGATGTTTCATAATAGGTTTTACAACGCGGCGGTTTACGATTTATTATGCGATCGGGGGGAGAGAAACGTTAAACTGTGTTAAAATTCATCATTTCCACTTTTCAGACCGAAAAAAGACCAAGGCTGGAACACTCACACCTAAGACAACTCATCTTCGCCCGTTGTACGATACATGTACGATTGTTGTACGTTCGTTGTACGATTGCTGAACGTACAAATATCGTACATATATCGTTGATGTATCGTACAACGGGTGAAGGGGTACATACCAAGAGCCGTACTATCAGCGTATTACGTATGAAAAGACTGGAATTTTGGTCTAAACAGTGTATGAACTAATTAAAAACCAAAACATTAGGACAGGCTGTCGACAATCTTTTGCACGATGGCTTCGGCAGCATGTCCATCGCCGAAAACACTGTTTTTTTGCGGAACGACGTTCCACATACGGGTGGCACACATGGCAATCGAGTCGGCCTCGGCACCCGCAAGCGCTGCTGCACCGCAGTCGACAATTTCGGTCCATTCGGTCTCGTCGCGCAGCACAACGCAGGGCCGTCCGCTAAAGAAGGCTTCCTTCTGCAAGCCGCCGCTGTCGGTCAGCACCAAGCGCACACGCTGCAGCACGGCAAGTGTTTCGAGATAGGAAAGCGGCTCCGCAAAACGGATGCGCTTAAAACTCATGTTATCAAGATATTGGCGGGTACGTGGATGCACAGGGAAAAGCACCCTCGCACCAAGAGCATCGGCAGAAGCCTCAACACCTGATAGTATGGATGTTAGGCGTTCCCTCGAGTCGGTATTGAAATTGCGGTGCACGGTGAGCAAAACCTCCTCGCCGCCACCCGGATCGTGACTCTTCGCCACCGCCGCATAGCGCAGCACATTGTCGAACATCACATCGCCGCAACGGACTATCTGAGCCTCGCCAAAGCCTTCATTTTTGAGGTTTTGCACCGCTGTAGCTGTCGGAGCAAAGAGCAGAGCGGAAGCATGGTCGGTCAGCACACGGTTGAGTTCTTCGGGCATCGAGCGGTTGAACGACCTCAGACCGGCCTCGACATGCATCACGGGCACCCCCAGCTTGGCGGCGGCAAGGGCGCCTGCGAGGGTCGAGTTGGTGTCGCCGTAGACCAGCACAGCGTCGTAACTGTCTGCAAGCAAAATATCTTCGACACCACGGAGCATAGCCGCTGTCTGCGCTCCATGCGTGCCGCTACCCACGCCCAGATTGTAGCGCGGAGCGGGTATATCGAGTTCGCGGAAGAAACGAGCCGACATGGCGTCGTCGTAGTGTTGGCCGGTGTGCAGCAAGTCCTCCCCCACCCTGCCGGCAAACGACAGCCTGACAGCATGCGAGATAGCCGCCGCCTTGATAAACTGCGGCCTGGCACCTACAACGGTAAGTATTTTCAGCATAACGATATATTGGTGAATAGTGACTGGTGATTGGGAATTAGTGATTTTGATTCAGAACCACAAGACGTTTTGCAATATTCTTGCCCCACTGCATTCCGGCCTCGGCCATCCAGGCCATGCCGACTGGCATCCAACGCTGCGGATGGGTGTTGAGCAGCAGTGCTTTGCTGTGTATCGGGTGCTCTACTTGCCTGAGAGCATGGATAATATCGTCGGTTGAATGAAAACTCAGCCCCTCGCGCTCCCACTGCTCCTGCCAGCCAGGCACCTTGTCGCGCACGCTGACGCGATAGCCATCCCACCGGCGACCGGTGTCGGTCAGGTAGAGGGTGCGACTGAAAACGGTGTCGAGCATGGGCTCATACGAGATGCCCAAGGCATGTATATCGTACTGTTTCCAAATATCTTGGCTATTCCATGGCGACCGTGGGCTGCCATGGGCGCAAGCTGTCTCGACCGGAGCCAGGGAGCGCAGCCGCTCCAGATTGCGGCAGAAATCGTCATACGCCGCCTCGACATCGCCCCGGCAGGTCGTAAGGCTCTCATAGTGGTAGCCAACAGCGTGGCCCATGTCTGCAATAGCCCTGATAGTGGCGCCGTGGCTGTCGAAATGGCGCACACGGAAAAAAAATGTGGCGTGCAGGTGCTGTTCAGACTCGATGCGGGCAATCCGCAGGGCATAGGCCGGACGGAGATCGACGTCGTGCATGACATTGTAGGCAGCATGACCGACAGAAAGGGACTTGATCAGCTGACGGTATTTTTCCGGGGTAAAGTCGTGCATAACTGACTGAGCACAAAGTCTGTAAAGAACCGCGTCACATCTATCTGCTCTGCCAGCATTGCCTGGCGGCGACGCTGGAATTCGGATCGCAGGTCGGGCATACCTGCCAATTGGTCAATCACCTGGAAGAGTCGTTCTTCGTCGTCGGACGGTATTCCGACTGTAAGTTTGTAGCGTTCCTCGAGAGCATTCAGCACACCGATACGGTGGGCGAAGTCGGAGAAGCGGACCGAGGGCGTGCCAAGCATTGCAGCTTCGACGGCCATACTCTGGCTGTCGCCGATATAGATAGAAGCATACGCCATCCAGTGATGGATATCGAGAGGGTTGATGTCCAAACGGAACGGTTCGAGGCCGGGATCGAGCTTGCGTTCAGAAGTGATATAGACATCATAGGTTGGGCTCAGTTTTTCGACAAGTCTGAGCGCCAACTGGTTGCTCATTCCATGCACCCCTTCGTCGTGGTGGGCCTGCAGCTGTGCAAAACGCAAAACCGCAAACGGACGTTCCGGGTGGCGCAGATAAGGTTCGACAACGTCGAACCTGGGCACGAACCAATTGGGATGCAGGTAGGCCAGCTTTTGGAAGCCGGCATATTTTGTCATCTTGGCATCCCATTGTCCGCCGTTGCAGTATTTTGGTGCCAAGATGGCTTTTGCATAGGGGTAGCTGGTGCGGGCAAAACGGGACACGACCGAGGTATCGTCCTCGCAGCACACGATGAACGGCACACGTGTGAGGTGCGACAGGACCGGCGCATAGGTTCCAATCACCAGTCTGGGCCTGCGGCGCAGAATATATCGCACCATATTGAGTTCCATGTCTATCAAGGCCTTGGCAAGACCCAGTCTACCTTTGGCTGTACGCACCTGGCTACGCACGACAAAATAGCGATGGCCGCTGCGCTGCACCAGCTCTTCGAGCATGTCTTTGCGCTTGACGAGATAGTCCACCCCTATGCCCCTGGACTCCAGTTCGGCCACCATGTGCTTGAACATGTGGAAATGAGCCGGATGGCCAAGGAAAACTGCAATTCTGTCAGGCTTGCCCATAGGATTCGAGAAGGGGGTTGAGGTCTTTGACAACACGTGCCGGCACACCGGCCACCAGAGTGCGCGGCGGCACATCTTTGGTCACCACGGCGCCTGTAGCCACAACGGCTTCGTCGCCGATGGTAACACCCGGACAAACGGTGACACCAGGCATTATCCACACCCCGCGTCCGATGGTGGTAGGAGCCACCTTGCGGGGGTAGATTGTCTTCAGCGGCGTGTCTGACGGGATATTGGCATGGGCGGTGATGATAGTCCTGTCGCCGATGGCGCTGTGGTCGCCAATAGTGATAAGATCTGGGAAAACACGGTCGAAAAGAACTTCGTGGCCGATATACACACCTTTGCCGATACGTATGCCACGCCAACGGTGCATTGCGGTGCGCCAAGGTTTTACGGGAGTGAAGAAAATAAGCTTGTCGAGGAAGAACCGCCATAGGAAACGGACACCATAGCGCACGTAGCCCAAGGGGGTGTCCATGTGATAGTATTGAAGTACTTCTTTGCTTGGCATTATAGCTGGTTTAATTGATTATACAAATTTCTGCAGGTGCAGAACTCGAAACCGCGTTTTTCGAAAAACCGCAGCTCGTGTTCGAGCAAAGGCAACGCCTTGGAGCCGAGATTGCGGACCTTGAGGGCATGGCGCACCACATCGCCCATCAGATAGGCCAAAGGATTGGAGGCGCGACGCTGGATAGGCTGGGCGTCGCGGAGTTCGTTGATGAACTCGTTGGGATGAGTCAGGAAGACAAACTGGCGTCCGTTGAACACGGTTTCGAGATAGAGCACACGGCGCGTCAGCCGATTGAGCAACGGAGAGATACGCATAAACGTGCCGATATAGGGGAATACCAAAGCCGAGATTGGGACCTCGAAGACCCCGCCTTCGCCACGGCTGAAAATATTGTCGCTTGCGGTGACGTATGCCTTGCGCGGACAAGTGAGCCAGTGCAGCTTGTTAAGACTGCCGAAAGAGAAAAACATGTCAAGACGCTGAGGAGCCACAGAGCTGTCGACCAGATAGCCGGCTTCGCGAAGCGCGAGTGGAAAATCCTTGGGAACACGAGCTGCCGGAGCCCGGAACGAGACAACCTCGGTGCCTGCAATATCTTCGATAATCTTCTTTGATTCGGACAGATGGCGCAACTGCTCGTCGTAGGTCATGACATCGAAAGCCTTGGCGACTTCGTGTGTCAGCCCATGCGAGCCCACCTCATGACCATGTTCGACAACGGCGCGTACGCCTTGCGGATAAAGCCGGGCGATATGCCCTGTGAAGAAAAAGGTGGCCTTCACTCCGTAGCGGTCGTAGAGGTCGAGCAGCCTCGGCAGCCCTTGCTCAACAACCAGAAGACCGGTTCGGTCGTCGAGACGGTGATTGATAATAGATGTAGTCTCTACATCGTTGGTTATAAGACAGTTTTTCTTTGTCGGCAGGGCCATCACTCTTCAACAATGGTTAGACGTTTGTTATTATGCATCAACGGTATATCATCTACCACCGAAACCGAGACAGGCACACCCAGAAGCGACTGCCAATGGTCGACGATATAGCGCTCGATGTCTTGATTATAAAGGTCGTTGACTACAAGGCGGAACATGATGCTGCCGTCGCAGCGTTTCACCACCTGGTAGGATTCGACAGACCGTCTTGTCGGTCGATCGTCCTCTTGGAAGAAACCGACAAAATTGTGCACCGTATAGCGTCCTCCCTTGGTATCGATGAGGGTCTCGCATTCGCGACCCATGATGCGTATTATCTGTCCGTTGCAGACCTCGACGAGGTCCTGTGTGTCGTAGCGGACAAATGGATGTGCAAGGTTCCAGAAGTCGGTGCTCACCACACGGCCAATGCCGTCGACCACAGGATGGTTGCTATCGTCGAGCACTTCGATGATGCCGTAGTAGCCGCATACACGATACCCGTCGTGTGCTGGGGTCTCGTAGGTGTTAGGTGTGCCCTCGCAGCTGTAGGAGTCGATGACGTCGCAGCCAAAAGCCTTCTCGATTTCGGCCCTATAAGGCGCAGAGAGTGTGGAGCCAGTGGTGAAGACATGCTGCGGCTGGAATGAGTAGCCCGGGTGACTGTTGCGGTAGCGCGCCAGCAGATAGAGCGGCACGGGATATGAGCGAATAAATCGGGGACGACTGCATTCAATCTCCGTCAAGATTGATTTCAGAGTCTCGTCGTCGACAGAGAAGAACGGCACGTAGATGCAATTGTTCACTCGGTCCTGCAGGGTTTTCAACCGGCCATGGCGTACACCGTTGGCGATTTTCATATACCGGTCGCCCAGTTTGTATCCAGCCTGATACCAGGTGCGCAGTTTGGCAGCGGTGTTCACGGAGTCGGAACGGCGGCATGTATAGAACGAGAACGGCTCGCCGGTGCTGCCACTGCTGCGGGCATCAATACACTCATTTGCGGGGTAATGTTCGGCGGCGAAGCGGGCGATGCCTTCACGCCGCATGAGGGCCTTGCTCACTATAGGCAATTGGTTCAAACAGGCCGCATCAGGACTTATACCGCTGGCAGCAAACCACTCACGGTAAAAAGGTACCTCGGCGGCAGCAAAACGCAGCAGCCGGTGCAGTTGCTCCTCTTGGTAAGCAGACATCTGCTCCGGTGTCCATTTCTCGGCTTGGCGCAAACGGCGCAAATCGCCATAGACATGCTCGCCCCGAAGCAAGTCGCTCAACGGCAGTATTATCTTCTCATGCAGAAAGGCCATAGGCTTTATATATTGCTTCTCGTATAGATTCCCAACGGTATCGTTCCACAGTGCGCCGCGCCTGCATTGTGATGGCCAAGGCCATGGTCGGATTCTCGACAGCCCAGAGCATCTTCTGTGCCAGCTCGGCATCGTTGTCGCTCTCGAAGAGCAAACCGTCGCGGCCGTTCCGTATCATAAACGGCACCCCGCCGACATTGGACGAAACGACCAGCAGGCCGGCATTCATGGCTTCCAACAGCGACACAGGCATATTGTCCACTTTAGGCGCAGAAAGAAGCACATCGGAGTTCTCCAGTTGGCGGAATATCTCGCTGTTGTCGACACGTCCAGTAAAAGTCACGTTGCGAAGCCCCATATCATCGGCCATACGCACCAGGTCGGCATGCAGCGAGCCGTCGCCGACAAGTGTCAGGCGAGCATCGGCCATAGTGGCCTGCACAGTACGGAAAGCGCGCAAGATGCAGGGAATATTATACAATTCCTCATGAGCTCTGGTACAAATATATCGTGGGGCAATAGTTTCGCGCTGACGGAAATGCGCAGCATCGATATCGACGATGTTCGGGATAACAGTGCATGGCAACCCGTGACGATGGAAGACGTCCTCGGTGAAGCCGCTGAGGACAATATTGCAATCGGTCTGCGTCAGCACACGTTTTACGAGGCGCGTCCGTTTGGCGAAGAAACCTTCGGCGCCACCGCCATGATAAGTAAGCACCACACGTTTATGCGCCCTGCGGCCGGCATACACCGCCACATAGGCCGGCAAAAATCCCCACCCGGAACAACAATGCACATGCAAAACATCATAGTCGCGAGCCAAGTTCCTGAGTTTGCGCGGCAAAGACAGTCGTTTCAAACCAGACCCCTTGGTGCTGAAGACATCTACATCATGGCCTTCCTTCCGCAGGTGCTTTTGTAGCTCTTCCACCTGACCCGAAATGCCACCGACCCCAGGTCGATAATTACATACCAATAGAATCTTCATACTAAAATAGCCCTCGTGAACCAAGTTTGAAGAACGCCCACGCGAATGCCATCACAGGGACAATCCAGTACCATATCTTGATGAACCGGTAATTCTTTGCGTTCAGCTGTGTAATTCCATAGGCCGCCATGATAAGCAATATGGGCAGGCCTGGCAACAAGAAGCGCTCCGAATTTGCAAATCCGCTCATGGAAATGATACCAAGGTAAGCAATAACAAAACTGCCTATAAGTGAAAGATTGCGCCAATTCTTGGTAATGAAAATAGCACTGAATATGGCGATAAGCACAAAACCGCCGAGGAAATTGCGCACAAAATTACCGCCGCTGAGCATCTGCTGGGTGTACTGTTCATCGACATCGACCATTGTCGGGAACGGAAGCACGAACATCATAGGGGCCATCACTGTGCCGGTGGCATATTTTGCCCATTCAGCACCTTTGTTGACCTGGTCAGCACGTTTGGCGCCCTGATTGCTGTTTCGCTCTTCCCACAGTCCTTCGGCCTCGTTGACAATTGTGCCCCCGGTCAAGGTTGCTGCAGCGAGAATGCCCCAAGCAATCAACATAATGCGCTTGCCTCGTCCGATGACATTAGTGTTGGTGAATACGAGCGCCGTGGCGAAAGCGAAAACCGCTGCAGCGCCAAGAACCGTACGGAAAGCGAATAATGCACCAGCCAACAACACGGGCAACGCGATAGTGAGTACATTGTACTTGCGGCTACGAATCAAGTAATCTGCACGTTCGACAAAAGCCACCATCAGAAACAACATTTCAGTTTCCTTTAGATGCAGACCGCAATAGAAAATCAGATTCGGCATCAAACATGCCATAATGCCGGCCAAACGGCCACCCTCATCTCCGATATTACGCTTGGCCACCAGAAATAGCAGCAAAACGGTGGCCGTACTCCATACGGCCTTGATAATACGGGTTGTCAATATATTGGGGCCGAAAATTTTACCAATATAAGCAAGATACAAAGGGTATCCGGAATCCGATATGGTGCTTCTGTCTGTAAAAAGATACCGTCGGATAACTGACCATTTTTCTGTTGCCAGCCACGCGCCATCTTCCCAGTATCCCAGCGAGTCTGCCGCTGCAAACTCGAAAGGTATACCTGTTTTGAAGATATAAAAGAAATAGCTGAACACAACCCATAGCAAACGCAAACTGAATGCGAGTACAGCAAGCCAAATCAAATATTTTTTCTGAGGGAGCGAAAGCCATTTCTTGCTAAGGTATGCAGTCAATAAAAAGAAGCCAACCACCCATATAATACCAAGTATTATATAACCTATAGACATAGCGTAGTGGAAGAAAAAGAAAGTCACAGCCACCAACGCAATTAAATATATATATATGGCCTTGACAGCTATCTTATGTGGCAAAAATGGAACCATCTTATCCTATAATTTTACGTTTGATTTTTATTATCGACGTGGTTATCCGAGGGCCAACCATACGGGCAACAATGTTCTTGTATCCGTGTCCCGCATTGCTCCACGATGCCAAACCACGGTGTTCGCAATAGGTGTTTTCTGTACGCAGAAACTCTCCCGTAGTCTGCCGCGGCGAAAAGTAGTCAACCGGAAACACGTGCAAGTCTTTATAATTCTGCTCCGAACCGTCTTGTCTGAATCCATTTGCCGCCATGTGTGCAGTTAGGCGTTGGACGTTGGTAGTCAAGTCCGGCGTGCCATCAGGTCCGATAAAATGCAGGCCGTTATAAATGTCCAGCATCTCCTGCGCCCACACTCCGTTTCTCTCCGACGCGCAAACACCCATCATGACAGGCATACGTTTGCTCCCTTCGACACCTGCAAAGGCGTGATAGTGCAGCAGGTCGTCAAATGGCTTATACACCTCGAAATCGACGTCCATATAAACACCGCCATCG
This sequence comes from Bacteroidales bacterium, assembly GCA_045591485.1. Lineage (GTDB taxonomy): Bacteria > Bacteroidota > Bacteroidia > Bacteroidales > P3 > Colimorpha. The sequence goes on along the minus strand of JAZNSV010000157.1, from coordinate 18,344 downwards.
TGTGTCAAAGCCCACAATCGAGCCACATCACTCACAAAAGCATACTTGCCGGCGGCGTATGCCTCTCGTGTATATGGTAAAATATCAACATCGAAGTTATCTTCATTCCAAAGCTTATAGTTCCAATCAGGCATAAATCTATGCCACGACTCAATACATTCCATAGCCAACTGAGGCATCTCCCCACGGCCGAACCAACAATAATGTATTGTTTTGGGTATCATTATCTATACCTCAAAAATGTCTGCTTAACCTTAGATCCACACTCCAACACAACTTGCCTTAAACGCAAAAATGCAACCGGCATTTTATATAACCGCCTTACTTCTGCTGACTGGTTATCCCAATTTACCTTGTTTAGTTCCCGTAGTGCAGCATCGCGATACTTTGTAGTTAAATAATATGGTAACAGACTATATATCCGCAGGTTGTCAACCATTTGCTTGTAATCTGCATTCTGTTCCTCATATTGCATCAGGTGTTCCAAGTTCCAAAGCATATGTTCTTTAGGCTCATGCAGATGATGCGTTCCCCGATATGTAATGTCAACATCTTGATTATAGTTACTTAAAGGTTTGTTATACAATATAACTTTATATTTCAAAACAACCTGAATCCACAACAAAAAATCCTCTCCGAGTTTGATATTCGTTGGGAAGCCTCCCATCTCATCAAACACGTTCCTCGGCATACAGACTGCGCCTGTCCAAAGCGGCATACACAACGTATTTGCGTATACTCGGCAATAATTTATCGCGCCTTCGGAGAAATCTTTTCCCACACCTATCGGTGCAATTCGCGACCTGCCATTTTTCGCTATAAAATAGTTTGTCCCATATATACCAGCATCAGGATACCGTTCAACAAGCCGTGACATTTCTTCCAAGAAAGTCGGTTCCCACCAATCATCGGCGTCCAAGAAACAAATATATGGTGCCATACCCTCTGCCACACCACGATTTCGTGCCACGCCAACACCTGCATTTGGCTGGCGTATTATTTTTATACGCATATCTTCAAAACGGCGCACGATATCGGCACTTTCATCAGTCGAACCATCATCGACAACCACAAGTTCCCAATCCGTAAACGTCTGGTTGACGATACTGGCGACAGCCTTCCCTACATAGGCCGCCTTATTATACAACGGCATAGCAATTGAAAAAACAGGCATACTCTTTTTCTTTACTCACCAATGACATCAAATCGTAAAATGCTATAGCCACACATCGTTTCGTATGACTTCGGATAATAGAGCCACGTCCCATTGGGGACAGCAACTATCCCATATGCGTCGACACTCTCGTCATCATTTGTTGCTCCATATTCGGCATAGAGACCATTTTGCATTTTCAGCAGGCCACGCAAAAACGGAGCATCTTGCCTATTTTCATAACACCTATCTTGCAGTGGAACACCGAAAAGCGAAACAAGTCGAGCTATTTTGGCAGGATACCGAAATACTGTATCCTCTGTATATGTTATCCGAATCCCGTTCACTCGTGTATACTCATGAGACATACGTCTTACAACATAATCGTGATATATAGTGTCCAGGCCGCAAACAACATCCATTACTTGTTGCGGCACAACCTTAAAAACAGGAAGGTTATAGTATTTCGCGAACTCTACATTACGCCAATTAGTACCATAACACGAGAAAACATCACCGGAAATAGATTTTCGAGAGGGCCTGGTACCACGCCATGTTATTGTTCCTTCTTTTGAGGCATTGTCTCTGACATAATTAACAGCAGACATCTGCTTGTAAAGGATGCCGTTTTCGTTATATAAATCAGCCACCACAATAACCAAAGCGGCCACAGCAAATGCAACTTCAAGCCATCGCTTCAATGACAAGGTCGCAAGTTGCTTCATCAACAGGATAATACTGAATATATATACTGGGAAATGCGTACGCGGCCACGATGCACCAGAAACAACACAGAAGGCTATCGAGCAAAATATTGCCGCAAACCAAAAGACATTTGAGCGCCAAAAATCCGGATATCTTTTTTTCTGGAACAGCCATAACACGATAGTAGACATCCATAGAACAGGAAGTGGACTTTTTAAAACATAAACCAAAGTATTAACCAGTCGAGTGCCGAATGGCGTTGACTGGGACAGGCCGTCCATTCTGGAGAAATTACCGGGAGCGAGCACAACAAAAGCAGCACCAAAACAAAAACACAAAAGCATTATAGCAAATCTCGCATTCCATTTGTATTTTTTGCGATAACAATACAGGCAAAACGTGATAGCTGGTATAATACATATGGCATACATTTCAGACCATGCACCGGCAATGATAGAGAAAAATGCGAGTAATACAATTCTATGCCATCGCCGCTCACCATCCTTCATAAGGCAATACAACCACGACATAATAATTACAGTTGCCCAAATGTAATTCATGCTCCCTGCCACCATAAACTGAGTGACATACTGGTCCGGTACAAAAAACCAAAGCAACGTAAAAATAATAATCAGATTGACCGGTTGTACATTCTTGAACTCTGAAAAACGATGCACCAATAGCACAAGGACACACATCATAATCGGATTGACAAAATCAAACACGCCCTTGCCTACTATTCCACTCCAAAACTGAGCAACACTATGGGCCACAAAACGCCCACTCCACGTAAAATAGTCATGCGATTCCCTGCTCCATATCTCACCTATAGAACGCCCTGTCGACGCATACGAACAATCGTCAATCACCATAGGCGTCAACACGTTGCACAACAGGTAGGCAAAATAGACAAAAATGATTACAAGATATACCTTAATATGTCTCACCGAATGTCTCATTACCGTTTAATAATTACGTTTTAAAACTTTGGGGTTGTCATATCTTCACTCGCGATGCCATTCATGCATTGAGCAGCGAAACATATGGCAAAACTGTATTATATTTTTTGTTTTAATAGTGTTAATTGTTATCAATACAGTAGTTATGCGCCTTTAGGCGCAAGAGGTTGTGATGCGGACATGGGCATCATTTTCAGCAACTTGTCAATCACTTTAACCAAATAGCAGTGCGAGTATCTTTGGGTGGTGCGCAAATACCGATGTATTGTCCGTATTTGGAACGGCGGCTTGTAAGCAATGCCAGCTGCACACAAGTAGGAATTATCCCAGATACAAAGCCAGCGGAATTTTTTGAAGCCTTCTCTCCGAAGTATGGTAGACATTTCTTCGACATAATGCTGACCGGGTTCGGCAATGCGAACATGAGACGTGATATCATGTCCATCGGCGGTAGTGATTCGCACTGGTGAATCAAGCCGAGGAGCTTTGAACTGAAGAATGTCCGTGTAGGCTCGATAGAGGCTGATGGGATTGGATTTTTGTGGGTTCTTGTCAAAATTTACAACCTGGTAAAAGTCCAGCTTGTTACGCATTCTATACCTGTTGAGGCTCCCAAGATGTACGAAAAGTATATCTTCTATCAATGTATACCGGCATCGGTCGCCCTCGAGACATGGTACCCGCTGACAATGTACGGCATGTCGTTCGCGCTCGCGATATTCTGAAACAATGTCTACATCCGGAGCATAATGAGCTGCCCACTCGGCACCAGTTCCTTCGATTTGACCATGGGACATGTCTCCATATAGGTTGAGCCACCGGAAGTAAAAAATCTCGTTGGGCTCGGATTCCATGATGCGCTTCCATCCTGCTGTCTGTTGAAAACCATCGGAAAGGAACTCGTCGCAATCGAGCGCAAAGATGATTTTGTCTCCAGGGATGTATTGCGCTTCCTCGAGCAATCTAGCCCTGCAAACATTCTCCACCCATTCGTCGGTAGGGTTATCTATCAGCGTTACTTTGGGGAATCGCAGTGCAATCTCGCGGCTGCCATCGGTGGAGTGCTGATCAGCGACAATGATATGGTCGGCCCATGAGGAGCAGTGAGTCAGAAAGGATTCAAGCACCCAGGCCTCGTTGCGCACGGGGGTAATAACTATCAACTTCGGTTTTTCCATATCAATATTTGATTGAGTTGCCGACGCTTTTTATCGTCAGAAAGAATAGCCCGCAAGAATGAAGTAAGACAATAGGGTAGGCGATAAAAGAGGTTGCCACGCTTCCATATACCTTGTCCGTTTCCTGTCAATCTTCCCACAAACGGCTTGCCCCATAATTGAAATTCATGGAGATAGTCAAGATACTTAGCGTACGGATAGTTGCTAAAGTCTATTAATTGTGGAACTAAGACTCGATTGAATAAGTACTGGTAGAAATGGTGCAGTCCGGTCTTAATCATTCCATCTGCAAAGGACATTATAAGGGCATCGTTATATTTTTTGTTTTCCCGAAGTGTTTTTCCATTGGCGAAGAAGAAAGAGTCAACCTGATCTTCTTCGAAAACTGGCCGAATCCTACCATAGCGCTCTTCATAGCCGACTGTTTTCTTATGGTAATTGATAGACATTAAAATTTCGAAAACAACCCTCATCCCAATAATGCGTTTTATTCTTCCATTTGTCATTATCGACAGATAGTCTGCATCCAATTCAAAGTATTCATCAACAAATGGCTCTCCGCCAACTGACATCTTTCCCCAGAAATAACCATATATAGGATTATATCCGTTCTCTGCCAATAACCCATTCATCACTCTGATTGTTTTCCCACTAGAGCAAGAGTCCACAATTGCAGACAAAACATTATCACAAAAGCCTTCCTGGCGTAGATAATCAATGCATCGCTGACTATTGTAGAGTGCTGGTGACGATATAAACAAATACCTAATGGCTATATTAGGAAATAGTGGCTGCATGATTAATGCAATGTGATAATGAGAATGCATGTCGCGTGCACAAAAATACAGGCGACGAATACCGCGCTGCTCTGCATCATACAGCACCTGCAATACCCAGCTGACCATTAACGGGGCAGTTACATCACATACAAAAGCCTTTTGATTGTCAGGAGCATCAGAAGAAAGACGTACAGCTCTGGCAACGCCAGCCAAAATAGATGGATACTGGTATTGTAAAGTGGCATTCTGGCTCCACTTTTCCTCATATGGTAAATAATCGTAGTGCAGGTGATGAGCATGAATACCGAAACTTCGCGGTACAGAACAGTCACTATGCCAATTGTCGCCATAATGATGCCATTGACGGTAAACCAAGTCTTTTTTTTCGTGAATGAGTCTATATAAAGAGCCATCACGTTTCCAGGCACCGACTTCATCGCTTACATATAAACAATCCCCTGCTTGATAGAATCCATATTTAACAAGTTGTTCTCGTATAAAACCGGAAGAGAGGTACATATCGCTAATAAAGAGTATGTCTCCCTTTTTACGCAAGTTTTTCACAAGTTCAAGTGTCGCCAATATCGGCTTAAGCATTAGGCGCTCTGTATCCAACTCCAAATCCACCATATCGTCTACGCTGCATGGAAGAGGATAGACTTGTGCCACACAACTATATATCTCGCGCAAATTCTTACCCCCAGCTTGAGCTCGAGCAACCACGAACAACTGACGCATATGCTCCGAGCCATCCTCGCCCATAAGCTGTTGTACTCTGGTAGACAGTACATCGTACATGTTACGCGGCTCACCACATAAACGGCACAGGCATGTATCAAAAACATCAAAAGAGTAAGTCATATGGCTTTAGATTAAATCATAAACCAGTCCAAACAATTCTGGACAATGTTTTATAAGCAAGTAGTTAACTCTATGCCGGAATTTTGTACGACTAACTTCATAATACAAGTTCCACGCAACAGACTGGTTAAGCATCCCATACTCCTCCCTTTTAGCGCCTGCATACGCAACCTGATAATAATTTGTCAGAGCCCTGAATATCACTCTGCATTCTATGTTTTTCTGATTCAAGAACATTTCAGACAAATCGTTGGCTATATGCACCATGTCGACTCTACTACGAGTCGATCTCGTAGCCATTATACTACCTGAGCGCACTCTGTAATGATAAAAACTGTTTGTAAGTACAACTGTACGCCCGGCCAAAAGACAAAGCCTCGGCGTAAAATGATTATCCTCATGTAATATTCCTTCTTTAAATCTCAAATTATTATCTTCAAACAACTTCCGTCGACAACATCTCAATACAACACAGACAAACGGGAATATATGGGGAGCCAGTGCACATTCATTATAGTACTCCCAGCCAGAAGAATATGATGCTTCTATATTTGCCTCGCACTGATTACCATGCCAACCACCGAAACATATCATATCATTTCCACCGAGTCTACCCGCAATGCCCTCAAGTGTATCATATTCGAGCCAATCATCGCTGTCCAAAAATAATATATAATCTCCATGCGCTTTGTTTATACCCGTATTACGAGCAGCACTCAAGCCCTTATTCTGCTGATTAACAACAATAATACGACTATCACGGGCAGCGTAGTCCGACAAAATATCGGCACAACTGTCGGTTGAACCGTCATTTATGCATACAGCTTCCCAATCGATAAAAGACTGATTTAAAACACTCTCAAGACATTCCTCAAGGTATTCCTCAACATTGTATACCGGTATTATGATTGAAAAAAGCATAGTTCTGATTATGGCTGGACTACATTGATTCTATCCAAAGTCAATGGCCGTGCATTGGTGCGCACTGTACGACCAGATGTTGTTACAGCCGTACTCATACCTAAACTTTTACAAATCTCAATACTGTCTTTATTGTATGAGCCATGTGGATACGAAAAATGCTTGATTCTATCACCAATTATATCCTCTAAACAGTATACTGATTCTCTTATCTCATGTAGCTGTTCCTCCTTTGACAAAGCGGCCAAATGCGGGTGATTTGCCGTATGTGCACCGATAGTACACAGCGGATTTTTTGTCATCTCCATCAAATCGCCTTGAGAAATACCAAGCTTCTCGCCTGGATACCACCACATTGGTATCTTATTGTCCACAAAACCACTTGTCACATAAACACAAAACGGGACATTAAGCTTATGGAAAAGGGGGAGGGCAATCGAAAAATTATCACAATAGCCATCATCCAGTGTAATACATATCCAGCGTTTACCTTTATTTGTTTGGGAAATCGGTATAAACCGCCAGCCCTGATCAAGTCGGTTGCAAATCAACCTCTCCAACCAATCAGATGTAACTTCCAACATCCTCTGTTGAGCATTCTCACTGCGGCATTCAACAACACGATGCAGCATCCATATTTCACCGCGCTTGGGGAAAACAAGATTATTTAATCTGCGTATATTCAATGTTCAATTGTATTTGTCTTATCAGTTCATCAGATACACCACTTTTTATCTTACGAGCAAAAAGGGCATCAGATGCCTTTATACTTTGATAGCTATCAATAGTCAACTCTTTAGGTGAGCCACCGCAGCCCCGCCAATCAACATACCGCAAACTATTATTTGCCAGCTCAATGTCACTATTGGCCAACAATGTCGGCAAACAACACTCTTCGGCAATTTTTGTCATTTTGAAATGTCGTAAATAAGCTGGATTATTTTTTATGAAGCCAAGACAATATTCGATTGCGTTTCTTGACATACTCCAATAGGTGCCTCCTCCATACAGCTTTCCTTCGAAAAAAGGAAATCCTCGTTTCAATCCAGACACACGTTGCATCTTTACCAAAAAAGCTGTCAGCTTGTTTCCAAGCGAGCTGCCGCCAGTAGGTCTGAGCCACGGCTGAAGCCAATAGTAATTCACACGTTCCAAGCCGCCATCGCCATCCCATGACTTTCGCGGCAAAGGGAAATACTCCATATAATTCTCATGACGGTGACATTCGCAGAAGGTCTTGAATACATTCAAAGCAAGTAGCGGATAGTCACTGCCCGTAATCAAGTGGAAGTACTCCAAGTCTGAGTATTCAACCGACACCTTCATGAGCTTTATAATAGCGTAAAGATGGTTCACGCTTCCCCAAGGAACTTTGTAGTAACGGTATACATGGACATTCGGACGTGTGTCCAATGTGTCCAAACAGGCCTTGCTTCTTTTGTCAAAATGAACAAACAATTCGAAGTCGTCGTCGAAATAGTCCAACAACCTTTTCAGTTGAGGCACGTCGTCATATGCGGTAATCAGAATAGCCTGTCGCATCGGTTGACTATATAACTATCGTTTTCGTCCTAGTATACTCCTCAACAAGAAGCGTGTCTCGTAATGCATTCCTGTATGCAACGCCAGTCCACCCGAAAGGTAGCGCAGATAGCTTTTGATACTATAGCCATCGGTGAACCAACGTTCTACAATGGTGTAGTACAGGGTCTGGCGTAAATGGTTTTCCAGTCTTTCTTTCAAAATCCTGTCATCATAATAATGTTTCTTGGCATTGAGGCCAACGATACGTCCGATGAAACGGCTTCTTTTCTTCAAATCGGCAGACGATTCAATTTGTCCCTGAAATACGCCGGTAAAATATGCCACATCCTCATCGTTAACACTATCACTTAACAGACGGAGCATAATGCTCCGCACAAGAGCCACTTTGACTTTCTGATCATCCTGCAACGAAGAGCATATCTGTGTTGCATGCATACGGTAACGGAAGAGAATGTCATCCATGTTGTGCAGACGTGCGACCTGCATACAATCAACCCAGAACCGATAATCCTCCGCAGGGAACGCGTCCTTCCTGTAGCGCAGACCATTTGCACGTATCACACTCATTCTCACTGTCGGCACAAGTATAGAGCACTGAAACAGCATATTCACTGCAATTTCCTCATGCCATTCGGGCAGATTGACAATCGAGTTGCTTGTACCGAACCTCTGTGCCCCGCCCCCGCAAACACCCACATCAGGATGGCTGTCGAGAAAATCGACTTCACTCTGTAGCCAATGCGGCAGCGCGATGTCGTCGCCGTCCATGCGGGCAAACAACTCTGTGTCTATCATGTCAAGACCTCGATTCAGGTTGTCCGTCAACCCCACATTGTTGGGAAAGGCGGCAATGCGGATGCGAGGGTCGTCAATCGAACGTACAATCTCTAAAGTACTATCTGTCGACGCATCGTCGACCACCAGCAGCTCGAAGTCGCGGTAGGTCTGACGGAGGACGCTGCGAATGGCTTCCTCGACCCAGGGGGCCACGTTATATGTCGGCATCAATACCGTTACCTTAGCCATGACTTTATGCGGTATAAAGAGTGAAAAAAAACTATTGCTTTGTGCCGTTGCATGAGTCGCCGGCGAACCTGCTTCTGTACCTCTGCGGAAAACTCATATTGTTTTTCGTACCGGGACCACATGCGAGCCCACCCTCGTGCATAATCACTTCTTTTCAGGCCACAATGCTCCACCATGTAATCCAGTACGTCCACCCCCTCAAGGAATGTCAACCCACGGCGCTCAGCATCGTTTGAGATATTGCTGCCATGCTGCCGATAGTAGCTCAACGGTTCCTTCACCTCCACCACGCGTCCTTGTTCGGCCAGCAACACATAGAACAGCCAGTCGCCGCAAAGACGCATGTGCTCATAACGATAACTCTCTGACGGCCGGTAACAGTCGCGGCGGAAGATGCACTCGCTCACATTGACTATGGAGTTGCATACCGCAAGCTTACGTCGGATAAAATCATGGCCTTCGTACACAATCGTTTCACCGCTTGCCGGTGTGTCCCACAACTTGGCTCCATGTTCATCGACCCACCAAGTGGCGGCATATGCGAGCGTACACAGCGGCACCTTTGCCGCCTCGTTCACCAGGTGATCAAGAAATGTAGGCTCGGCGTAATCGTCACTCTCGGCAATCCATATCCAGTCACCCTTGGCTAATTCTATACCCTTATCCCACTGATGGAAAGCCGAACCACTATTTGTCTCGCCAAACACTATATGAGCAACCTTGGGATTGTTGCTGTAGTACTCCATTACCGCTCGGCTTTCATCTGTTGAGGCGTCATCGATCAGTATCAGTTCAAAGTCCTGAAAACTTTGACTCAGAATACTGTCGATACGCTGTCGAAGATAAGGCGCGTGGTTATAGTTGGGTACTATGACGGAGACTTCCATTTGCTTATTTATTGCAGTGCAGCCAAGAAATAGGCTTCAATATAATCTTCCCTAAACGATAGGCATATGTATTGCACAAACGTCGGTTTTCAATCAGCGCCTCTTCATATCGTCTAGCATCCAGGGTATAGTATTTCATGGTTTCAACCATCCGTGCATCCAATTCTACGCCACGCACTATCGGCAGACAATCTTTCCATTTTCCGTACCACTGGTCGGCTGCTCGGAAATAGTCGGGGGTAAGGATGGAATCCGAAAAATGTTCAATCAGTATTTCCGTATTCACCATTACATCCCATCCGTTTGTCAAAGCTTGTATCGAGATATCGGCATCATAGCAATGAAAGCCGTCGAATGTCTGCTCATCGAATCGTATTTTATTGAAGCACTCCTTCCTGCAGCATATCCACAGTCCATCGATATTAGCCACGGGAACATTCGTCCGACCTTCGGTGAATGCCAAATTACCACACCAATATCCTCCATCAGGCAAAACTCCATGCTGATCAAAAGGCGTCTCACGAATCGGTTCTTTAGACCAAATGCGAACGGTGCTGACATGCTGGAAGCCCCACATAGGAGCAGCATCAACAAATAGGTGCGATCCAGCGACACCCAATAAAGCCATATTGCTGTTTTCCTCAAACGCAGTTTCGACTATTTTGCCCCAATTATTGGTATGGTATAAAATATCATCGTGCATGAAACAGAGAATGTCGCCCGCGGCGCGGCGCACCCCCTCGTTGTAGGCTTGAAAGATGTTGTATCTGTGCTGCGCGTTGTCCACCACTACCCATTCGTAGTCGGAGCCGATGGTGGTGGCCACGTTGTCGCGCAACTTCGCAGAAAGCAGGCTTGTGCGTGAACAAACTATGAGTGATATCATTGAGCATGTTGTTGGTTACTGTTTCAGCCAGCAAAGGACACGATAGGCAAATCCGCATATTTTCAGGTTGGCTAGGGGGTGGCGTGAGCGTAGGTTGCGAGAGTGTATGCATCTTAAGTTTTTCCCGTCCTCGGCGGTGTGCAGGCGGCAGTAGAAGTTGCTGATGGGATCCTCCTCTTTGTTTATGACAACATCGAGTCTCTTGTCATCGTGGGGTATGTAACGGAATGAGGTGCTGTTGCGTGCGTTGTAGCCCTGCGGTAGGAAATAGGTGCATGCAATGTTCGTCCGCCACAGCGCATAGCCAAACGACAGTTGGTCCCGTTTGGAATAACGGTCTATGCAGTCCCACCACAGTCGGTCGGCTTGGGATGTGCGAGGATCGCGGTGATTGCGAAAAAGCACGCCAGTTTCGTACAAGTCGTTTCCGAATGGGTAGTGTTCTCTCCTCAGTCGCGTTATCCATCGGTAGACGGCGGTTTCGTGCTCAACATTTGAGGATACCACCTGCAAAGCCTCCTCCAAGATGCTGTTACGCAGATGGTGCCACATGCTGGCCATGGGAACACCTGCATCCATCAACTCGACTACTCTCACATACACGTCGGGACTTGCCACCTGTATGTTGGCATCCAGCCATAGTGAGCACTCGTAGCCGGGCAGCAACTCTTCGGGGTGTGTCTTCACCCAGCGGGCAACTTTGGTCGGTATGCTGTTGCTGTAGGGGATGGGACGCACCTGCCATACCCCGATTTGCCTCTCCACAATATCGTTGGAGAAGAGGATGTAGTCGAATTGCCCGTTGTTTGCCAACGGCTGCTGGATGTCGTCGTATTGGCCGACGACTGCTGTGTAAACCACGTAGTTGTTCATATATCGCGCCCCATGGAAGAACCGCCTAGGGGGTGTTGCCCCCTTTCATTCGCCGTTTCTCCCATGTGTTTGGGGCACACATGGGAGATTACGGGGTGATGTTGGTACCATTTAAAGGGTGGATTACAGTGTGTTGAAAATATCAAAATGGTGTAATATACTGATAGCTATGTGTTGTCAGAGCCATGTCAATCCGGTTTTTTTGTTGGTATCTCGTGATTTGGCTATGGTCTCAAGGAAGTGGATTTCGTCGTTGATGACAGGAATTGATTTAAAATTGCCTCGCAAGATTCTTTTAATTATCTTCCTTCTGAGCATCTGAATGCGGCAGGGAATATTTGGTTCTCTGTTGATGTCGCCAAGTTCCACCCGTTGTGCCATTCTGTCCGTCTGCGACGCAATGGAGTCGTATTTGAAGTCGTGATTTTTGCGATCCTCGCGGTCGTGGCAGATGGTGCAACGGGTGCTGATAACGAAGCGCAGGTAGTGGTAGTGAAGGCGCTGTCCGTAGTTGACGTCTTCACCGTAATGGCGGAAGAGAAGTGTGTCGAATCCACCGACGGTTGCTATGCATTGGCGGCTCATCATCCATGCGGCGGCGTTGATGAAGTGGCTTTCGTAGTAGGGTTTTATATGTTGCATATAGAGGTCGGAGATAAAGATTCCACTCATGCTGTTGTGGAACTTGAAGTCAAGACCCGTATATGTGCCGTTAAGGTGGACCGGAGAGGCAATGCCGGTATGCTCATTTTCTTCAAAACAACGCACCAGCTCCGCCATTGTGTTAGGCTCAACCCAGGCATCCTGGTTCAGCAACATGATATAGTCGGCTCCGGCATCGTAGGCTTTCCGGATGCCTATGTTGTTTGCTTTGGCAAAGCCAAGGTTTTTCGGAGATTCCATCAAATCTACTTCAGGATAGTGTTCACGAATAAAAGCCACGGTGCCGTCAGAAGATGCGTTGTCAATGACGATGATTTCCGTGGGAAGCGAGGAACCGCGTAGACTGCTAAGGCATTTGTCATACCACCGCATGCCGTTGTAGGTTACTATGATTGTAAATAGTTTCATTCTGATGATCGCTGATGGTTATGGTGTAGTGTCATGTTTGGAAAAGATGTGGCGGATCAAACGAATAGGGCCAAGCAAGAAGTGCCCGAGTTTCCAGGAGGGAGTATTGTGTACATATTCTTTTCCCTCAAGAAAAGAATTTTGGCGTAGATTATTTATTGTCTCGGTGTCTTCGAAAAAGAAGGTGGCAGGTGCTTTCAAATGGGAAACAGAATTATTCGATGCAATGACAATATTGTACAACGGTTCTTTGCCAACCACCTTTCCATCCCTGTATTCCATTGCTTTCCCAAGGGATGTACATTCACCTTCAATGTGATATATCACTGATGAAAGAAGATGACTTTGTCCGTAGTAATCAATATGACTGAAATGGCGTGATACTAGTGCTAAAAATTCGCTGTTGTATAGTTCCTTAACGTGGTAGGGGTTTCTCTGTCCAGTTGCATCAGTGTATAGTCTTTTGTTCGGAGAAGACATAATCAGTATGCCCTTAGGGCGAATTACGCGTATGATTTCAGAAAAAAAATCTTCGTGTCTGTCAAAATGTTCAATGGTTTCAAAAGATATCAATACGTCAACGGAGTGGTTGGGTAGAGGAATATTGGTACAGCTTCCTTCGAGAAATTCAAGATTGGACGAATGATAAAAAGATTGGGCATACTTGATGGCTTCGTTAGAAATGTCAATGCCATAAACCTTTTTCGCATGGGTGGATATGAGATGAGAACCATATCCTGTACCAGATGCAATATCAAGTACTACGCAGTCATGAAGATTTAGGATAGTGCACACAAAGTGATAGCGGCACCAATGGTCTGCCTGTATTTTACCAGACATTTGTTCGGGTATAAAACGTTCCCCAGTTGATTCCATAATATATGTGATTAAGAGATGCTAAGGGTCTTTGACCATTCAAGATAGGGGCGAATCAACCCAGGCAGGCCTCCATTGTAGTTTTCGTTTCGTGTGTCGGTTTTGATTACATCTTCCATGTTTAATTTTATGAGGTCCATGGCATGAAATAATATGCGGAAAGGGTTGTATCTCATGCATGCGAAACTGACAGAGTATTCACCATCTTGAAGTAAGTTTTCGGGGATCCAAACGCAGGTGCGGTATGATCCCTTCTTTACTATGATCTTGGGGTATGGTTGGTTGTCGTGTGAGGTGAAGATATGGACACCTTTGCTATTAAATATGTTTATTCCATGGGTGAAAGGCGATGTGTCCTGCAGGACATCGTACTCAAAACAGATGCCTAACGATTGGTTAATGTACCCATAGTCGACAGGTGTGCCTTGATTATTGACAGGGTATATCTTACGTAATTTGATGGTATCTGACCCTGGTGCTTCGTCAAGGCCGTATTCTACAGATGAACTGAGGTCGTTGCCTTGGTGTAAGTAAAGGTCAATTATATGGTCGACTTGTCCCGAGTCCAAGATTTTCCCATTTTCAAGAAGAATGGCAGATGTGCAAAGATTGGCGACCGCGGCCATATTGTGGCTCACAAACAGCACCGTTCTGCCTTCGCCGCGGCTGACGTCTTGCATTTTGCCGATGGCTTTCTTCTGGAATTCGGCGTCGCCGACGGCGAGGACTTCGTCGACAACCAATATCTCGGGGTCGAGATGGGCGGCCACGGCGAAGCCGAGGCGCACCATCATACCACTTGAATAGCGCTTCACAGGGGTGTCGATATAACGCTCGCAGCCGCTGAAGTCGACTATCTCGCCCAGCTTCTTGCTGATTTCCTGCTTCGTCATGCCCAGGATAGCGCCGTTCATGTAGATGTTCTCGCGGCCGGTCATCTCGGGGTGGAAGCCAGTGCCGACCTCGAGCAGCGACCCGATACGTCCGCGGGCACGGATGGTGCCGGTGGTGGGGGCGGTGACCTTGGAGAGGATCTTCAGCAGGGTGCTCTTGCCGGCACCGTTCTTGCCGATGATGCCTACCACATCGCCCTGCTCCACCTTGAAGTCGATGTCCTTCAGCGCCCAGACGTATTCGCTGTCGCCTTTGGTGCTGCGGTCGTTGGTTTCGCCGATGGTGAGGTAGGGGTCTTCCTTCCCTCGCACATTCATGGTCCACCAGCGTTTAATATCATGCGCCAGAGTGCCGGTGCTCACCAGGCCCAGGCGGTATATCTTGCTGATATTGTTAAATTCTATTGCAGTCATTATGGTTTACCGTTTACTGTTTACAGTTTACCGTTTACTGTTTACAGTTTACTGCGTTGTGGGGTGGAATTGGTTTTCTTAAGTATGGACGCACGTAGGCCATTGAGCATTCTTGCAACAGTGTCAATCTGAGGCCGAAGCTCGTCAAGAGAATGTTCTCCGATATATTTAAGATCAGATGCTAATATCAGTTGGTTATAAGCCTCCATCAATGAGCCATACGATATCTCGTAGAAATGCAGTTGCTCTTTTAATGAAATACGTCCGCTTCCCTCGGCTAGGTTTGAAGGAACTGAGACAATAGACCTTCTGATTTGGTCACATAATGCGTATTTCTCAAAACTTGGGAAATCATCTAACAATTGGTATACTATCACTACCAGTTTGCGAGACTCTTTCCATGCATTAAGTGTTTCGAATGAGTACATTAGGGTTTCTGTTACAGACGTAAGATTTGTTATTATTCGTGATATATTTGTTATTTTAAGACCATACAATCAGTACGCAACCGTAAACTGTAAACAGTAAACCGTAAACAAATTACATTTTGTGAAGTATGCTTTGAGGTTTTAGGCCGTGCGCGGTGATGCTGGACGCAAGGAGCGACAGCGGGCTGTCGTTGTAGACCATCCGGCGTTTCCATGCGTTGGCACGCCAACGGCGCATTTTCCACAGCAGTCGACCCATGTTTTCTCCCTTATGGTCGCGTATATCGCCGTAGACTGCATTGTCGACAAAACGTGCGTCGGTTGCATCTCCGTTGCTCAACGTTTCCATCGCTTCGAGGAAAGGAGTCATGCCGTACTCTTGGGCCACACGTTGCACACAGCTCCAGTCCACATTGTCGTCCAACGCCCGGCGGGTGAGCATCCAGTCGCAGACATCGCGCAGCGTGATGCGGCTGGCCGCAAAATGGCCTGCCATGTGGCGGAGCAGGAAGAGCACCTCGAACGTAGGCGACGGAGCCAGCTCCTTGAGCATAGCCTCATAGCGCCGGTTGCTGGGCGGATAGTGTGTGTTGACGAAGTCGTAGTGGCTTTCTATGGTGATACCACGCAGCGCGTAACGTGTGTGGTGGTGCGAATGGTCGTCGACCTGCACATGCAGTTCGCGACGGGCCACCTCGTCGGCCTCGTCGTGGCGGTCGAAGAAGTAGAGGTCCAGGTCGCCGAACTGGCGCACCTCGGCTTCGGGATAGTACTGAGCCGTGTGCGTGCCTTTGAGCACAAGGGTCTCTATGCCGTGGGCCGACATGGTGTCGACCACCTGCCGCTGCACATCGCACTGGAAGCGGTAGCGGGCCCTGGCGCGTTCGCTTTCGGCCAACCACGGCATCAGCACGTCGCGCGGCACACCGTCGGCCAGAGCACAGGCCGTAAATGCGGCCACATGGTTCTGCTGCGCCAAGCGGAAGACTCGCCACCACACCGTGGCCTCGACGGACTCTAATCCCTCGGCCCGTCTCCCTTCGAGGGCTGCCCTCACCAGGGCAAACAATATGTCTCTCTCGCCGACCATCGACCGCTCAGACCGTATCCATAAACGTGCGCTGCACCCGGTTGAAGACCACCACACCGACAGCCAGCAATACCATCATGAAGCCAAAACTATAGGCCAACATACCCCAGCTGAACTGGCCTTCGCCGAGAAATCCGTACTTGAACGCCTCGACAATACCAGTCAGCGGGTTGAGGCTCATCACAAAGCGCAGCTTCTCGTTGGTGATAGTGCTAAGCGGATATATGACCGGCGTGGCATACATCCAGAGGCTGACAAAATAGCTCAGCAGCAGCGACAGGTCGCGATACTTGGTTGTCATGCTCGAAAAGAGTATGCCAAATCCCAGCGCCAGTCCGGCCAACATGACCACCAGCACCGGCAGCAGCAGGGCGTACCAGTTGGTATGTATCTGGCCGGGGATGATCCATATCTGGTAGATGGCGTAGACCACCAGGAACAGTGCGAACTGTATGCCGAAGCGCAGCAGGTTGCTTATGACCGTAGATATGGGCACCACCATGCGCGGGAAATAGACCTTGCCGAAAATGCCCGCATTTGCAGTGAATGTCGACGAGGTCTTGTTCAGGCACTCGCTGAAATACTGCCACAGGCAGATGCCGCTCAGGTAGAACAGCGGCTGCGGCAACCCATCGGTGGGTATCTTGGCTATGCCGCCGAAAACCACCATGTACATCGCCACCGTGATAAGCGGCTGTATGACGTACCACAGCGGTCCGAGGACAGTCTGCTTGTACTGCGTGGTGATGTTGCGCTTGACGAAGAGTGCGCACAAGTCGCGATAGCGCCACAGCTCGCCGATGTCGACGCTCAGCAGCCGTTCCTTAGGCTTGATGATGGTGGTCCAAGTGTTGTCGGTGTTATTGTCTTTTGTTGTGTTCATGGGTTATATTACTGCCGAAGGCAGGTCGATTTCAATAGCCCCTTTAGGGGCGATATTCTTTAGCCGTGGGCGTGAGCCCACGGAGACCTTACACGGTATTCGGGTTTGAGCCCTGAAAGGGCGGTACATTGGCTATCATGCTATACGCTTTGTCCAGTTCTTCCAACTCTTCAGCGTATGTTTTATTACGGTGGTGCTCCCATTGGTTGGCAATGTACCCTTTTACGGCGTTGATTCGTGACGCGCTAACCGAAAAGCGCCGTACCCATCTTGCCAGGCAAAGGCTCGGTATTTGCTGTCGATTGTTTTTAACCATCGACTACTGTTGTCTTTGATTTTCATCATATATTCTGACAACGAGATATTTTTGGGTACAGAGACGAGGAGATGAATATGGTCGTAGGTTCCTCCGCCAGCAAGGAGAACGCCTTCCATATTTTTTGCAATGCCGCCAATATAGTCGCATAGCTTGGGAATGTCGCCGGTGTCAATGCGGCGGTCTTCTTTTACATGGAAGGTGATGTGCATGTAGTTTTGGACAAAAGTGTTGGCCATATCTTGCTCATTGTGTGTCGCCCCTGCGGGGCTCCCTGAACATTTCTATACTGTGTCCGTGGGCTCACGCCCACGGCTATCTACTGTCGCCCCTGCGGGGCTCTTGGATTTGTCTTTATTGTGTCCGGGGGCTCACGCCCTCGGCTATCCGCTGTCCCCCCTGTGGGGCTCCCTGGATTTGTCTTTATTGTGTCCGGGGACTCACGCCCACGGCTATCCACTGTCGCCCCTGCGGGGCTCTCGGATTTGTCTTTATTGTGTCCGGGGACTCACGCCCACGGCTATCCACTGTCGCCCCTGCGGGGCTCTCGGATTTGTCTTTATTGTGTCCGGGGACTCACGCCCACGGCTATCCACTGTC
>JAZNSV010000156.1:0-2266 GCA_045591485.1 Bacteroidales bacterium | reverse complement strand
CGCCCACGGCTAATGTGAGTGCCGCCGCTGACGCGGCTGATTGGTGGGCTTCAGATTACGCGAGC
The DNA here is from genome assembly GCA_045591485.1 of Bacteroidales bacterium. GTDB lineage: Bacteria > Bacteroidota > Bacteroidia > Bacteroidales > P3 > Colimorpha. The sequence goes on along the minus strand of JAZNSV010000156.1, from coordinate 2,201 downwards.
GGAGCGCCGCGTGGATTTCCAAGATGCCAACGACCGGCACACTCAGACAAACCACGATTTCCAAGATTTCCAAGATCTCTGCCGCAGGCAGGGAGATTTCAGTGGCCAGTGGGATATTTGCCGCACCCGGACCACTTAGAATATTGAATTTAGAAATTAGAATTTAGAAATTACTCACGTCCGTGGCAAACCAGGTGCCGTCATTATGGGGCTGTTTGTTGGACACATTTGAATGCGAAAAGAAAAAAACATGTATCTTTGCAGGCTGAAACGGCGTGCGGCAGCAGTGGTAACATGCTGAGCATGTATGCCGTAGATTGATAAATGGCAACGATGAAGATCAACAGGGACATAGCAATGGGCCATCTGGCGGCGGCGGCGGCATACGTCATTTTCGGCATCAATGTGGTGGTGTGCCGCGATATAGCCATCGAGGGCGGCATAGCGCCGATAGTGCTTTTCGCCATGCGGTCGCTTGTGGCCGGCGGTTTGTTCTGGCTGGCCTCGCTTGTGGCGCCGCGCGAGAAGGTGCCGCCGCGCGACCTGCTGCGGCTGGCCGGGGCCGGCATGCTGGGCCTTTTCCTGCCGCAGCTGACGTTTCTGCATGCCATAGCCCACACCACGCCGGTCGACCTCTCGGTGATGAGCACCACGACGCCCATCTTCACCATGTTTGTGGCGGCAATATTCCTCAAAGAGCCCGTCACGTGGAAGAAGGCCCTCGGTGTGGCGCTGAGCTTCGGGGGCATCTTGTGGCTTATATTGCAGAGCAATTTCGGCGGCAGCGGTGCGTCGGAGACCGAGGTGGTGGGCATACTCTATTGTTTTGCCAACTATATGGTTTTCGCCCTCTATCTGGGCACCTGCAGGCCGCTGATAGCGCGCTATTCTGTGGTGACGAGCATGAAGTGGATGTTTCTGGTGTCGTTTCTGGTGTCGGTGCCGTTTGCGCTGCCGCATTTGCCTGAGACCGATTTCGGCGCCGTGAGCGGACGGGTGTGGAGCGAGATTGCGTTCATGATAGTTTTTTCCACGTTCATAGCCTACTATCTTGTGCCCTACGGCCAGCAGCGCATACGTCCGACGCTGGTGAGCATGTATGGCTACCTGCAGCCGATAATAGCCATAGCCGTGGCTATCTGGAGCGGCATGGACCGGCTGACGCCCACCAAGGTGGTGGCGGCGCTGGCGGTGTTTGCGGGGGTGTGGGTGGTCAACCGCAGCCGGTCGGCGTCAGAGCCGCGCGCGGCGCACGGTGAGCAGCACGCTGAGGCTGCTGATGGCCATGACCAGTAGGAAGGTGATCAGGAAATCGATGCCGCGCATGGCCACGGGGAAGGCGCTGACCACGAAGTTGCCGTCGCCCATGCGCACGAGTCCGAAGGTCTGCTGCAGCCAGCAGACGAGGAAGCCTATGGCCAGGCCTGCCAGCACGGCCACGGCGCAGATGAGCATCCCTTCGAGCGCGAAGGCGCGCCGCACGCGTTGCACGGTCAGGCCCATGCTGCGCAGGATGAAGACGTCGCGCCCCTTGTTGATGATGAGCAGCGAGAGCGAGGCCACGAGGCTGAGCGTGGAGATGAGCACTATGAGCGAGAGGATGAGGTAGATGCCGAGGCGTTCGGTGCGGAATATCTTGAAGTAGAGCGGCTGCTGGTCGTAGCGGTCTTTGACGGTGAAGCGTGTGTCATGGTGGTTGAGCAGCTGAGCTATCTGCCGTTTGACGCGGTCGGGGCTGGCGCCGGGTTTCAGGCCTATGGCCAGGGCTGTGCATTCGTCGGGGGCGTAGTGCATCAGGTTGCGCACGAAGGCGGCGTCGGTCACCACGTAGCGCCGGTCTATGTCTTGCTGTATGTAGAAGCAGGCTATGGGGAGCGCGTAGCCGATGTTGAAAGCTTCGTCGATGGTGAATCCCATCGAGGTGGTGCCGCGTTTGGGTATGTGCACGGCTGCCAGGGTGTTGCTCTGGCTGCGCATGCCGAGGGTGTGCCACACTTCGCCGCCGACCATCAGAGCCGGCAGTTCGCCCACGCCGAGGGCGTAGCGGCCTTCGGCCAGCAGGGTGTCCAGTCCGCTCAGGGCGCGGTAGGAGGCGTCGACGCCGCGGAGGGTGACGATGGCCTGGTTGCCGCCGTAGGTGACCCATGCGCTTTCGCTCACCGTCTGCGACACGTGGGCCACGCCGTCGGCCCGGCACAGGG
>JAZNSV010000155.1:0-12146 GCA_045591485.1 Bacteroidales bacterium | reverse complement strand
CAAAGATACACATTTTTCCGCAATCAAGGGAGAAGCCGCATTTTTTTTGCACTTCTCCTTTGAAAGTTTAAAGGCTTCCGCGCTCCTTTTTCTGTTTTTGACCAAAGTGTTGCATTTATGAGTTGAACTTAAGTTTTGTTAAGTATTGTTAAAATTCCGACCGGTCGCCAGACCGGCTTTCTCAACCAATCCCGTCCTTTCAGCCCGATAGGCATTTCTTTCGGCATAAACCCCGACGACCGGTTTGCGACAGACGGCGCGGGCAAGGCAAGGCATGCCGACCAAAATTTGCGGGCTGGCACAATAAAGCGTCCGCCGGTGCGTTATAGCAGACATAATGAACAAAAAAATAGCGAAAAAGACACTGAACATGGCCGTGCTGGCGGCGATGATTTCGGGTGCGGTGCTGGCGGCGTCGTGCGGCGGAGCCCGCGAGGGTGCCGCCACGGAGAAGGGGCGCTACGAGCGCGAGCCGATACACGAGGTGACGCCCGAGCAGCTGGCCGAAGACAGCCGCCTGATCGACGCCGTGGCGCTGGCCGAGGCGGGCCGTGCCGACGAGGCGCTGGCGGCCTACAGCCAGCTGGCGCAGGAGCGGCCGCAGTGTGCGGCGGCATGGTATGAGATGGGGCGCCTGCTGATACGGCGCGGCTGGACCGACAGCGCCACGGCCTGCCTGGCCCGCGCCACCACCCTGCAGCCCAAGAACCGCTGGTATCTGACGGCCCAGGCCGAAGTGCAGGCCCGCAGCGGCGACACCAAAGGCCTTATAGCCACGCGCGAACGCATCGTGGAGCTGCAGCCCGAGGTGCTGGAGCACTACTACGCCCTCTCCGACGCCTACGTCATGGCGGGCGACATGGCCGGCGCAGTGGCGGCGCTGGACCGCGTAGAGCGGATGATAGGCATCACCGAACCCGTGTCGCTGCAGAAGCAACGCCTCTGGATGTCGGCCGGCAAGGAAGACAAGGCCGTGCGCGAGATGGAGCGCCTGGCCGACGCCATGCCGCACGAGCGGCGCCTGCAGGCCATGATGGCCGAGATGTATATGAGCCGCAAGAAATACTCCAAAGCCAAGCGCTACTACGACCGCATACTGGCCGAGCGCCCCGACGACGAATACATACACATACAGCTGGCCGAATACTACAAGCGCACGGGCAACCCCGACGAGGCCGACCGCGAGATGGAGCAGGCCATTGCCAACCCCAAGCTCGACTGCAAGACCAAGCTGCAGCTGCTGGCGTCGTTCTACACCAACGAAGAGTTCTACGGCACCCGGAGCGCCAAGACCTACCGGATGCTGGACAAGGCGGTGGCCGGATGCGACGACAGCGCCAGCTACGCCCTGGTCTACGGCGACGCGCTGATGCGCCAGCGCAAGTATGCCGACGCGGCGCGGTGGCTCGAAGTGGCGCTGCGCAACGACTCGTCGCACTACGAGGTGTGGGAGGGGCTGCTGGTGTGCCTGAGCGAGGTGCCCGAACGCGAGGCCGACATGATCGACTACGCCGCCCGCGCCGAAAGCATGTACCCGATGAAGACCCTGCCGCTCTTTATGCAGGCCGTGCATCTGGTGCAGCAGAAGCGCTACGCCGAGGCGCTGTCGAAGCTGGAGAAGGCCAAACGCTGGGGCTTCAACAAGGGCTACCTCGAGGCCGACACCTACGCCCTGCTGGGCGAATGCTACTACCGCACGGGCAAATACACCCAGGCCTGGCAGGCGTTTGACCGCTGCATAGGCCTGCGGCCCAACGACTGGGGCACCCTGAACAACTATGCCTACTACCTCGGCGAGCAGAACACCCAATTGGAGAAAGCCGTGGAGATGAGCCGCCGCACCATAGAAGCCGAACCCTCGAACGCCAACAGCCTTGACACCTACGCCTGGCTGCTGCACCTGCTGGGCCGCGACGACGAGGCCCTGCCCTATATGCGGCGCGCCGTCGAGCTCGACCCCAAGAGCGAGACCCTGCAGCGGCACCTGAAAGTGATAGAGAAGTGATTGATTGCTTGAATGTTTGAGTGTTTGATTGCCTGAGTGCTTGAGTGTTTGAATGTGTGGGGGTGTGTTAATGGGTAAGTAAAAAAAAACAGAATAAATAAAAAGGATGGACAGCCAGAGACGAGCCCACAGTACGGGCGACACGAATATAGCCGCAGCGGCACTTCGGCGGAAGGCCGTGGCGATGATCCTGCTGGCAGCGATGCTGGCGAAGGCCGGATGCCGCAGCAGTCGCCAGGCCGCCAACGCCCCCGCCGGGGCCGACAGCACCGCCCCCGGACAGACCGCCGCACCGGCCGCCGAGGCAGCACCCGCAGCCAAAGAACGGACGGTGACCAACTTCGACGCCACCTTCGAAGGCATAGGCATGAACGGCCAGCTGCGCATAGTGCAGGACAGCGCCCTCTGGGTGTCGGTCACCAAAATAATCGAGGTGGGGCGCGGCCTGGCCACCCGCGACTCGGTGTGGATCAGCGCCCCGATACTCGACGTGCGCTTCGCTGGCACCTACGCCGACCTCAGCCGCAAGGCCGGACGCAAGCTGACCTTCGACAAGCTGCAGCAGATGGCCCTCGCCGACAATGCCGAGCAAGAGCTGCAACGGCTGGCCGCCGAGCTGGGCTTCAACGCCAAGGTGCACATCACCTCGCGCCGCAAGGTAGACCGCCTCGGCGTGCCCTTCAGAAAATGAAACCTCAAAAGCCACACCACGCTATGAAAAAGACGTTAGCCACCATGCTTTTAGGCCTGCTGCCCCTCTGGGCCGCAGCGCAGAACCACATGTACCGCCCCGACACCGCCGCCATGCTGGTAGACCGGTATCTGGGCATCATGAATGCCGACGCCATGCCCAAAGACAGCATGCTGACGCTCGTGACAAAGATATACACCATCGGCACCACCGACACCTTCACGCTGAAACGCTGGTACACATGGCCTCAGAAACACCGCATCGAGGTGTGGAGGCCCGACGGGTCGCTGCAGACGGCCTACTGCTCGAACGGCAACGACCGCATGAGGATGTACAAGCCCGACCTGGGCTATTGGGTCGACATCACACCCGACGTCTTCTACGACCGCCTGTCGGGATACGACTGGCGCGGACCGCTCTACGGATGGCGCGTGCAGAACGCACATCTCGAATATCGCGGCCGCGTGGTGGCCAAAGACCACGGCGAGATGGAATCGGTGCTGGTGCAGGCGCCCGAACGCTTCGACCGCGAATACATGTTCGAGCCCACCGGCATGCTGGCCTTCATCCGCGAAACCGGCAACATGGACACCACCAACTACAGGCCCTTCGAGGCGGCACGCATCGAGATGAAATTCATGCACGAATACCAGGAGGTGGGACCGATGGTGCTGCCGCGGATAGAGAGCTTCGTGCGGCACGGACGCGTCACGGTGCAGACCACCGAAGCCGCCATCGTCGAACGCGACGACATGATATTCAACGCAGACAACCCCATAAGATAAAGACAGCCATGGGCATACTGGAAAACCCCGACGAATACTATATGCAGGCGGCCCTGCACGAAGCCCGCGCGGCGATGGACGAAGACGAGATTCCGATCGGGGCCGTCATCGTAGACGCCACAGGCAGCATCATAGCCCGCGCCCACAACCAAACCGAACGGCTGCACGACGTGACGGCCCACGCCGAGATGCTGGCCTTCACCGCCGCCAGCGAGGCCCTGGGAGCCAAATATCTGACAGACTGCACGCTCTACGTCACCGTTGAGCCCTGCCCGATGTGCGCCGGGGCGGCGGGATGGACCCAAGTGGGCCGCATAGTCTACGGCGCACGCGACGCCAAGCGCGGCTACAGCCTGCTCACAGGGCCCGTGTTGCACCCCAAGACCGAGGTGGCGGGCGGCGTGCTCGAAACCGAATGCACAGCCTTGATGAAAGATTTTTTCAAAAAGAAACGATAAAACTTAGGACCTTTCAAATTAAGAATGCAGATTTAAGAATGCAGACGCGGCACGCCGCGTCTCTACAGAGACAACTTTTAAATACCTCAACAGAAAAGGATGCAGACGCGGCACGCCGCGTCTCTACAGAGACAACTTTTAAATACCCCAACAAGAAAAACCCACGATACAAAGAAATGCAGACGCGGCACGCCGCGTCTCTACAGAGACAATGAACCTTTAACTTTTAATTTTTAAATTTTAACTTTTACAAATATCATGAAACCAACACTATTAGTACTGGCCGCAGGCATGGGCAGCCGCTACGGCGGATTGAAACAGATGGACGGCGTAGGCCCCAACGGCGAAACCATCCTCGACTACAGCGTCACCGATGCCATCCGCGCCGGATTCGGCAAAGTGGTCTTCGTCATCCGCGGCTCGTTTGCCGAACAGTTCAAACAGCACGTCAACGCCGACCACTACGGCAACCAGATAGAGGTCGAGTACGTATACCAGGAACTCGACAAGCTGCCCGCAGGCTTCAGCGTGCCCGAAGGCCGCGAAAAACCCTGGGGCACCAACCACGCCATACTGATGGCCAAAGACGTAATCCACGAGCCCTTCGCCATCATCAATGCCGACGACTTCTACGGACGCGACGCCTTCCGCGTCATGGCCGACCACCTGCGCACCCTCGACGGCAAGCAGGGCGACTACTGCATGGTGGGCTACCGCCTGGAGAACACCCTCTCGGAAAACGGCACCGTCAGCCGCGGCGTGTGCGAGACCGACGCCAACGGACTGCTCATCGGCATGACCGAGCGCACCTCCATAGGCCGCACTGCCAACGGCATCGAATACAAAGACACCGACGGCAGCATGCACCCCCTCAGCGCCGACGCCACCGTGAGCATGAACCTCTTCGGCTTCACACCCGACTACTTCGAAAAGAGCGAGAAACTCTTTGTCGACTTCCTGCGAGAGCACGGCAACGAGATGAAGAGCGAATACTACATACCCTTCGCCGTCAACACCTTCATCCACAACGGCACGGCCACCATGACGGTGCTCAAGACCACGGCCCAGTGGTTCGGCGTCACCTACAAGGAAGACCGCCCGATGGTGGTCGAGCGCCTGAAGAAACTGCATGACGAGGGAGTTTATTGATTTCTTCCCCGCCTGCGGAGGAGATCTTTGAAATCTTGGAAATCATCGCCTCCGCCTGTCGGGCTATAACAAATCTTGAGACACCATCATACTGGAGCTTAAATCGGTGACCGAGCTGAATGCCTTGCACTATAAACAACTGCGGAGCTATCTGAAGTTGATGAACAAACCATTAGGATGGCTCATCAACTTCAACGAGGATGACTTTGCCCACGGAATGATAAAAGTCCCCAACAGGTTCTACAGGAAATAGATTCCATCAGATTTGCCAAGATTTGCCATGACCGAACAAGTAAAGTCCAACGATAATTTCCATGATTTCCAAGATTTCGCGAAGCGGGAGATTATAGAGTTTGCGAGAGAGCATGAGAACGAGGATACCGCGCGGCTGCTGCTCAGTGCCGCGCGGTATCCCTCTATCGATATGCCGGCGGCAGTGCAGCAAATCGAGGGTCGGCTGACCGCACGCGAGAAATGGCCGTCACTGCTCGATTGTGAGGACTTCCTCTACCCTCCCCGACTGAACCGCGAGCAGGCATCGTCGGACGAGACGGCGGCACACAAAGCCCATTTGGCCGATGAACTCTGCGGCAAAGAGGCGTTCGTCGCCGTGGCCGACCTCACCGGTGGCATGGGTATTGACAGCATCGCCTTCGCACAGCGCTCACATGCAGCCAATATCTTGAGCACCCAGGTGTTGGCGCACGTGGACTACGTGGAGCGCAACGAGCAGCTCTGCTCCCTGATGGAGCACAACAGCAAGGCCCTCGGAATGGAAAACATCCATGTCCATTGCGCCGACAGCATGGAATGGCTTGACAACGAAGACCGTCGCTTCGACATCCTCTTCATCGACCCCGCCCGCCGCTCGGCCACAGGACGCAAGGTGGCCGCCTTCGAGGACTGCGAGCCCAACATCCTGCAGCACATGGAACTGCTGCAATCCCATTGCCGGTGGCTGATGGTCAAAGCATCGCCGATGATAGACATCGACCTGGCATGCCGTCAGCTGGGAGGCGTGGCCGAGGTGCACATTGTTTCTGTCAAAGGCGAGTGCAAAGAAGTGCTCTTCATCTGTGGCAACCACGACGGCGAGACCAAAATACACTGCATTGTTAGAGACAGAAAAGACGGAGAGTTCTACGACTGCGGCTTCACACGCAGCGAAGAGGCTGCCACCGAGCCGCACTACCGCGATGTCGTGGGCCGATACCTCTACGAGCCAGACGCCGCCCTGATGAAAGGCGGTCCCTTCAACCTCATCTGTCAGTGGATGGACCTCGAAAAACTGGCCCCCAACACCCACCTCTACACCTCGGACAGGCTGGTGCGCGACTTCCCCGGCCGCACCTTCCGCATGCTGCACGAGCTGAAGTCAAGCCGCAAAGCCGTGGCCGAGGCCATACCCGACGGCAAAGCCCATGTGGTGACCCGCAACTACCCTGTGGCCGCTGCCGAGCTGCAGAAACAGCTGGGACTGAAGGAGGGCGGAGACCTCTTCGTGGTGGCCACCACCATAGGCACACAACGCAAAAAGTATCTCTGCTGCCTGTCAGGACAGGAAGAGCACTTTTTGCAGGGAAAATGAAAAAAAAATTTGCCAGTTAAAAAAATGTTCGTAACTTTGCACTCTCCAAAAATGGGGAAGACGCACCTTGTATACCCGTTCAAGTTGCACTTTCTCAGATTGGTACGCATAATGCATGCTTATCCGTCGGCAGGCAAAATGTGGTTCAGTCAGCGGAGAAATTAACAACGAAAAGAGAAAATATCATCGTTAGTAAAATAAAAAAATGAGTACGTTAAGCTACAAAACCGTATCAGCCAACAAGCAGACCGTTCAGAAAGAATGGCTGCTGGTTGATGCCGAAGGACAGACCGTAGGCCGTCTGGCCACCCGTGTGGCCAACATCCTGCGCGGCAAGACCAAACCTTGCTACACCCCGCACGTCGATTGCGGCGACAATGTCATCATCATCAATGCCGAGAAGGTTGTCTTCACCGGCAAGAAAGAGACCGACAAGATCTACCAGCGCTACACCGGCTATCCCGGCGGCCAGCGCGAGACCACCCCTGCCAAGGTGCGTGCCACGCACCCCGAGCGCATCCTGGAGCACGCCATCCGCGGCATGCTGCCCAAGAACCGCCTCGGCGACGCCCTCTACCGCAACCTCTACATCTATGCCGGTAGCGAGCATCCCCATCAGGGTCAGACCCCCAAAGCTATCAATATCAACGAAGTTAGATAATAAGAAGATATGGCAGAAGTAATCAACACCATTGGTAGAAGAAAGACCGCTGTGGCCCGTATCTATATGACTCCGGGCAATGGCACCATCATGGTCAACGGTCGCGACTATAAGGAATATTTCCCCACCGGTCCGCTGCAGTACATCGTCGGCCAGGCTTTCGCCGTGGCCAACGCCGAAGGCAAATGGGATGTCAAAGCCAACCTCGACGGTGGCGGCATCACCGGCCAGGCCCAGGCCCTGCGTATGGCTATCGCCCGCGCCCTCTGCGAGAACAACATCGAGGATCGCACCGCCCTCAAGAAGGAAGGCTTCCTGATGCGCGACCCGCGTATGGTCGAGCGTAAGAAACCCGGTCAGCCCAAAGCCCGCAAGCGCTTCCAGTTCAGCAAGCGTTAGTCCGGTCCTGTATGTTGCAACAGTGTTGCAACACACCCAAACAGACAGTTTAGTATCCAAATCGTCAGGATGTACCGCTGCGTTGACACTCCGAGCAGCATAGGACAGCCGGAAAACACAGCCCTGAGGTCTGCCCGACGGTTGGTAAAAGTAGAAACAACAAAAAGGAAAGTAAACAATGAACGAACTCAAATTCGAAGAACTGCTTGATGCTGGTTGCCACTTCGGTCACCTCAAGCGTAAATGGAATCCCAAAATGGCTCCCTATATCTTCAAGGAGCACAACGGCGTGCACGTCATCGACCTGCAGAAGACTATCGCCAAGGCCGACGAGGCCGCGGCTGCCCTGAAGCAGATGGCCCGCAGCGGCAAGAAGGTCCTCTTCGTGGCCACCAAGAAGCAGGCCAAAGAGGTCGTCGCCGAGATGGCCAAGAGCGTGGACATGCCCTTCGTCACCGAGCGCTGGCCGGGCGGCATGCTGACCAACTTCAGCACCATCCGCAAGGCTGTCAAGAAGATGAACAGCCTCGATGCCCTGATGCACGACAAGGATTTCAACAATATCTCCAAGCGTGAGCGCCTCCAGGTGCAGCGCGAGCGCGCCAAGCTCGACAAGAACCTTGGCTCCATCGCCGACCTCACCCGTCTGCCCAGCGCCCTGTTTGTCATCGACATCAACAAGGAGCACATCGCCGTCGCCGAGGCACGCCGCTTGAACATCCCCACCTTCGCCCTCGTGGACACCAACACCAACCCCGAGCTTATCGACTTCCCGATTCCCGCTAACGATGATGCGTCGAAGTCGATTGCCTGCATCCTCAAACACATGTGCGAGGCCATCCAGGAAGGCTTGAACGAGCGCGCCCTCGACAAGGACGCCCAGCAGGAGGAAGAGGCCGCCCCCGTCGAGAACAACGACGAGCAGCGCCCCGCCGAGCGCAAGACCCGCGCCCGCCGTCCCCGCACCGGTGAGCCCAAGGCCGAGAAGGCTGAGGAACCCAAGGCCGAGGAAGCCCCGAAGGCTGAGTAAACAGTAATTCATAGGAAGCTCTAGGACACCCTAGGACCTCCTAGGCATGCCTAGGGCTTCCTGCAATAATCAATCATTAAAAGAATAGAAAGGAACAATAATATGGCAATTACCGCTTCACAGGTTAACGAGCTCCGCAAACTCACCGGCGTCGGCATGATGGACTGCAAGAAAGCCCTCGTCGAGACCGACGGCGACATGCAGAAAGCCATCGAGCTGCTGCGCCAGAAAGGCCAAAAGATGGCCGCCAAACGCGCCGACCGCGACGCCAACGAGGGTTGCGTCCTGGCCAAGACCATGGGCAACTACGGCGCCATCATCATGGTCAGCTGCGAGACCGACTTCGTGGCCACCAACGCCGGCTTCGTCGACTTCACCACCAGCATCCTCGACACCGCCATGCAGAACCACATCACCTCCAAGGAGGAAGTTCTCGCCATGGACCTCAACGGTGCCAAGGTCAGCGACGCCATCACCGACCAGATCGCCAAGATCGGCGAGAAGATCGAGCTGGCCCACTTCGAGACCATCGAGGCCGAGAAGGTCTACGCCTACATCCACCCGGGCAACCGCATGGCCTCCATCGTCGGACTGAACAAGGCCGGTTACGACCAGGTCGGTCACGACATCGCCATGCAGGTCGTCGCCATGCGTCCCGTGGCCCTCGACGCCGACAGCGTGCCCCAGGAAATCAAGGACCAGGAGCTCCGCGTGGCCGTCGAGAAGACCAAGGAAGAGCTCGTCGGCAAGGCCGTCGACGCCGCCCTCAAGAAGGCCGGCATCAACCCCGCCCACGTCGACAGCGAGGAGCACATGGCCTCCAACATGGGCAAAGGCTGGATCACCGAGGAGCAGGTCAACCAGGCCCGCGAAATCAAGGAGAAAGTCGCCGCCGAAAAGATGGCCCAGCTCAGCGAGCAGCAGATCAACCAGATTGCCAACGGCCGCCTCAACAAGTTCTTCCAGGAGAACACCCTCATGGAGCAGGAGTACATCATGGAGAGCAAGGTGAAGGTGAAAGACTTCATCGCCAAGGCCGACAAGGACCTCAAGTGCACCGGCTTCAAGCGCCTCGAACTCGGCGCCTAACCGGAAGCGCAGGCGTCCGCATGCCAGCGTACCGAAGGTACGCCATCCCAATAACCCCACACTAAGCGATAGCACAGTGTGGGGTTTGTCTATCTCCGATGATAGCTGGCGTGCCGGAGGCACGCTACTAATCAGCATGGCAAACCAGATTAGTAGCGTGCCTCCGGCACGCTTGCACGGCTGGTCACGGAATACCCCACACTGCGCTGTCGCTTAGTGTGGGGTTAATAGTATATCGTGCCTTCGGCACGGGACTACGCATCGGGCGCGCTTCCGTCGTTTTTGTGCAATATCACCGCGCTCATGAGCGGACTCCACTTTTTCATTGAAAACAGACCTCGCTCACGTGCGGGGAGCACTTACACACCCTCCAATGCCCTCCGCACCGGTGCGCGTGACATTGTTTGCGCGGCGACAGACTACCGCACGATAATCTCTGCGCCCCCGACTCCTTGGTAATAGTCTTCATGCCCTGGTGGTGTAGTTGAAAGGGGAACCGATTCTACTCCACCCACCTCGATGACCGGGACTACGCCTTGTTCGAGCAGAATGTCGCCGATATCGGTATCTTTGTCAATGGTCCACTTTCTGCCACCACCCTCCTTGTATCCGATATGGTGGACGTAGATGTAGTATTCTCCTTTGGGCACGCGGATGGCAAAGTTCCCCTTGAAGCCGTTGTCCACAACGGTATCAATGTCGACATGTGTCTTGTAATCGACTATGTGAATCCGACAGAAAGGAATTTCCTCTTTTGTTTTAGAATCTCGCACCATGCCACGCACCGTCACACAATCGGCCATCAGCGACAGCTCGTGCTGTGTGCGCTCGATTTTGGCTGGATCCGTGGCAGGAGCTTGTGCCTGCGCCGTGGTGGCGGCGAGGCCCAGGGCGAGGCCAGCGACGGTGGCCACCTTGCCCAGCCGCAGGCGGTCGGCCAGGGCGTTCTCCAGATAGCGCACCTCCGCCTCGCAGCGCGGGCAGGTGCCGCGGCACTCGCCCTTGTAGCTGCACTCCTCTATCTCCAGAGGTATGTCATTTTCCTCCGCAATGCGCTTGCGGACCTCTTTGAGCTGGTTGCAGATGTTCTTCCCGTGGGTCATGACAATTTCGGTTTTTCCGCTATCATACGCTCGATACTCGGTTTCAGAGTCGGGATGTCAACAATGATGGTTTCCCACAATTGTTTTGGCCGAATCTTGTAGTATCCATGCACAAGCACATGACGCATGCGCTCAATATCACCCCAGTTTACTTCAGGATGGGTATCCTTGAATTCCGGAGTCAGCATGTATACGGCTTCACCTATAATCTCAACGTGTTTCACCAAACCGAAATACACCACAGGGTCGGCTTGCGCTTCTTCAAGTGTGTGACGCCCGGAGAAGTCTATCAACACATTGGTCGCGTCAAGAATGTGCTGCAACCGCTCGATATCTTTAGCTTCTTCTCTCATAGATGAGTTTTTTGTCGCGATTTGCAGACTCTACCGCGAAGGGCATCAAGCACCCGTCCTCGATCAGGTCTATGCGTTTGCCTGTGTTCTGTTCTAATTCACCCATCATGTGTGAAATGGTGAGCAGCGAGATGCGGGCTGCCGGGTCATACTGCACGAGGATGTCCACGTCGCTGTCCTCGCGCTCTTCGCCGCGGGCGTAGGAGCCGAAGATCCACGCCTTCAGCACGGGCTGTGTGGCGAAGTAGTCGCGGATGGTCTGTATCATTGTTTCGCTCATATCATGGATAACGTAAACGGCTGGAAAATATTGTGTCAGCGCACGATGACCTTCACGCCGTCTTTCTCCAAGTATTGGGATGCGCCGTTGGGGTCGATTTCTATTACGGGATGTATGTCTTCATCAGTTATTATTCCAATCGTAACAGGGAAAACATTGTCACTATCGCTTAGCTTGATTGTGGCGAATGTGGTGTCCCTCGTGAGAAGAACATCTGTTTGAATGTATCTGGCATAGCCTATATATGATGCCTCTATATCATACCTGCCCTCGGAGACGGTGATGCTGAAGTTGCCGTCGAAGTCGGTTGAGCATCCTGTCACCATCTTGCCGTCTTTCTTCACGATGACGTTGACAAACGGCAACGGCTCGTTCGTCTTGGAGTCTACTACCGTGCCTTTTATCGTAATGCTGTCGGCCACATGTACCGACTCCTTGACTGTGGGAGGGACCTTGGACGGTATGGCTGGGTTGCATTCGGCTGCCTGCACCGTGGTGGCGGCGAGGCCCAAGGCAAGGCCGGCGACAGTGGCCACCTTGCCCAGCCGCAGGCGG
>JAZNSV010000154.1:0-11793 GCA_045591485.1 Bacteroidales bacterium | reverse complement strand
CGCAAGAACAAAGGGGCGGCGCCGCCCAGCGGCCGGGCGCTGTGCCTTTTCTGTTTCCATTCCGGCGGGTGACAATCCCCTACCGGATTATCACCACTTGTCGCACTGGGGGCTCCGTTCTTGACTAAGTGGGTGCACGATGCTGAATTGTGGATTCAGAAATCTGCACTGTTAACGTTGTATCCGGGGCAGGGACCGTCCTTCTCTTACCGGAAAGATATGTGGCGTAACCTTCTTGCCCTCAATCTGTTGACATGTGTTTTAATATGTGTCAACAGTTCGCTATTCAGAAAGCGAGCTTATATGAAGACTATCGGTTACAGTTTAGGACGAAATGTGAGACCAAGTGTCGCTGCAAAGTGGCTTTTGATTCCATATTGGATGCCCAGATCAATGCCGAAGGAACCGAGAAACCAGCAAGCACCGCCAATAATTCTTATCTCACAGTAACTTGATGGTGCGAGTGCCCATGCAATGCCACCACCAGCATAAGGTACAATTCGGACTTTGGCTATGCGCCAGGGTAGATAATAACGCAGATCCAAGCCAATATCAGCTGTTATCTGTGATGTGTCGGTATCATTGATGTAGCCAAGGTTGCTTGCTAACGATATGTCGGCTTTGTTTTGAAAAAGATAGCTGCCGCCCCTTAGATTGATAGCCCCGCTGTTATGGTTCTTGGTACCGCTGAAGGTGCCTCCAATGGTGTAGAACCATCGTGATTCACCATTGCGTTTTAATTCCAGAGGGCGGTACGTCTCTATCATGAGGCTGTCATTATTCCATGCTTCAACAAGATGGAGCTCCCACTTCCCCGCAGACCATAGTTCGCGCTCTGCACGACTGAGATAAACAATAATATCGAGTCCGTTGAGCGCCTTTGAGATGGGGGCAAGCATGTCTTTTTTGACCTGTTCGGATAGTTGAATGTATGCTGGTGTGGCCGCTAAATGCAGCTTCCCGCCATATACAGCTCCGCCACGCAGACATTTCCTTGCGAGTGAATCTGTAATCAATAGGTTACTCTGGGATGAGGCCATGCAGCATATCAGCATAAAAGCTACAGCGCAGATTGCTTTTTTCATTGTATCCTCCCTTTCTTGTTGAAGTCTAAGTAGACTGTTCTTCCGATAGATAACGAGTAGCCGAAGGTGTCTTCGTTGCTAAACGGGATTATTGCACCGAGGGTTATATCGACTGATGAGTTGCCGGCAAGGTTGAATATTGCCACACCGAGAGAGGGTGAGAGTCCCCAGGTCGCCTTATTCTCGATCCATTGGCATGAGGTTCCCATGCCGAGTACAAACCAACTCCATGATTTGTACACCGACAGACCAACACTGGACACAGGATTTCCTCCCCAAGAACTGTAATTCCCTGTTAATGATAGACTGAGCTTTGATTCTGTGCTAATTCCCAAACGCCCATTGATGCCCAACATCTCCTTTCCTGTCGATGCGCCGACGTACACAATCGTGCGGAAGAAACGGCCCCAAGAAACGGACGATGCATGGGATAGCTCATCAAGGTGTTGCTCATAAATATGACGCCGTGAAGTGTCGCCCTTGTCTGTGAGTTCTATACCTCGCTTCAGCATTCGTGCGGCTTGCTCTGGTTTGCCGATGGATTCCCATAGCGTGCTGTAAGCCACAGCAACCATCGGCTCGGCCGGATACTTGGCTAATAACTCTTCGTAAAGAGTCATGGCCTGAATATGTTGTCCATTTTCACTGAGTTTGATTGCATGTTGCAGAGCATCGTTTGGACTTTCGGCCAAGAGACGTGCTTTTTCGGAATGTTCGCGCAATCGGTTTTGCCATATTCCGTCGAGCCATTCAGGTGGTCTCCCAGTGAGTGTTTGGGCTGTCTCGCTATAGCCGAGTATGGCTAGAATTTGTCCTGTATAAAAGTCTGCGTGTCGTGCACCCACGGTTCGAGCGCGGTCAATATACATTAGTGATAGTTCATAATCGTGGTTCAATGCCAAAGCATATGCATATTCGGCCATTAGTTCACCGCAGACCCCTCGACCTGAATTGCGCCGCGCTATTGCCTGTGCCACAGCGGTTGAGTAGTATTCCACGGCTCGGTCGATGTCGCCCAACTTTATGTTGAACCGTGCTTCTCGCCAAGAATCTCCGCGTCCGGATATTTGCGCTGGTACTGTGCTGGCAGTCACCAATGCTATTGCGAATAAAACCAATCTTTTCATGCTATTCGGTGATGATGATGACGCCCCCCTGTGTGTCGCCATTGACTCCTTGACTTCTTATCTCGAGCCATTTCTTCCAGGCTTTTTCTGTATTGGTGGCGATAATGCCACGGGTCATAGGTCCCATGCTGTGTCCTGCGGCCATCGGTCCGAGCGTGGAACCGATAGCTGCTCCGGCAGCTACTCCTGCTACCCCGCCGACTACGGCACCAGCCATGCTGCCAGCCGTCGCACCGATGGTTGTCGACACAGCAGTCTCGCCCAATGTGGCAGGGTTGCCCACATCGACACTGACACCCAATGCTGGCGTTCCGATTGCTTGTTGGGCGTTGGTGAGCACGTCGGTCGAGGTGTGGTATGCCGTGATGTTGTCGGTGCTGTTTCCGCCAAGTCCGTGGGCCTCGATGAAACTGTCTGGCACGCGGGCGGCATTGAACGTCCTTGTTTCCAGTCCGGTGGTCAAGCCGATGACGCTTGCTACACCACCCCCCAGCGAATGACCGACTATCTCTATGTCTAACGAAGCTCGCACATCTGCAGGAAGGGCGTTCAGTGCTTCGGCGATGGAAAGTGCCAGGTTGTATTGCGGAATTTCGAGGTTGGCAAGGTTGGGTAGGTTGTTGTACAGCCAGTCTTCGGCATCGTCGCTTCCGGCGATGGAGATAACGTATTTGCCTGTCTTGTCGTTATAGTACATCTCCGCGTGGAATCCGGTGATTCCTTCGGTTTGGTTGCAAAGCATGATGGACTCAGCTATAGCTTGCATTAGACTGTGCTCCGGGGGAAGCGGTGCGAGAGGCAGGCGGGTGTAGTTGGTCATTCCGATCCAATTGTTTGTGTCGGTGCCATACACATCGTTGGCCAGTATGGCGGCGTCCATCTCCTGCTTCTCGGGAGTGCGGTCAATGGCGGCGTCCATGCGGTCTAAGCGTTGTATTATGTTCAGGTCGCTCGAGGAGCCGAGCATGCCACCCTTCTCGTCGATATTAATCGAGCGGAATGCCCGGTCGGCATCAATTCTCAGGGTATTTGTGAGGGAAGACGACTGCTGTCTGTCTTCGCCTCCCAGCACCTCGTACCTGCGATTTTCGTCGGCCTGCCACTCCTGTACCTCGCGGGCCAGGTTGCTTGAGTGGAAGCTGCCGCCCTGTCCGGGTTGCACGGGCGACACTTCGTCGACAGCACTGCATCCAGCACACGAGCAGGGCGTCACGGTGATGGTGATTTTACAACCGTATTCTTCAAAATTCATGGTCAGCCCTTCGGCACGAATCTGTTGGTTCATGGCCATACACTCCTCGCGCGAGAGTGGAACAGAGTGCATCTGCTGGTTGACGTACTCAATCCACGAGCGAACACTCTGGGTTGCCACTGAACCGCCAATTCCTGCGCAGGGGCCGCTCACCGACATGCTGACGCTGAAAGTGTACTGCGCCGATGCCATTGCCGATGCCAGCAGGAAAACCATTGCCATAGTCACTCGCTTCATAGCACAACAATTTTTTTGCCCACAGACTGACCAATTCTTACCACATACACCCCCGCGGCCAATTTGGCGCGATGGTCGACAAGGCATCCTGCCATGTTATACACCTTGACATCAGTCGGCTGCACGCCACGTACCGATATAATCCCATCCCTGACATCGATGTTTACGTCATCTGTCTCGGCATCGGATATGGCGGTTGTCGAGGCGAAGTATGCAATCAGGGTGCCGCTACCGGTAACGGTGTAGGAGTATGGATTGTCGGTACTGCCGTCGCTCCAGTGGTCGAAGCGGTAGCCTGTCTTGGGGGTGGCTTGCACCACTGCCAACGGCTCGTCGCACGTGGGTTCCTGCAACACAGCGACCGTTCCCTTCGACAGGTTTTCACTGATGGCATTGAACAGGAAGGGTATCTCGTTGAAGTTGTGGAACTGTGGCCAGCGGCCAGCATAAAGGTTGGTTGTGTTGCAAGGCACGTTGACAACAATGTTGGAGTCCACTCCCGAGAAAGCGTAATCGCCGAGCGTTGGTGCCACGCGTCCCAGGGCTGTAATCTCGTTAATGCCATAGCACTCCGAGAAAGCGCCAGATCCTATGGTGATGACACTCTGTGGAATCACCAGTTCGCCAATGATGCCGCAATCTTTGAATGCATAGTTCCCAATTGATGCCACCGCGTCGCCCAACCGCACAGATGTCAAGCGCAGACAGCCGTAGAACATCCGTCCCGGCACCGCCGTCAACCCATTGCCAAGGTTGGCCGACGTAAGGTTGATGCAGCCTTCGAAAGTACCAACATCCACTGTTTCAATTCCGTCGGGTAGCGTGAGCGATATTAGACTGGTACAGTTGCGGAAGGCATAGCTCGGTATGGTACGCACGGCCGCACCAATGTTTAAGGTAGAGAAAGCTGTGCATCCGTCAAACGCACTATTTCCCATTGATACACAAGCCTCGGCGTTATAGTTCACTGTTGAGAGAGCGGTGCAGCCAGAGAAAGCACTCGGCCCGATGGACGAAACCTGCTGCGGTATGGTGATGGCTGTGATGGCTTGGCAGCTGGCAAATGCCGACGCTCCTATTGAGACTAGCAAGTCGCCAAACGTCGGTGTATGCAACTGTACACAGCCTTCGAATGCGTGGTCGCCAATGCCTGCCAGTTGGTTTCCGCCTGCCAGTTGGCTCAGTGCACTACAGTTGCAGAAGGCGTACTCTCCGATATGTGTAGTGCTATCTGGTAGAGTTACACCAGTCAAACCCGTGCCGCAGAAGGCGTATGCACAGATTCCTTGTAGTGAGGTCGGAAATGTAACCGATGAAAGACCAGTGCATCCAGCAAAGGCGTAGGCTGGTATAAAACGTACGTGATTTCCCAATGTAAGCGACGACACCGATGAGCCGAAAATAGCACTATTGCCCCCACAATAACACTCTTCTGCATCGAACGTCACTGAAGTGATGCTGCATTCAGCAAATGCCTCTATACCGATATACTGCACGTTGCGCCCGATGGCCACCTGCGTAAGCCCCGTGCATCCATAGAAGGCCCACTCGCCAATGCTCTGCAGCGTTGCTGGAAACGTCACCGAAGAAAGACCGGTGCAGCCAGAGAAGGCATTGCCGCCAATACTGCTGACGGAATTAGGTAGCTGAACGGATGTCAATCCTGTACAATTTTGGCATAATCCAGAAGGAATAACCTCAACATTGTTACCGAACACCACATTTGTGAACATTCCACATGCACTTAGGCCGCACCCGTTTGCAGTGGTGCAAGCCACAGCGTTGAAGTAAAGCGTCGTCAGGCTGTCGCAATGATTGAAGGCGTTGGGCATGATGTGTGTAACGGTTGATTCTACGGTGGCAGTCGTGCCGCCACCGATGACAGCAACTAATCCATCTTTCTGAGCACTGGTGTACATCATCCCGTTCTCGATATAGGCATTCACATACGAGGCTCCCCAGGGGCTGCCAGTGGCTCCGCCATTGTACACCACATTGGTGACGCCGATGAAGGCGTTACTCCCGATGCTCTGTACGGATATCGGCACCTCAACCGTTACAAGCGACGTACATCCCGAAAACGCCTCTGCCCCGATACTCGCCAGCCCGCTTCCAAAAACTATCGAGGCCAAAGAAGTACAATAATTAAATGCGTATGGACTCACCGTATATATTGATGAGAGGTAGACATTGGAAAGAGCTGTGCAGTTACTAAAAGCAAAATATCCTATATAGGTTGCGTGAGAAAGGTCTATGTTCGTCAAACTGGTGCAATTATAGAATGAAGCATAGTAAATGCCTATATATCTGTTTGGCAAAACGATTGTCGTTAAAGAAGAACAGCCAGAGAAAGCACCCAAATAATAATAATAAGCCACATTGCCATAACTGTAATCACCACCAATTTGGTTTACATTTGCACCTATTGTGACCGACGTTAATCCTGTGCATCCTGCAAATGCGGCTTCGTTAATACGCTTTACGGGATACCTCGTTCCATTGTAATCCACCGAGTCGGGTATCACCAGCGCACCTGTCGGCTTCTCGTAGCCATTCCAAGGGTTATTCTGCTGATTTCCAGGGTATGTAACGATTACGTCTCCGTAGGATACAAGGTAGTACAACGTCTGTCCGCTAGGGGCGACGGCTGTGAAGTTGTAGGATGCACGCGCCCCGAAGGGAATCGTCAGGGCCATCAGGAGAATGGCGACAAGGGATACTTTGTGTTTCATGTTGTTGTTTGTTTAATACTGATTTTCTTGTTCAAACAACACATAAAAAAGCGCGGGAACAACTTTCTTGCTTATCCCGCTATTCAAGGCCTTCGCATTGCCCTCTGGTACAGAATAAGCAATGCCGAAGCCCACGCGTGCAATTACCGTATATTTTTTTTGACGGGCATACACAAGGTATGCCCCTACGGTTGCAACCAATGGACATTGGAACATTGCGTTATTGCGGTACCATAAAGTTTGCGAAGTTTTAGAATAGCCGCAGATAGAACGCCGTTGCAACGTCTTTCTTATATGTCCTGTCGCCCGCCGCCAACCCGTTTCGGCTTCGGTGGAAACGACGGTGCAAAAATACGCAAATAATTTGGACTGGCAAAATGTTTTTTGTTTGTCGGTGTGTTTTGGAACGTTTTGTCTGGCGGCTATAGAGGTGTCGCCCACTGCGTGGGCTCAGAGCGGGGATGTGGCGTGTGTACCGTGGGCTTGTGCCCACGGCTAACAGGGTGTCGCCCACTGCGTGGGCTCAAAGCGGGGATGTGGCGTGTGTACCGTGGGCTTTCGCCCACGGCTACAGATGTGTCGCCCACTGCGTGGGCTAAATACCTAATAATGGTGATAATCGCAAGTGGCGGGAAATGAGTATCTTTGCAAAAGAACTGAAACCATAGGGACTAATGTTACTATCTGAATTACAGACTGGTGAACGCGGAGTGGTGGTTCGCGTAGCGGGCCATGGCGCTTTCCGCAAGCGTATAATCGAGATGGGTTTCATCAAAGGCGTGACGGTCGAGGCCGTGCTCAATGCGCCGTTGAAAGACCCCATCAAGTACCGCATTATGAACTTCGAGGTGTCGCTGCGTCGCTCCGACGCCACCAAGGTGGAGATAGTCAGCGAGGCGGAAGCCGAGCGTGAGATAGCAAATCACGCCGACTACCGTCCAATCGACGCCCCCGACAGCGACCCGATGCACCACATAGCCGCCGAGCGTGCTCGCACCATCAACGTGGCGCTGGTGGGCAACCCCAACTGTGGCAAGACTTCTATCTTCAATATTGCCGCCCACGCCCATGAGCGTGTCGGCAACTACAGCGGCGTGACCATCGACGAGAAGGTGGGCACCTTCGAGCACGGCGGCTACACGTTCAACCTCGTCGACCTGCCAGGCACCTACTCCTTGAGCGCCTATTCGCCCGAAGAACTCTCTGTGCGCAAGCACATCATCGAGAAGAACCCCGACATCATACTCAACGTCGTCGACGGCTCTAACCTCGAGCGCAACCTCTACCTGACCACCCAGCTCATCGACATGGACATCACTATGGTGATGGCCCTGAACATGTACGACGAGCTGCAGCGCAGCGGCGACCGGCTCGACATAGCCCAGATGAGCACCCTGCTGGGCATGCCCATCGTGCCCACCACAGGCCGCAGCGGCTATGGCATAGACCGTCTCTTCGACAAGATAATAGAGGTGTTTCAGAGTAATCAGAGTGGACAGAGTAATCAGAATAATCTGAATAATCAGAGCAATCGGCTTCCCGGCTACCGCCACATCCATGTGAACCATGGTCCCGACCTGGAGCCCTGCATCAAGCGGCTGCGCACGCACCTCTACGAGCATGGCTTCAGCGACACGCTCTCCACCCGTTTCCTCAGCATCAAGCTGCTCGAGAACGACAAGCAACTTGAGCAGTATGTGCAGCAGCACGACCCCGACGGCAGTGTGCTGCAGATGCGCGACCAGATAGCCGACCAGTTCATGAGGTCCCACCGCCACACCGTTGACGATGCCGAGCACATACAGCGCGAGCACGGCGGCGACACCCACGTGCATCAGGACATCGAAAGCGCCATCACCGACGCCAAATATGCCTTCGTGCGCGGTGCCTTGGCCGAATGCTACCAAAAGAACGAGCGGAGCACCCTGCACGCCCTGACCGACAAAATCGACGCAGTGGTCACCCACCGCTGGCTGGGCTATCCGGTGTTCCTCGTGGTCATGTTCGTCACCTTCTTCTGCACCTTCGCCCTGGGCCAGTACCCGATGGACTGGCTCGACGCCCTCTTCGGCTGGCTGGGCGATGTGGTAGGCGGTGCCATGGGTGAAGGCCCGCTGCGCAGCCTCGTCTGCGACGGCATCATTGCCGGCGTGGGCTCGGTGCTCGTCTTTCTGCCCAATATCCTCATCCTCTACCTTTTCATTTCTTTCATGGAAGACAGCGGCTACATGGCCCGCGCCGCCTTCATCATGGACAAGCTGATGCACCGCATGGGTCTGCACGGCAAGAGCTTCATACCAATGATTATGGGCTTCGGCTGCAATGTGCCTGCCATCATGGCCACGCGCACCATCGAGGACCGCAAGAGCCGCCTGCTGACGATGCTCGTCATACCGATGATGAGTTGCTCGGCGCGCATACCCGTCTACGTCATCCTGGTCAGTGCCTTCTTCAGCAAGTGGGCCGCCTTCGTCATCATGGGTCTCTACCTTTTCGGAATGATCATGGCCGTGCTCATGGCCAAGCTCTTCAGCCGCTTCTTTGTCAAGGGCGAGAGCCTGCCGTTCGTCATGGAGCTGCCGCCCTACCGCATGCCCACTGCCAAGGCTGTGCTGCGCCACACGTGGGAGAAAGGCAAGGAATACCTCAAGAAGATGGGCACCATCATCCTCGGCGCCTCGATCATCGTCTGGGCCCTGAGCTACTACCCGACGCATGAGGACCGCCGCGTGCAGGCCGAAAACAGCTACATGGCCCGTATCGGCAAAGCCATTGAGCCTGCGATGGCACCCTGCGGCTTCGACTGGCGCCAAAGCGTGAGTCTGCTGGCCGGTGTGGGAGCCAAAGAGGTCGTAGCCTCGACGATGGCCGTGGTCTATGCCACGAGCAACGACGAAGCCGAGCTGCTCGAAGCCGACTTCGAGAGCGACGAGAACGAGAGCCGCATCAGCGAGCTTGTGCGCCGCAACATGACGCCGCTGAGCGCCATGTCGATGCTGCTCTTCATCCTGCTCTACATGCCGTGTGTGAGCACCATCGTGGCCATCAAGAACGAGAGCGGCAAGTGGAAGTGGGCCCTCTTCACGGTGGCCTACACCATAGGCCTGGCGTGGGTGGTGAGCACCATTTTCTTCCAGATAGGGAGCTTGATAATTTAGGGAGTACTAGGATTTCCTAGGATTTCCTAGGAAGTCCTAGGAGATCCTAGGGGGTCCTAGGAAATCCTAGGGAGCCTTAGGTGGTATTAAAAAAATATAATGATGACACAGACTGTCATAGTGATTCTTATCGTGTCGGTGGCCGTGGGTTGGGCGGTATACCGCCTGGTGCGGACCCTGCGGGGCAGGGGAGGGTGCTCGTGCGGCTGCAGCGGCTGCCCGGCGTCCAAGGACGGTGGCACATGCCATTGCGCCGACGGCAAAAAATGTGGCCATCGTGCAATAAAATGAACATATTGCCGTTATCCATAGCAGATTAACCCCCTAAAAAGTATCAAAAAATGGCTTACAAGATTATCGACATCGAAGGCATCGGCAGCGTCTACGCCGAGAAACTGAAATCAGCCGGCGTCAAGACCACCGACGACTTGCTCGAGAAATGCGCCACCAAGACCGGCCGCCGCCACATGTCCGAGGCTACCGGCATCAGCGAGAAACTCATCCTGAAATGGACCAACCACTCCGACCTCTTCCGCATCAAGGGCGTGGCCGGCCAGTTTGCCGAGCTGCTCGAGGCCGCCGGCGTCGACACCATCAAGGAATTCCGCCACCGCGTGCCCGCCAACCTGCGTGCCAAGATGGAGACCATCAACGCCGAGAAGAACATCTGCAACCGCATTCCCGCCGTTGCCGAGATAGAGAAGATGGTGGCCCAGGCCAAGGAGATGGAACCTGTGGTGAAGTACTGATTTTCTCTTTTGATTGGTAGATGAAATACCCCGGCAGAGCACAGCTCTGCCGGGGTATTTTTATATTGGCTATAGTGACTATGTTTATTCCGGGAGTTTTATTTCTTTGAATCGGCGCTGGCGTTGCTGCCAGCGTTCGCGGGCGTATTGCTGCATGTCGGCCACCTCGTCGCTCTCGTCGATGATTTCGAGGCCGAAGATGGTCTCTATGATGTCTTCGAGGGTGATGATGCCCTGGAAAGAGCCGAACTCGTCGATGATGCCCGCAATCTGTTCCTTGTGCTTCAGCAGGCTGTCCCAGATGTCGGCCACGCTCATCTCTTCGTTGAAGAGGGGTATGGTGCGCTTTATGTCGCCGAGGGTTTTGGTGAAGTGGTCTTCGGCCAGCTCCTCGAGGGCCTCGCTGCGCAGCACGTAGCCGGTGATGAAGTCTTCCTCTTCGGCGTAGACGGGTATGCGCGAGAAGTGGCTGTACTCCTCTTCGCGGTAGAAGTCGCGCAGGGTCATGCTCTCTTTGGCGGTGGCGGCCACCACGCGGGGGGTCATCACGTCGTAGGCTTTCACGTCGCCCAGCTTGATGATGTTCTGGATAATTTTGTTCTCGTCCTCGTCTATCACGCCTTCGTCCTCGCCCATGTCGGCCATGGCGGCCACCTCTTCGCGGCTGACGGCCGTCTCCTCCTCGTCCTTGCGCGAGATGAGCTTGGTGAGCCACTGCACCAGCACCACCACGGGGTAGAGCAGGATGATGAACACGCGGATGGTGTTGGCCGTGAAGCCCATCAGGCGACGCCAGTTGTTGGTGCCGATGGTCTTGGGCACAATCTCGGAGAAGATGAGTATGAGCACTGTGGTGACGGCGCTGACCACGCCGAAAGGCACGCTGTCGAGCGCTATGGCTGCCTGTTGTCCCACACCTGCCGCACCGATGGTGTGGGCGATGGTGTTCAGGCTCAGGATGGCGGCAATGGCCTGGGCGTTGTCCTGCTTGTATTTCTTGAACAGGGTGGCAGGCCGATAACCCTCGTCCTCGCGCATGGTGATATACGACAACGGAGTGGACATCAGCACAGCTTCCAATATCGAACAAAGAAACGATATCGACAGCGCACCAAGCAGATAGACAATAAGTAGCGTCATTTCAATGTGTAAAAATCAAATGCAAAGATACGAAAGTTTTTTGATACCGGACATTTTTTAGGATTTGTTCGGTCTTTTAGTGGGTTCAACATCCCGCTTTCCCCGTGCTGTGTGAACATCGTTTTTCCGGCCCGGAATGTCCTCTTTTTTGCCACCTCTCAGAGGGGTCCTGTTCTGCCGTTGTACGATACATGTACGATATATGTACGATACATGTACGATTGCCAATCGTACAAGTATCGTACATATATCGTACATGTATCGTACAACGGCCGAAGAAAACCTCTGCCAAAGCAGTCCAAAATCGGCTTTT
>JAZNSV010000153.1:0-20179 GCA_045591485.1 Bacteroidales bacterium | reverse complement strand
CCGAACTTCTGCTCCTCGTCTACAATCAGCAGGCCGAGGTCTTTGAACTGCAGCTGCTTGTTGGTGATGGCGTGGGTGCCTATGAGTATGTCTATCTTGCCGTCGGCCACGTCTTTGTAGATTTGGGCTTTCTCTTTGGCTGTGCGGAAGCGGTTGAGGTAGTCCACTCGGACGGGCATGTCTTTCAGGCGCTGGCTGAAGGTGTTGTAGTGCTGGAAGGCGAGCACCGTGCTGGGCACGAGCACCGCCACCTGCTTCGAGTCGCAGCAGGCCTTGAAGGCGGCGCGTATGGCCACCTCGGTCTTGCCGAAGCCCACGTCGCCGCACACCAGGCGGTCCATCGGCGCGTGCGATTCCATGTCGCGCTTCACGGCCACGGTGGCTTTCTGCTGGTCGGGCGTGTCTTCGTAGGCAAACGAGGCCTCCAGTTCGTTCTGCAGGTAGCTGTCGGCGCTGAAGGCGAAGCCTGCCGAGGCCTTGCGCTTGGCGTAGAGGGCTATCAGGTCGCGCGCTATGTCTTTCACCTGGCGCTTGGTCTTCTGCTTCAGCACCTGCCAGGTGTTCGACCCCAGCCGGTTGAGCTGCGGCGCCTCGCCCTCGCGCCCCACGTAGCGGCTTATCTTGTGCAGGCCGTGGATGCTGATGTATAGTACGTCGTTGTTTTTGTATATCAGGCGTATCAGCTCCTGGCTCTTGCCGTCTTTGGTCACCTTCTCGAGTCCGCTGAAGCGCCCCACGCCGTAGTCTATGTGGGTCACGTAGTCGCCCGGCTTCAGCTCGAAGAGCTCTTTCAGCGTCATGGCCTCGTGGGCGGCGCGCAGGTCGTGTACGGTGTATTTGTGGTAGCGTTCGAATATCTCGTGGTCGGTGTAGCAGAGCAGCTTCAGGTCGTGGTCTATAAAGCCGTGGCTAAGGTTGAATGTTGCGAACTGAGAACTGGGAACAGAGAACTGAGAACAGAGAACTGAGAACAGAGAACTGTCCGGGTGCGGCACCAAGTTCTCCGTTCTCCGTTCTCCGTTCTCGACTTCCAACGCTTTCTCCATCCTTTTCTGCTGGCTTTCGTTGCTCACGGTGATTATGGTCCGGTAGCCTTTTTCCAGGTGGTCTTTGAGGTTTTGGCGCAGCAGGTCGAACTGCTTGTTGAAGGCTGGCTGCGGTTCGCTGTGGGCGTCGATGCGCACTGCCTGGTTGAAGTAGTGGCTGTTGCCGTATTCCACCACTCGCAGGGCGAGCAGCGCCTGCAGAAACTCGTTGGCGCTGCAGGCCAGCTCTTCGGGCTTCGGCAGGGTGCCGGCAATGGGGTGTGCGGTGTCGGCGCGGCGTGCGTCGTAGGCTTTGCGCACCTCGGACAGCTGGCCCTCCATCTGCTCCGCCGCCATCATCAGGCTTGGGGTCCACACCACATCGCTGCTGCCGAAGTAGGAGAGGAGAGTTGTTAGTTGGTAATTGGTGGTTGGTGGTTGTCCGGGTTCGGCAGTCGACTTTCCGCTTTCCGCTTTCCACTTTCCGCTTTCATCTTTCATCTTTCCGCTTGCCACTATCTCCACCATGTCGAGCTGCTTGACGCTGAGCTGGGTGGCGGCGTCGTAGGTGCGCAGCGAGTCCACGGTGTCGTCGAAGAACTCGATTCTGTAGGGCATCTCCGACGCCATCGACCATACGTCGACTATGCCGCCGCGCACGGCATACTGGCCCGGCTCTACCACGAAGTCCTCGCGCTCGAAGCCCAGCTCCTGCAGCCGGTCGGCCAGCTCCCAGAGGTCGCGCTGCTCGCCGCGTCCGATGCGCACCATGGCCTGGCTCAGGGTGCGCCGGCCCGGCACCTTCTCGCTCAGCGCAGCCGCATAGGTCACCACCACCGCCGGGCGCCCGCTTGCAAGCTCTTTCAGCACCTCGGTGCGCATCATCACGTTGGCGTTCTCGGTGCTTTCGAGGTCGTAGTTGTAGGCCTTGCGGTAGCTGGTGGGGAAGAGAAAAGTGGAAAGTGCAGAGTGGAAAGTGGAAAGTTCTGCTGCCGCACCCGGATATCTTTCCACTTTCATCTTTCCACTTTCCACTTTATTCTCCGTTCCCAGCAGGCTTTCCAGGTCGTTTTGCAGGTAGAAGGCGTCTTCCTTCGTGGGGGCTATCACCAGCTGGCTGGCCGTGGGGCGCAGCAGGGCTGTGGCTGCTATCACGGCTGCGGGCATTGAGCCCGTCATGCCGTCTACATGAATGCGGGCCCTCTCGGCAGCCAGGGCTTCCGCCAGGCTGTGCACAAGGGCGCTCTCTTTGTATAAGTCGGTGATTATCATTGTAGTTGCTTTGTGTGGGGCATCCTCGCCCGCGGTGCAAAAATACACATTTTTCCGCATATTTTTGGCCTCTTTTCTATATGGCTGATTTTCAGGTCATAGACTGCACCCCTTCACCCGTTGTACGATACTTCAACGATATATGTACGATATTTGTACGTTTGGCAATCGTACAAGTATCGTTCATGTATCGTACATGTATCGTACAACGGCAGAGGATGACCCCTCTCGGGGCGGGCGGAGGTGGCCGGGGAATGTCTCTCGCAGATATAAAATGTTAAAAAAAGAGAAAATATTTGGATGTTTGCGAAAGAATGTGTAACTTTGCTTCGACCTTTCTTGAGGGGGTGAAAGTATATTTTGCTGTTGTAAAAGAGAATGTCGGCTATTCGATAAAAAACAATCAAACAAAATAACAAAATCAACAAATTATGAAAAGACACGTACTGTTATTGCTTGCGGCGCTGCTCAGCGGCGCGCTGGCACAGGCTCAGGTGACGGAATTTCCGTACACTGAGGGTTTTGAGAACGGTCTCGGTGGTTGGACGGTCATCGACGCCGATGGCGACGGCTACAACTGGGAGGCCTTCTTGTGGAACTACTCGTCGGGCGACATGCCGCACGGCGGAAGCCATTCGGCTGTTTCGCGTTCGTATTCGGAATACAGCGAGGTGCTTACGCCCGACAACTGGCTTGTGAGCCCGGCCATCGAGCTCGGCTCCGACCCGATGGATTTCTCGTGGTGGCACCTGACGCAGGACCCCGCCTATCCGGCCGAGCACTATGCCGTCTATGTTTCGACCACCGGCAACACGGTGGCCGACTTCAGCGGCGAGCCCCTTTTCGAGACCACCATGACGGCTTCTGATGCCGATTGGACCTACAATGTGTTGTCGCTTGCCGACTATGCCGGGCAGACGATATATATCGCCTTCCGCCATTTCGATTGCTCCGACATGTTCTACTTCCACATCGACGATATCAGCATCACGCCTCCTGCTGCCTGCGGCGCACCTTCCAACTTGGCTGTGAGCAGCATCACCACCACTGGCGCCAACCTGACCTTCGACATGCCGACGAGCGCCAGCAGTGTGGTCTTCTACCTCAACGGCCAGCAGCAGGCCGACCTCACCACAGGCAGCTACACCTTCACCGGCCTGACCCCAGGCACCTCCTATACCATCTGGCTCTATTCGGTGTGCGACGGCGACACCTCGGTGCGCGCCAGCGCCGTGTTCCAGACTGAGTGCACGAGCATCAGCGAGCTGCCCTACAACAACGGTTTCGAGGCGGGCAACGCCAACTGCTTCACCTTCGAGCCTATGTACTGGCATATCAATGCAGGCAACTATGGCTACAACAGCGCCACGGCTGTCTATTCAGCTGCGGGCTCCACAGGCTACCCCCTCATAACACCGCTTATCGATGTGCCGGCCGATGCCAACAACATGCGCTTCGAGTTTCAGGCATATCCGATGAACGCAGCTTATTACTTAATTGATGTAAGCTTCAAGGTCTATGTTTCGGCGACAGGTTCGACCGATTTCTCGGACGACAGCTTTGTCGAGGTGCTCGACACCACCACTCAGTCGAGCGGCTATTTCCCCATCGCCATTCCGCTCGACGAGTATGCCGGACAGAGCATCACCGTTGCCATTGAGAACACAACACCGACCAACACGAATTCGATCTACCTCTTTGTCGACGATGTCACGATACGCAGCACCAACATGCCTGTGATCAGCATGGCTGCCACTGGTGTGGCCGATGTCAACATTCCGGCCACCTTCAGCGCCACGCTGGTCGAGGGCGACACAACGAGCCTCAACTGGACATGGACCTCGACCATGGCCGATGCCGGCAACGCCACCATGACCCCCGACGGCGCCTCGGTGGAGATGACCTATACCGCCACCGGTTTCGACACGCTCACCGTGAGCCTCGACAACGGTTTCGGCACCGTCAGCGCCACGATGGTTGTCACCGCGCGCGACCTCAGCCCCGTCACCGAGTTCCCCTACAGCTGCGGCTTCGAAGAAGGACAGGATGCCACCAACTGGGGCTTCGAAAACGGCTCCAACGCCTGGACCGTGGGCGCCGCCGCCCACAACAACGGCTCGGCTGGCCTCTACATCAGCAACGACAACGGCGCCACCAACGCCTACGATATTGCAACGACCACGTGGTCGTATGCTTTCCGCGCACTCAACATCAGCGAGCCCGGCGACTATGCCGTGAGTTTCGACTGGATGGCCAACGGCGAGAGCACGTTTGACTATCTGCGTGCTTTCATCGCACCCGGCACCACGACGCTGACGGCCGATGTGGCCGGCGGCATCGGCACCACCGCTCTGCCCAGCGAATTTATCGCCCTCGACGGCGGCGCTAAACTGAACCTCAGCTCCAACTGGCAGACCCAGCAGGCGGTGGTCAACCTCGCCCAAGGCTCCTGGCTGCTCGTCTTTGCCTGGCACAACGACGGCTCGATGGGCTCGCAGCCCCCGGCGGCCATAGACAATGTGCACCTGATGATGCTGAACTGCACCGCCCCCACGGCGCTGACCTTCGACGTGGTAGGCACCGACACGCTGGCCTTCCACTGGACGCCCGGCGACGCCGAGTCGCAGTGGCTCGTCGAGGTGGGCGACAGCATCAGCGAGACCGTCACCGACACCTTCTTTGTGGCCGAAGGCCTTACGAGCAACACGATGTACAGCGTCAAGGTGCGCGCCCTCTGCGGCGACAGCGACACGAGCCTTGCTGCCGCGGCCACAATGCGCACTATGCGCGTGATGGAGCCCGTCACCGAGCTGCCCTACACCACCGGCTTCGACTCTGCCGACACCGACAACAACCTCTGGTTTGTAGAAAACGGCGCCAACGGCTGGTTTGTTGGCCCCGCGGTGCACAGAGACGGCGACCAGGCCCTCTACATCAGCAACAACAACGGCGCCTCCAACACTTATGACATCGGCACCTCCACGTGGTCGTATGCCTACCGCGCCCTCAGCCTGCCGGTTGGCGACTATGCCGTCAGCTACGACTGGCGCGCCTGGGGCGAGGACGGCTTTGACTATATCCGAGTGTTCCTTGCTCCGGCTACCATTACACTCACCGCCGATGTTGCCGGCGGCCTGAGCACCACAGCCACGCCTGCCGGCTATATTGCCCTCGACGGCGGCGGCAAGCTGAACTCCGACTCCACATGGACCACCCGCCAGGAGACCCTCACCATCGACTCTGCTGGCCTCTATATCCTTGCCTTTGCATGGCGCAACGACGGCTCGATGGGTGCCCAGCCCCCGGCGGCTATAGACAATGTGGTCTTCGCGGCCCTCACCTGCCCGGCAACCTCGGCCCTGGCCATCGACAATGTCACTACCGACAGCATTGCCTTCCACTGGAGCCCCCGCGGCGAAGAGACGGAGTGGGCCGTCAACATCAACGACAGCATCGTTGTGACGGTCACCGACACCTTCTACGTGGCCGAGGGCCTGACGCCCTCCACGATCTATGCCATCAGCGTGCGCGCCGTATGCGGCGAAGGCGACACGAGCTTTGCCTCGACAGCCACCGTGCGCACCGAGTGCGCCGACATCACCGTGCCCTACCTCGAAGACTTCGAGGGCGACGGCCACCTCTGCTGGAATATCCTCAACTACTACACCACGAGCACATACACCACCGGTATCTATACTTCGTCGACCTACGCCACGAGCGGCAGCAATACCTACCGCTTCTACCCGGGCTACAACTATCAGCCGGTCTTCGCCGTGATGCCGCGCTTCGGCGCCGTGGCCGACAAGATGCTTGCCTTCAACCTCTGTGGTTCAAGCTATGTCAATGTGCAGGTGGGCACCATGGCTACGCCTACCGACACCACGACCTTCGTGCCGCTCTACACCATCGGCTCCATTCCCTCCTACAGCCCGACGCCCTTTGAGGTCTACTTCGATGCCGACACCACCGGCAACCAGTATATCGCCTTCCGCTTCGGCACCAACTCGTCGTATGGCTACAGCGCCTACCTCGACGATGTGCAAGTGATTGTGGCTCCGAGCTGCCGCCGTCCGACGGCTGTGGCCGCCAGCGAAATCACTTCCACCAGCGCCACCGTCACCATCACCGACACCACCAACGTGGGCAACTACCACCTCGTGGTGCTCAGCGGCATCGACACCGTCGTCAACGAGACCGTCACCGAGCTCACCTACAGCCTCACCGGCCTGACGGCGGCCACCGATTACACCGTCATCGTCAGCGCACTCTGCGACGACGGCACCGAGACCATGACCACCACCAATGCCTTCCGTACAGAATACGATTGCCCGGACAACATCACACTGCCTTGGACCGAAGACTTCAGCATAGACGAGGTGGTCGAATGCTGGACGAGCCTCGACATGGACTTCCTCTCCAACGACGACTGGACGGTGAGCGACGGCAGGGCCAGAACAAGCTACAACGAAAGCGGCGCCGCCAACGACTGGTTTATCAGCCCCGCCATCGAGCTGCCTGCCGATGCCTCCGGCCTTGTGGTGCGCTACGACGTCGCCGGCTCCTCGTATACTGACTACTACGACGATACCTATACCACCCACTATCAGGCCCGCATCTCGACCGTCGGCACCGACACAGCCGACTTCTCGATGATCCTCGCCTCCGAAGATCTGGCCGATTCCATGACGACCCACAGCTTCTCGCTTGCCGACTTCGCGGGTCAGACTATCCGCATTGCCTTCATCCACGACAGCTACAACGACAACGGCGTCATTATCGACAATGTCTACGTTGGTCCCGGCACCGCCACCGATACCGCTATCGGCGGCCAGACCCCCGGCCCGCAGCCCACTGTCTGCCAGACCCCGACCAACCTGCACACTGTGGCCTTCGACTCGGTCAGCGCCACCCTCGATTGGACCCCCGGCGGCAGCGAGACCAACTGGGAGCTCGAGGTGAACGGCCAGACCCGTGCCGCCGCCAGCCATCCCTACGTGCTGAGCGGCCTGACTCCCGCCACGCAGTACAGCGTCCGCGTGCGTGCCGTGTGCAGCGCCACGAGCCAGAGCAACTGGAGCTCGGTCCTGACCTTCACCACCTTGGGCGACACTTCGAGCACCGGCATCGCCAGCGCCTCTGAGCTCAGCTTCGGCCTCTTCCCCAACCCCGCCACCAGCGTGGTCACCGTGGTGACCGACGACGACGTGACGGTGTCGGTGGTCGACCTCAACGGCCGTGAGCTCTTCCGCACCGAAGAGAAGACCTTCAGCGTCGAAGGTCTGGCCAAGGGTGCCTACTTTGTGCGCCTCACTTCTGACAACGGCACTGCCGTGCGCAAACTCATTGTGCGATAAACGGCAATAGGCAGGCACACAGACCTGCAAAAAAAAGCGGGGCCCCGATGCAATAATCGGGGCGCCGCTTCGTTATATGGTTGTTATGGGAAAGAGGTTATAGGTTATGGGTTATAGGTTATGGGTTATAGGCTATTATAGGTTATGGGTTAAAGGTTAGAGGTTATAGGCTGTAGGGGCATACCTCGTGTATGCCCGAAAAAATCAACATATCAAACGTATCACCCTATAAACAAATCAACATATCAACAAACAATATTGCATAAGACACTATTGTCTTAACTTCTTAACTTCTTAAACTTCTCAAAAAAAAGATAAACGATCATGACCAAGACAACGATACTATGGGCCGACGACGAGATCGACCTGCTGAAACCGCACATCCTCTTCTTGCAGGAGAAGGGCTATGAGGTGGTGCCGGTTTGCTCCGGCAGCGACGCCCTCGACGAGCTGGAGTCGGCACTGCCCGACATCGTCTTCCTCGACGAGCAGATGCCGGGCCTGAGCGGCATAGACACACTGAAGGCCATCAAAGAACGCTGGCCGCAGCTGCCGGTGGTGATGATCACCAAGAGCGAAGAGGAACATATTATGGAAGACGCCCTGGGCGGCAAGATTTCGGACTACCTGATAAAGCCCGTCAACCCCAACCAGATATTGCTCACGGTGAAGAAGCACACCGAGTTGCGCCGCCTGCAGAGCGAACGCAGCACGATGAACTACCAGCAGCAGTTCCGAGAGATAGGCATGCAGCTCGGCGGACGCATGGACTGCGACGAGTGGGTGGAGATGTATCGCAAGCTGGTCTATTGGGACCTCGAACTCAGCTCCACCGAGGACGACAACATCCACGCCATATTCACCTCGCAGAAAGAAGAGGCCAACCGTCAGTTCTGCCGCTTCTACGAGACCAACTACCTCGGCTGGGTGGGCGGCAGCATAGAGAAACCGTCGATG
This sequence comes from Bacteroidales bacterium, assembly GCA_045591485.1. Lineage (GTDB taxonomy): Bacteria > Bacteroidota > Bacteroidia > Bacteroidales > P3 > Colimorpha. The sequence continues at coordinate 11,571 of JAZNSV010000153.1, read as the reverse complement.
AGCCACACGGTGCTCAAAGAACGGCTGTTTCCGCTGCTCAAAGAAGAACGCCCGACCTTTCTGATAGTGATAGACAACTTCCGCTACGACCAGTGGAAATTCGTGCAGCCTGCATTGGAGCAGTACCTGCGCACCGAACGCGACGACTTGTACTGGACCATCGTGCCCACGACGACGCAGTTTGCCCGCAACGCCATGTTTGCAGGTCTGATGCCGAGCGAGATCGAGAGAAAGTATCCGCAATATTGGGTCAACGAGGACGAACAGGGCTGGAAAAACCAGTATGAGAACGAGCTGCTCGACGAGAACCTGCGCCGCCACGGCTTCAACATCAAGCACACCTACAGCAAGGTGCTCAACGCGCAGTATGGCAAGAAACTCGTGGAGCGTGTGCCCGAGCTGATGCGCTCGAAGCTGAATGTGATTATCTACAACTTCGTGGACATGCTGAGTCATGCGCGTACCGACAGCGACATTGTGCGCGAGCTGGCGGAGAACGAACGCGCCTACCGGAGCCTGACCCTCTCGTGGCTCGAGCATTCGCCGCTGATGGAGATAGTGAGAGAGCTGAGCGAGAAGGATGTGAACATAGTGGTCACCACCGACCACGGCTCGGTGAGGGTAGACAGGCCTGTGCGCGTCAAAGGCGACCGCGACATAAGCGTCAACCTGCGCTACAAGCAGGGACGCCTGCTCGACTACAACCCGAAGGATGTTTTCGAGGTAAAGGACCCGGCGAAGCTCTTCCTGCCGAAGCGCCACGTGACAAGCCCCTATATCTTCTGTCGCGAGAACGACTTCTTTGCCTACCCGAACAACTACAACGAGTATGTGAAGTACTATATGAACACCTTCCAGCACGGCGGCATCTCGATGGAAGAGTGCCTTGTGCCGTTCATCGTGATGCGTCCGAAGAGATAGGTTTAAAGGTTTAAAGTTAAAAGTAAAAAGTGAAAAGTTAAAGGTCGTAGGGGCATACCTCGTGCATGCCCGATGATTTGCTGTAGAGACGAGGCGTGCCGCGTCTGCATTTAACCCAAAGAGAGAAAAAGTAAAAAGTTAAAGGTCGTGGGGGCATACCTTGTGTATGCCCGATAAAAAAAAAACGTTGAGATTGCTTGATTGTTTGAATGTGTGAATGCTTGAACTTCTCAAAAGTAGACAGTAGGCAGTAGTTAAGTAGTTAAGCCAAATGTGCTGCCGACGGTATCGTCTTGAACTCCTTGAACTCCTCAAACTACACCAACGCAATCAAACAATCAAAGCACTCAGCTACTTAGCCACTCAGCCACTCAGCCACTCAGCTACTCAGCCACTCAGTCACTCAAATAAATCAAACATAAATAAAAAATGAGCTTAATCAAAAGTATTTCCGGTATTCGCGGCACCATCGGCGGTCCGGCCGGCGACGGCCTCACCCCGCTGGATGTCGTCAAGTTTACATCGGCATTTGCCACCTTCCTTAAGGGCGCCAATCCTGGTCGCCGCCTGCGACTGGCCGTGGGCCGCGACGCGCGCCTGAGCGGCGCCATGGTCGACCGCCTTGTGGTGGGCACCCTGCAGGGTATGGGCATCGATGTGCTGGAGACGGGCCTCAGCACCACTCCGACCACCGAGATGACAGTCATCGACGGCCACTGCGACGGCGGCATCATCATCACCGCCAGCCACAACCCCAAACATTGGAACGCCCTCAAGCTGCTCAACGCCCGCGGCGAGTTCATCTCCGACAAGGAAGGCAAAGAGGTGCTGCGCCTGGCCGAGAGCGCCGACCTGCAGTATGCTGAGGTCGACGACCTGGGCCAGGTGACCGTGGAGGATGACTGGATAGACCGCCACATAGAGCGCGTGCTCGGCCTGAAGCTCGTGGATGTGGAAGCCATCAAGAAGGCGAACCTCAAGGTGGCCGTAGACGCCGTCAACAGCACCGGCGGTCTGGCCATACCGCGCCTGCTGCGCCGCCTGGGCGTCAAGGAGGTGGTGGAACTCAACTGCGAGCCCACAGGCCACTTCGCCCACAACCCCGAGCCCATTCCGCAGAACCTGACGCAGATCAGCGACTGCGTGCGCCAGAACGGCTGCGACCTCGGCGTGGTGGTCGATCCCGACGTGGACCGCCTGGCACTGGTCTGCGAGACCGGCGAGATGTTTGGCGAGGAATACACGCTGGTCAGCGTGGCCGACTATGTGCTGCAGCACACGCCGGGCAACACGGTGAGCAACCTCTCGTCGAGCCGCGCGCTGCGCGATGTGACGCACCGCTACGCCGGTTGCCAATACAACGCCGCCGCCGTGGGCGAGGTGAACGTCACCACCCTCATGCGCCAGACCGGCGCCGTCATCGGCGGCGAGGGCAACGGAGGTGTCATCTATCCCGAGCTGCACTATGGGCGCGACGCCCTCGTCGGCGTGGCCCTCTTCCTCACCCTGCTGGCCCAAAGCGGCAAGAAGGCAAGCGAGCTGCGCAAGACCTACCCCGAATACATCATCAGCAAGAACCGCAAAGACTTGACGCCCGACATGGACGTCGACGCCCTGCTGGCCAAAGTAGCCAAACTCTATCAAGTGGAAAGTGGAAAGTGGAAAGTGGAAAGTGTTAACACCATCGACGGGGTGAAGATCGACTTTGCCGACGGCTGGGTGCACCTGCGCAAGAGCAACACCGAGCCCATCATCCGCATCTACAGCGAACCCGCCACCGAGGCCCGTGCCAACGAGCTGGCACAGCAGGTGATGCAGCAAATATGAATTCCTTAAAAGTGCAGGCAAGGGTGCCTGTATGCAAAAAAGTTTCCAAATGAAATTAAAAAAGGCTCTGCCGGTGAGGCAGAGCCTTTTTTGATTTATTGTTCGATGAGGTTGTCTTCGGGGGCGGCGATCCAGACGATGAGGTAGGCCCAGAATCCGAGCGAGCCGAAGAAAATGGCTATAAGGAAGAGTATGCGAACCACGGTGGGGTCGATGTTGAGGTACTTGGCTATGCCTCCGCAGACACCGGCTATGCGGCGGTCGGTGGTGCTGCGGGTGAGGCGGCGGTAATTATTGTTGTTTTCCATGTTTCAATTCTCAATTTTTTTCAATTCTTGAATCCTTTGCGTTTGAGCAGGGCGTTGGCGCTGGGCTCTTTGCCACGGAAGGCGCGGTAGAGGTCCATAGGCTCGACGGTGTTGCCGCTTTCGAGAAGGTGGCGGAACTTGGCGGCCAGCTCGGGGTTGAAGAGGTCGCCGCTCTCGGCAAAGGCTTCGAAGGCGTCGGCGTCGAGGATGGCGGTCCAGGTGTAGGAGTAGTAGCCTGCGTCGTAGCCGGTGGTGAAGATATGCTGGAAGTAGGGCGAGCGATAGCGGCTGATGATTTCGGGGATGAGGCCTATCTTGGCCATGTGCTCTTCCTCGAAGGCCAGCGGGTCGATGTGCTGCTTCTCTTTGATGCTATAGTAGTCCATATCCAGAAGCGATGCTGCCAGCAGCTCGGTGGTCATGAATCCCTGGCCGTAGGTGGCAGCGGCTTCGATTTTGGCAATGAGGTCGTCGGGTATGGCTTCGCCGGTCTGGTAGTGGTGGGCATACATCTTCATCACCTGCGGGTGGCGGCACCAGTTCTCCATGACCTGTGAGGGCAGCTCGACGAAGTCGCGTGGCACGTTGGTGCCGGCCAGCGAAGGATAGGTGCACTTGCTCAGCAGGCCGTGCAGGGCATGGCCGAACTCATGGAAGAGGGTCTCGCTTTCGTCGAAGTTGAGCAGCGAGGGGCGGTCGGCTGTGGGCTTGGTGAAGTTGCAGACCACCTGGATGATGGGCATGACATTCTTGCCGTCGAGGGTACGGTGCTGGCCGCGGAACTCTGTCATCCAGGCGCCGCTGCGCTTGCTGGCGCGGGGGTGGAAGTCCATGTACAGGATACCCACGGTGCTGTCGCCATGCATCACCTCGAAGCAACGGGCCTCTTTGTCGTAGGTGGGCAGGTCGGTACGCTCCTTGAAGGTCAGACCATAGAGGCGGTTGGCCACCATGAAGGCACCTTCGCGCACGCTGTCGAGGGCGAAGTAGGGACGCACTTCAGCGTCGTCGATGGCGTATTTTTCGATGCGGTATTTCTCGGCATAGTAGCGCCAGTCCCAAGGCTGAAGCTTGGCGCCGGGCTCGTCGGCACTGAGCATCTTCTGGTATATGTCGCGCTCCTGTTTGGCCACCTTCAGTGCCGGACCCCAGATGTCCATCAGGCATCTGTAGACGTTGGCGGGCGTCTTGGCCAGGCAGTCGTCGAGCACATAGTCGGCGTGGGTGGCGAAACCGAGAATGTTGGCGCGTTCGAGGCGCAGGTTGACGATGGAGTCGATAATCTTGGTGTTGTCGAACTCGCCATCGCGGCAGCGGTCGGCATAGGCGTGCCACACTTCTTCGCGCAGCTTGCGGTCGGAGCAGGTCTGCATGAAAGGCTCCCAGGTGGGTACGTCGAGGGTCACCTTGCTGCCGTCGGCCAGCTCTTTGCTGTAGGCGTTGGTGGCTTTGAGCACATTCTTGGCAAAGCGGAGGGTGAGCGAGGCTATCTGTTCGTTCAGCTCGCTGAATCGGGCCTGCTGGTCGGCAGGCACATTGGCACCGGCGCGGACGAAGCCTTTGTATTGCTCTTCGAGCAGACGCAGGCTTTCGGAGTCGAGCCCAAGGTTGTCGCGCTGTTCGTATACGGCCTTGATGCGGGCGAAGAGCTTGGCGTTGAGCGCAATCTCGTCTTCATGCTTGGAAAGCATGGGGGTCACCTCTTCGGCTATGGCGTCCATCTCGTCGCTGTTTTCGCATTCGCTGAGGTTGAAAAACACCGAGCTGACGTCTTTGAGCAGCTGGCCGCTGTACTCGTAGGCCAGCACCGTATTCTCGAAGGTCGGTGCTTCAGGGTTGTCCACGATGGCCACAATCTCGGCCTTCTGGCGGCTCATGCCTTCGACGAATGCCGGCATATAGTGCTCGGTCTTGATGCGTCCGAAATCGGGTATCTCATAGGATGTGCCCCATTCGGCAAAAAACGGATTTTCCATTTCTTTGGTTTCTTTTTTGCAGCCGGCCAGCAGCGTCATGGCTGCCGCACAGGCAATAATTGTACCTTTTTTCATTTTATCAGTGTTTCACAGATTTGTTTCATTGCGTCGGGGCCGATCTTCTTGGCCAGGATCTTGTGGTTGCTGTTGTCGATAAGGTAGACCTGCGGCGTCGACGAGATGTCGTACACGTCGTGCCAGTCTATGTTGGCTTCGGCGCCGTTGAGTGCCAGCCAGCGAGGGTCGTTCATGTTGTGGTCGCGCATGAATTTCTTCCATTTGGCCACCGTCTGGTCGTCGAATTCGGTCAGTATGGTGAATGCCGTCAAGTCGATGCGTTCTTTGTATTCTTCGAACAGCGAGTAGAGCTTGGGCACTATGTCTTTGCAGTGGCCGCATGTGGGGCTCCAGAAGAGCAGCAGGGTGTAGGCCGATGGCATGTGGTGCAGCGACGCGGCGCGGTGCAGGGTGTCGAAGAGTATGAGCTCGGGTGCTTCGCGGCCCACGAGCAGGCGCTCCCATTTGGTGGCGCGCTCCACCTCTTCGTCTACCGCCGTGGGCGGCACCCAGAAGGCCCTGCCGGTGGCAAAGTAGCGCATCACAAGGTGGACGTATATCTCGTCGTAGACCATGACGGGCGACTGCAGGTAGTGTTCGGTGAGGTTGTGGACCAGCCAGTGGAAAACCTCGGGCGCGGGACTGGAGCGTTCGATGAGTGTGTCGAGCAGCGGAATGGCCATTTCGGGCGGCATACCGCGCATGTATTTCTCCACGTAGTCCATCACATGCTTGTAGAATATCTCTTTTGGCGTGCGCACGATGAAGTCGTCGTCGAGGGGCATGTTGTCGAAGTAGTGGGCCAGCAGGTAGTCGTAGCGTTGGCGGTCGCTGAGGGGGGTGCCGTCGGCTGCGGTGCGCGGCACGTCGATGTCTTTCAGGGAGTAGAGCATCTTGCTTATCATGGCGTCGGGGTTGGCATAGACGATGGCGTGGGTCACGCTGTCGAGCCAAAGCGACCGCTCTTGTTTGAATTCGACAAACTGGGCCGAGTCGAGTTGTTGTTGGCCGGCTTTTATCTCGTCGTAGTATCGGTTGGTGGCTGCGCGGTATTCGAGAAGCACCTGGTTCTGGGCCGACCCTTTGACGGTCATGTGGCGGTTCCAGTGTTCCTCTTTGGTGCGGAAGGTGAAGGTCGGCTTCTCGTGGTAGACCACAAACTCGAAGTAGTGCTCTGCGTTGTTGCTGAAGAAGTAGAGACCCGGTCTGAGCTCTGTGTCGCCTTCGAAGACGAAGCGCCCATGGCCGTTGTTGCGTGCGGTGTCCATGATGTAGAGCGCGTCGCCCAAGTGGTAGCCCATGATGACGGCTGTGTCTTTGCTGTCGTCGACCTGCAGGGTGATTTTGTAGGCTGGTTTGGCTGCTGCAGCCAGACTGCTTATGATAGCAATTGCCAGAAGTATTCTTTTCATATTTCTAAATTCTCAATTTTCATTTTTAACTTTTAACTTTTTCTCTCTTTGGGTTAAATGCAGACGCGGCACGCCGCGTCTCTACAGTCTCTAAACTTTAAACCTTAAACCCAGTAGACAGTAGTTAAGTAGTTAAGTAGTCAAGCCAAATGTGCCCTCGACAGTATTGTCTTGAACTCCTTGAACTCCCTTAACTCCCTGAATTCCTTGAACTCCTATAACTTTAAACCTTAAACCTTTCACTTTTCACTTTTCTTCATTTTCCGATGCAAAAACGCGAGAATATGTTTGATAGTATTTCGTCGTTGGCCACGTCGCCTGTGATGGAGCCGAGGTGGTAGAGTGCGTCGCGCAGGTCGACCGCCACGAGGTCTGACGGCATGCCGTCGTCCAGGCCGCGCTGTGCGTTCTGCAGGGCCTGCTGCATACGGCTCATGGCCTCGTAGTGGCGCAGATTGCTGAGCATGACGCCGCCCGTTTGGCACAGCTCTTCTCTTGCTGTGTCGGCCAGGCTCTGTTTCAACTGTTCGATTCCGGTGCTCTGCTTGGCCGATACGATGAGCCCTTCGGGTGTGCCTTCGTGCGGCAGGTCGCACTTGTTGTGTACCACAAAGAGATGCTTGTCGCTCATGTTGCAGCGGTCGGTGATGTAGGCAATGTCGTTGCGGGCCGCATTGTCGAACGGCTCTGTTACGACTCTTACATACAATATTATTCGTGCCTGACGGGCCGCCTTTATCGAGCGTTCCACGCCGATGGCCTCTATGTCATCGTTGCTCTCGCGCAATCCGGCAGTGTCGATGAATCGGAAGGTGATGCCGTCTATGGTCATGGTTTCCTCTATCGTGTCGCGTGTGGTGCCTGGGATGGGGCTCACTATGGCGCGGTCGTCGTGCAGCAGGGCGTTGAGCAGCGACGACTTGCCTGCGTTGGGGCGTCCCACGATGGCCACAGGTATGCCGTGTTTGATGGCGTTGCCGGTCTTGAACGATGCTATCAGTGATGCAGTCTGGTCTCCGAGGGTGGCCAGCAGTTGGCGCAGCTGGTTGCGGTCGGCGAATTCTACATCCTCTTGGCTGAAGTCGAGCTCCAATTCGAGGAGCGAGGTGAGGTCGAGCAGCTGTTGGCGCAGCTGGCGCAGTTGGTCGGCGTATCCGCCGCGCAGCTGACTGACGGCCAGCTGGTGCTGTGCCGGTGTGGTGGCGTCGATGAGGTCGGCTACGGCTTCTGCCTGCGAGAGGTCGAGCCTTCCGTGCATGAAAGCCCGTAGGGTGTATTCGCCCGGCTCGGCCAGGCGTGCCCCGTCGGCCAGCAGGGTTTGCAGCAGGGTCTGCTGTATGTAGTGCGATCCGTGGCACGAAATCTCTACCGTCGGTTCGCCTGTGTAACCTTTGGGGAAGTAGACGGCCACCACGTCGTCAAGTGTTATTGCGTTATTGTGTGATTGTGTGATTGCGTTAGTGGCTGGCGCGTCAGCACTCACGCATTCACGCATTAACGCATTCACGCAATCCACAGCCATCTCCCCACTCGTGTAGAACCTGCAGTAGGTGGCTTTGCGTGGTGCGAGGTCTGAAACGCTCAGATGCCGCAAGGCGATGCCCAAGGCGTCGGCGCCGCTCAGCCTCACCACAGCAATGCCGCCCGTGCCGGCTGGTGTTGCAATGGCCGCTATTGTATCGTTATTTGCCTTCATCGCTGATGTATTTGTCACCGTAGAGGCGCTTCATTTCCTCGTCGGTGAGGCCAAGGTCTACCTTGATGCGGTAGATGTTGGGGTAGGTGAGGAAGAGCACCAGGGTGCTCACCATGGCCAGCATGAGCAGGGCGCTCTGGGCCGAGAGCACGGCCAGCACGCAGGTGACCGCCACGGCGAAGAGTGTTGTCCAGTATATGCCGCCGATGTATGAAGCGTAGCCGCCGAGCTTGGCTTCGAGGCTTTCCGACTGCCGCAGCTGCGGCACACGGCGCCGGGCCGTCATCAGCACCATGCTCACCACGCCCACCGTGAGCACCGTGGCCACGATGAGCATTATCTTGGCCGTGTAGGCTGTCGGGTAGAAGCGCCAGGGGCTGGCCAGCACGAAGAAGGCTGCCACTATCACCACGCCTACCGACCCCCACAGGCCTGCCGCCGACGCGGTGCGTATGTTCTTGGTGTATTTCTCCATTTTTCTTTATTTTGTTGATAAGTTGATATGTTGTCTGGTCCGGTGTGTGGCTTGCTGCCCTGTCAAATTCTTTGTGTTGCAATTCAGAGTTTCAGATAGCGAGCCGTGTACGATTCCTTGCAGCCGAGCAGGTCTTCGGGTGTGCCGGCAAAGACCACCTGTCCGCCTGCGTCGCCGCCTTCGGGGCCGAGGTCTATCACCCAGTCGGCACTCTTGATTATGTCGTGGTGGTGTTCGATGACTACTATGGAATGGCCGCGTTCTATCAGGCGGTCGAAAGCCGCCAGCAGCTTGCGTATGTCGTGGAAGTGGAGTCCGGTCGAAGGCTCGTCGAAGATGAAGAGCCGCGGCTGTTCGGCTTCGCCTCGCACGAGGTACGATGCCAGTTTGATGCGCTGTGCCTCGCCGCCGCTGAGCGAGCTGCTCGACTGTCCCAGCTTCAGGTAGCCCAGTCCCACATCTTGCAGGGGTTTGAGGCGGGCGTAGATGCTGCGAGTCTCGTCGGCGTCGAAGAAGTCTATGGCCTGGTCCACCGTCATGTCGAGCACCTCGCTGATGTTCTTGCCGTTGTAGAGCACTTCGAGGGCTTCGTCCTTGTATCGGCTGCCGTGGCATTCGTCGCAGATCAGGTGCACATCGCTCATAAACTGCATGCTCACCGTCACGTAGCCTTCGCCTTCGCACTCTTCGCACCGGCCGCCTTCCACGTTGAACGAGAAGAATCCGCTCTTGTAGCCGCGGGCTTTGGCCAGGGGCTGGGCGGCATAGAGTGCGCGCACCTCGTCGAATACTTTCATGTATGTGGCAGGGTTGCTGCGCGTCGAGCGGCCGATGGGGTTCTGGTCCACCATCTCGACGGCGCTTATGCGGCGCACGTCGCCGTCGAGCGCCACGCACGAGCCCACGTAGTCGGTGTTGCCTTCCATGCGGCGCTGCAGCACGTCGAAGAGCACGCGGCGTATGAGGGTGCTCTTGCCGCTTCCGCTGACGCCGGTGACCACCGTAAGCACGCCGAGCGGTATGTCGACGTCTACGTTCTTCAGGTTGTTGGCATAGGCGCCGTGTATGCTTATGCGGTCGCGCCACGGGCGGCGCTCTTTCGGCACGGGTATGCTCTGCTTGCCCAGCAGGTATTCGGCCGTGAGCGAGTGTCGGGCTTTCTTGAGGTCTTTGGGCAGTCCGGCAAAGACCACTTCGCCGCCCAGGCGTCCGGCTCCCGGACCGATGTCTACCAGATAGTCGGCCGAGCGCATGATGTCTTCGTCGTGCTCTACCACGATGACGGTGTTGCCGAGGTCGCGCAAGCGCCGCAGCACGCCTATGAGGCGTTCGGTGTCGCGGCTGTGCAGGCCTATCGACGGTTCGTCGAGTATGTACATCGAGCCCACGAGCGACGAGCCGAGCGAGGTGGCCAGGTTTATGCGCTGGCTTTCGCCGCCGCTGAGGCTGCGGCTTTCGCGGCTGAGGGTCAGGTAGGCCAGCCCCACGTCGACCAGATAGCCGGTGCGCAGGCGCAGTTCGGCACGCAGGCGTTCGGTGGTCTTCAGCTCGGCGGGTGTCAGCTGGGCGTCGAGGTCGGTGAACCACTGCAGCAGTTCGCCGACGGGCATCTCTACCAGCTGGCTGATGCTGCGGCCTGCCACCTTCACGTAGTCGGCGTCGCGGCGCAGGCGGTGTCCGTGGCATTCGGGACATACGGTGCGTCCGCGGTAGCGGGCCAGCATCACGCGGTATTGTATCTTGTAGCTCTGGCTCTCAACCCAGCGGAAGAAACCGTCTATGCCTTCCCATGTGCCGTCGCCGTGCCAGAGTATGTCTTTCTCTTTCTGCGACAGCTTGTAGTAGGGCATGTGTATCGGGAAGCCTATGACGGCGGCGTGCCGCACAAACTCGCGTTTCACCTCCTGCATCTTGTCGCCGTTCCAGCACACGATGGCGTTGTCGTATACTGAGCGGCTCTTGTTGGGCACCACGAGGTTCTCGTCTATGCCTATGATGCTGCCATAGCCCTGGCATGTGGGGCATGCGCCATAGGGGTTGTTGAACGAGAAGAAGTTGGGGTTCGGTTTTTCGAAGGTGATGCCGTCGGCCTCGAAGCGGTTCGAGAACTCGGCGTCCTTGCCGTCGGCGCTCACCACGCAGGCTCCGCGCCCTTCGAAGAAGGCGCTTTGCACGCTCTCGGCCACCCGGGCTCCCTGCTCGTCGTCGTGGGGGCGCACCTCGATGCGGTCTATCACCAGGTGTATGCGGTCGCCCAACTCCACGCCGTCGGTGTCTTCAATGCGCAGCACCGTGCCTTTCACCATCACGCGTTGGTAGCCTTCCTGGTGCAGTATGTCGAGCTGGCTGCGCAGGGGACGCTCTTTCGAGTCGTCGAGGGGTGCCAGTATCATGGCGCGTGTGCCTTCGGGCAGCGCCACTATGTAGTCCACCACGTCGCTCACCGAGTGGCGCTTCACCTCTACACCTCTCACCGGCGAGTAGGTGCGCCCGATGCGGGCAAACATCAGCTTCAGGTATTCATAGATCTCGGTCTGTGTGCCCACGGTCGAGCGTGGATTGCCGGTGTTCACCTTCTGTTCTATGGCCACCGCCGGCGCCAGCCCGTGTATGTAGTCGACGTCGGGTTTGCTCATGCGGCCCAGAAACTGGCGTGCATACGAGCTCATGCTCTCCACGTAGCGTCGCTGGCCTTCGGCAAAGAGGGTGTCGAAAACCAGCGATGATTTGCCGCTTCCGCTCAGTCCGGTTACCACGACGAGCTTGCCTTGCGGCAGGGTGAGGTCTATGTTCTTCAGGTTGTTGGCGCGTGCGCCGTGTATCTCGATGTCTGGCATTTCTTTTTTAGTGGTCAGTGTTCAGTGGTCAGTGGTCGGTGGTTAGTGGTTAGTGGTTGGTG
>JAZNSV010000152.1:0-19955 GCA_045591485.1 Bacteroidales bacterium | reverse complement strand
ATATATCGTTGAAGTATCGTTGATATGCACTACCGGTGCCTGTTCGAGTGGAAGTTAGGCAGAGAAGAGGCAATAAAAATCGACAAGCGCACAATAAAGCAGCCGCACACGCGTTAAAGACGCATTATGAAACGAAACATCATCACAGCACTCATGCTCCTGCTGCCCCTGCTGGGCGCGGCGCAGCAAAACGACAACGAATATCCGCAGTTCACAGGCGACTCGCTGCTGTTTGTAATGGTCGATTTCCCCGACATGCAGTTTCAGCACAGCGCGGCGGAGATATTGAACAGCATAGCCGACTATGCTTGCAACGGCAAGCGCGTGGTGGGGCCGTACCACATGCCCAGCCCGCCGTCGGCGTATAGCAGCTTCGAATCGACCTTCCTGCAGTTCAGCCTCAATATCTACGACTCGGCGGCGACCGATGTCGACATGTCGCACTTCCCGTTCGACAGCGCCCATGCCAACATGGTGATTATCTATCCCGGAACGATAATAGACATGGCTCAGCAGAACAGCCTTCTCGGGACACCTAGTGGATGGTACGGATTTACAGGATCCGACAAGGGCCTCTACTACTATGTCGCCAGCGAAAAAACCTTCTTTGGAGGCGATTATACAGAAAGTACGGAGACAGTGTACGCAGGCGAGTATATCTACCAAGCACAATATCCCATATCTGGCTATTTTTTTAACGGCTACGGAGCATCAATTTTCGAGCGGGCCGCGGGCGGCTGCGCCACGATAGACACCCTCACCGCAGCGGCCGACTCGATAGAGCTGAAAGTAATCACCGGCCACAACGACAAGGGCTACTACATAAGCCTTTCGGACGACGAGTTCCTGCTGCTCGAAGCCCATGCCATGCGCCAAGGCAGCGACGCCGTGGCCAACGACGGCATGTACATCCTGCATGGCTCGGACAGTGTCTATGATTACGTGCACTCAAACTATTCAAGCATCTACCACCGAGAATACATACCCTTCGGTGCACACAGCTATCCCGACACAGTATTCTATTGGACTGACTCCGTCGACTTTGACTGGCATTACCCTTACCTCGGCAGCAACAGCTTCACCCCGCAATCGTACCGACGGCCCATGCTTTTTGACGGCACCGAAGTGGACAATGTATGGATTACGAATATACGCTGGAAGAACGACAGCGTGATGCTCTTCGACTTCAACTCTGACAAGCCGCATGTGGAAATCCTGCCAAGCACAGGTTCCGACATCGGAGAGCTCGGAGAAATGCTGCTGCAGGCAAGAATCATCAGCCGCACGGGCAACATCACATCCAAAGGCATAGTCTACTCCCTCACCGAGGCAGGCTGCAACATGGAGCAGGGCACGGTGGTCTACGACACATCCACGTCCACAACCGCCATTGCGGTCCACCTTTCAGGCCTTGAGAACGGAACCACCTACTACTACCGCGCATTTGCGAGCAACGGCACACATACGTCATTCTCGGCCGTAAAACAGCTTGAGATGAACAAGCACGCGGCGCTGAGGCACGCCAGCTACGACGCGCAGAGCGGCAAATTCCTGCTCGACCTGGAGTTGAGCGACGCCGTGAGCCACTGCTACTACAGGGAATATATGGACGAGATGGCCCTGATATTTGGCACCAGCATGTTCCATGACTACACGTACGGCGTAATGTACAACGAATGGGATGTCATCGACACCACTGGGACAATATTGGCAGACTGCCATATTGATTCGGCGACAAATATGGCATCGTTCGGGCTGTGGATATTCACCGCCGCGGGCGACACCCTGACCGATATGTTCACTTTCGACCCCGCCAGCATCGACACCATACAGGTGCATATCCACGACGAGAACGTCGAATCCTGCAAAGTGGTCAACGGTGAAATACGGCTGGTCGGCAAAGTGTCGTGGTCGAACCAGCAGAGTGGGCGCTACTGGGTCGGAGTAGCTCCGAGATCTGCAGTATATTCTGCTTTCACCTACTACACAGACGATATCATCTGCAACGAATACGACACCATCTGCGACACGGCCTCACAGTTCAAACTCCACCTGAACTCCAGCTTCGTCTACCACCTGCTCGCCAACTACACGTTTACCGAGGTGGACAGCACAGGAAGAGTCTCTTTGCCGCTACTGCAGCCCGACAGCGACAGCACGATTGTGCTGGTATCCATAGACCGATACGGTGCAGCACAAGCCTCCGAATGGAACACAAAGGTAGGCATGAAAGCCGACCAGGCCGTCGGGGCGGCACACCTGGGCTACGAAAACTATGATGCGACGGGCGAATATGAATATGGCTACGAGCAGACATACTTCACCACCGACTCGACCCTCCGGGTAGAAATCCAGCCCAACGAATTCGCCAACCACTACTATATGCTCGAAGGCACAGCTTCGGAGCTGGCGGCCCTCGGCGTGACCGACACCGCAACGGCCGTGGCCTACCGCCTTGCCCACCAGGCGGAGATGCAACGCCACGACTGCCCCTGGCTGCATACCGGATGGTGGGACAACCCGTCAAGCATCATGTTCACCACAATGATAGACCATACCCACACACGTACCGGCGTGCTGCCAGACAGCGACTATCACGTTTACCTCTTCCCGTTCAACGCCGCCGGTGCGCCCGGCAAGGTGGAGCGGCTCGTATTCCACATCAAAGACAAGTTTGTCGACGTGACGCCGACGGGCAATGGCGACACCGCATGGTGGTATGCCGAAAACGGCGAGGTTGTCTGGGCATGGCATTACGACGAAAACGAGCCCATGGACGACTACCACATGTACCTTGCCCCTCTCGGCCGCCTCGACAGCCTCTGCGCCGCAGCCGGCACCGATCCGGCAGGGCTGCTGCCCTCGCTGATGCAGGCCGGATTGACAAGAAACTACGGCAACAGCCTCCCATGGTCGAATAATTCATACTTCACCGGCGACACCGCCATGCACCTGCTGCCCGACACCACATACGAACTCTGCCTCTGGGCGGTGGACTACCTCGGAGCGCCATGCTTCCAGCGTACCCACTTCAGCACCCACGGCGCACCGCGTTTCAACGAGGCAGGATTGAAGGAACTCTATTTTGAGAGACACTTCACCAGCAGCGACTCCGTCTTCTACTGCCTCATCGATGCCACCGAGGCCACAGCCTACTACCACGTCATCTTCGGCGAAGAAGGGTCGCTTGCGGCACAAGGCGTCACGTCGCTCGCCACAGCGAGCCAATACAGCCTCAGCCACAGTTCCGCATTGGAACAGTATACCCACCAGACAACAGAATTGAGCTTCGAGGCAGGCACTGACAACATGGGTTATTCCTACTATGCCTACTATTCAGAATTCATTGACGGACAACCATATTATAGACCCTATTGGTGCTGGCGTAAGCACAACACCCACCCACTTAGCACCGACAGCGTATACCGCATCTATGTAATCCCCTACACCGCCGGCGGTAGTCAGGGTGTGGGTCGGTATATACGCTTCTCCCCGTTCTACGGTATGTACGACTATTCCGACAGCGCCGTATACGGGACGGTGACCGCCTGCAGCGCAACGGACATCACCGAGACCTCGGCCACGCTTCACGGCGATGTGCAGGCTGGCCGTAGATCCATGTCCGTTGTAGGCTTCGCATACCTCAGCATCGACGCTCCGCTCGGCACCGAAGCATCGACAATAGTTGTCGGCCCCTACACCGGCGAGCCCTTCTCATACCGCCTGACAGGGTTGCAGCCCAATACTACCTACCGCTATGCCGTGGCTATGGGCCACGACACCTCCAACACAGTATCCAGCAACGACATCTACAGCAATCCGCCTCAATACACCTTCACGACAGCCAGCTGCACCGTCAGTGCCAGCATCGACACCACCATCTGCTACAACGCCTACTACGGCAACCACCGCTACACCGCCAGCCAGACACTTGAATACACACTCTCGGCCGCCAACGGATGCGACAGCCTGCTGACGGTGAACCTCACGGTGCTGCCGCAGCGCATCGGTTACGATACGGTGGTGCTGTGCTACGGAGAGGAATATGACGGCGCGGCGCGCTATGGAAGCACCACGCTGACGGAGACTATCCAGGAAGAGGGTCTCTGCGACTCGACCCACAGCCTGCGGCTCACGGTGCTGCCGCAGATAACGGCCACGGTCAGGGACACTCTGCGCGGAGGCAGCTATGAGTGGGGCGGCGAGGTGCTTACCGAGCCGGGGCAGTACACACATGTCTTCACTGCCGCCAACGGATGCGACAGCACAGTCACCCTCACCCTCGTGGCCGAGCCGCAAGAGCCACACGACGGTATCGGCGACGTAGACATTGAGCAGATACACATCATTGTCGACGGACAGACCATTGTCGTCTCAGGCGCCGAAGGGCTGACCGTTGCAATCTACGATGCCAGCGGCCGTCTGATGGCCACGGGGCGCGACAGCATCCGCTTCGAGGCACACGCTGCGGGAGCCTACCTTGTGCAAGTCGGCGACAAGCCGGCACGCAGGGTCGTCGCTGTGCGATGAACACACACACTGGACATCGGTTTACGACAAAAACGCAGGGCCACCGCACAATAAAGTGCGGTGGCCCTGCGTTATATGCACATTATGAAAAAACATACCATCTTTGCACTCCTGCTGGCAGCCACGGTGGCGGCCAGCGCACAGTACCAGCTGCCCAACGCGGGATTCGAACAATGGGACGGCGGCAACACCTCCGAGCCCACCCACTGGAACTCCTTCGCCACGAGCGACGGCAGCTATTCGAGCCTCGCCTCGTCGCCCCACCACTACCGCCGCAATGGCCACCGACCGGGCGGCACGGGCAGCCACTACCTGACCATCTACACCAAGTCGATAATCGGCATCAAGGCCAACGGCAACATGACCACCGGACGCATACACGCCGGCTCGATGTCGGCCGAGAGCAACGACAACTACAACTACACCCAGCGCTCAAATTCGGCCCACTGCCAGCCCTTCAGCGGCACGCCCGACTCGATGTATGTCTGGGTGAGCTTCTACGCCGCCAGCGGAAGCTCGCAGGCACAGGTGTCGGCCATATTGCACGGCGACAACGACTTCAAAGCACCCAACGAAGAGAACACCACAAGCAAATACTGCGGCAAGGCATCGGCACATTTCACACGAACCACCTCGTCGGCCTCGTCCATGCATTGGCAGCAGGTGAAGGTGCCTTTCACCTACAACGGCACCGCCGCTCCGGCCTACATGCTCGTGAATATCACCACCAACAAGACCCCCGGTGCGGGCGACGGCAACGACTCGCTCTCCATCGACGACATCGAGTTCATATACAGCTCGTGGCTCACAGGCATCAACATCGCCGGCCAGCCCCTCAGCGGCTTCGAGAAAGGGCGTCTTAGCTACACGGTGCGCGTCTCGGACAGCACGCTCCTCGACCAAGACTGCATCGAGGCCGTGACCGAAGCGGACGACGCCACAGTCAGCATCGAGCGGGCCGAAGTCGACACCATACCCGCGGCCACCGACTTCACCATAACCGTCACAGCCGAAGACGGTGTGAGCACCCACACCTACACCGTGCGCCTTACCACCGACCCATCGGCTCCGTCGGGCATCGAACACGTCGGCGAAACACGCCTCGCCGCCTGGCCCAGTCCTACGACAGACATCCTGCATGTAGACGCCGAAGGCGAAGTGACACTCCACGACCTGGACGGACGCCTGCTAAAGCAAACCACAGCTCACGGCACGGCCAGTATCGACCTCGGCGACCTGCCCGCCGGCATCTACCTGCTCCGCTGCGGCTCAACTGTAAGGCAAGTGGTGAAACAATAGCGATTGCAAAACCCTGATACCAAGACAATATGAAAAGGTTTACACTGCTTATGCTACTGCTGCCGACGCTGGTATTGGCACAGACCAAACGGAGCGAACCACTGTTTGAGCAAGCAGTGGAGAAAGGCGTCGTAGGCCAGTACGAAGAGGCCATAAAGCTGCTGCACAAAGCTGTGGACATAGACCCGGGCTATGCCGAAGCATGGCTCCTGCTGGGCAACCAGCATCTGTCATTGCAGCAATATGACAAAGCCATCGAAAGCTATGATAAATGTCTTGCAATAAGCACCATAGGCAAGCAGTGGAAAACTGAGGCCACTCGCAACAGGCAAACAGCAAAATGGCGCCAACAGGCGATGGAGAACCCTGTGCCGTTCCGCCCTATAAACCTCGGGGCCAACGTCAACTCGGCCTACGACGAATACATGCCCGCACTGACCGCCGACTACCGCACGCTGGTGTTCACCCGCCGAGCGCAACGTCTCCCCGAAACCCCACCGGGGCAACGCGACCAAGAGGACTTCTACCAGTCGCTATACGACACTATGGAGCTCGACTGGGGTCCGGCCAGCCGAATGCCCGAACCACTCAACAGCGACAGGAACGAAGGTGCGCAGACCATTTCGCACGATGGTCGAGTACTGATATTCACCGCCTGCGGCAGAAGCAAGGAACCAACGGGTTGCGACCTGTACCTCAGCGTGCGCCAAGGCAAGCGCTGGAGCCGCCCGCGCAATCTCGGCAGACCGGTCAACTCGGTCTATTGGGAGTCGTTTCCCTCACTTTCAATCGATGGCTACACCCTATACTTCGTCTCCAACCGCCCAGGCGGCTACGGCGGCACCGACATTTGGTGCTGCACCCTCACAGAAGGATGGTGGAGCGAACCTAAAAACCTTGGACCCAGCATAAACACCCCAGGCAACGAGACCGCGCCATACATCCATTTCGACGACCGCACACTGTACTTCGCCTCTGACGGCCACATGGGCATGGGCGGCACAGACCTCTTCGTGGCCAAACGACTCGACGACAGCACCTGGGGCGACGTCACCAATCTGGGCTATCCCATCAACACACCGGCCGACGAGAACAACCTCATTGTGGCCCCCGACGGACGAACTGCCATTTTCAGCAGCGACCGCGCTGATGGCTATGGCGGCCAAGACCTCTACTCATTCGTCATGCCCGCCCCGATGCGCCCGGAACACATAACATTCATAGACCCAGTAATCCAGGCAGAGAACCTGCTAACCTTGGGCGACACCGTCACGCTGAAAAACATCTTCTTCCACACCGCCAGCGACGCACTGGTAGAGACCTCGCTGGCCGAACTCGACCGACTGGCGGAAGCACTCAAACGCCACCCCAATCTGCGCTTGGAAGTGGGCGGCCACACCGACGCCGTAGGCTCAGACGAAGACAACCAGCGGCTCAGCGAGCGACGCGCCAAAGCAGTGTACGACTATCTGATTCTATGTGGTATAGACCCCACGCGCCTCACCTATCGAGGCTATGGCGAGAGCCGTCCAGTAGCCACCAACGATACCCCCGAAGGCCGTGCCATGAACCGTCGCACAACCCTCTCGCCCATCCGCTGATCGTAGCGGGTATACATAAGGCTGGTTTCTATAAATCGCTATCTTGCGATTTTGCACCATACGAGTATTCTTTTCACAACACGAATGCCCGCAAATGAACCATGAATAATCGTGAATGTTTTATGATTATTCGTGTCGATTGATGGCTATTCGTGCCCCACCACCCCCAAAATCCCCTCTCTCAAAAGGCAAAAAATACGGCAAACGACTGTCATTCTGTCGTTTAGCACCACGCAAACCACCTATGCACACCTAACTCACACCAAATCAATATCATAGTATGTACCCCTTCACCCGTTGTACGATACATGTACGATATATGTACGATACTTGTACGATTGGCAATCGGACAAGTATCGTACATATATCGTACATGTATCGTACAACGGGTGAAGAGGTACACTGCCAAAACGGCCCTTGAAGGCTGCGGCAGAAGTTAAAGGTTGTTAAAAAAACGACACCCCTTGGCAACTTTTTCGCCTGTGGAAAAAGAGAGGTGTGGAATACCAACCAAAACACAACCAGCGCAGACAAGGCAGGAACCCGCCAACAGGAAAAAAGAATTTACAGAACACTCCCCATAAAAAATATCAGCGCTCCGTCTACGTCTGCAAACATAGACGGAGCGCTGATAAATAATGCCGGACAGCTATTAGAAACCCGGTTTGCCGAGCAGGTGGAACATGTTCTTTTTGTAGAACTCGACACCAGGCTGATCAAACGGATTGACCCCCAGCGTATAACCACTTACTCCACACGCAAATTCGAAGAAATAAATCAGCTGGCCAATAGTATACTCATCTATCATAGGTACAGATATTTCCAACACAGGAACACCACCTTCGACATGGGCGGCGATGGTACCGTCGGCGGCACAATCGTTAATCTGCGTCAAAGTCTTGCAAGTAAGATAGTTGATACCATCAAGATTACGCTCGTCGGTGGGCACCGGAACCGAGGCACCCGGTTTGCGCACACGGACAAAAGTCTCCATCATCAAGCGCTCGCCCTGCTGCACATATTGGCCCATCGAGTGCAAGTCGGTAGTGATGGTCAGACTGTGTGGCAGCAGACCACGGCCCTCCTTGCCTTCGCTTTCGCCGTAGAGCTGCTTCCACCACTCGGCCAGATAGCGCAGGTTGGGCTGGCAGCCGACAAGCATCTCCACTTTGACACCCTTGCGATAGAGAGCATTGCGCACGGCGGCATACATCAAGGCAGGATTGTCGAGCGAGTCGGTTTCGAGGCAACGGCGTCGCATGTCGCGCGCACCCTGCAGCAAACGGTCTATGTCGAAACCAGCCATGGCGATAGGCAGCAGACCCACAGGCGTAAGCACTGAGAAACGGCCGCCGACATTGTCGGGAATGACGTAGGCAAGATAACCCTCGCTGGCGGCAATGTCGTGCAGGGCACCGCGCTTGGCATCGGTGATAGCCACAATGCGGCTGGCAGCCTCGGCAGCGCCGTATTTTTTCTCAAGATGAGCCTTCACGATGCGGAATGCCACGGCCGGCTCTGTAGTGGTGCCGCTCTTCGAGATGACACACACAGAATAATCTTCGCGGTCAAGCAGTTGCAACAGCTGCGCATAATAATCTTCGGCCAGGGTATGACCTGCGTAGACAACGTATGGAGCCTCAGAACGCACCATTGAGGCAAACTCGCTCTGCAGAGCCTCGATCACCATGCGGGCACCGAGATACGAGCCGCCGATGCCAACCACCACCAGCAGACGCGATTTGGCCGCCAAGCGTGCAACATCGGCCTTCAGACGGGCAATCATCTCAGGATCAATATGCTCTGGCAAATCGACCCATCCAAGAAAATCGCTGCCCGCCGCATCGCCAGCCAGCAGATGAGACTTGGCCGCAATTACTTCAGAGAGCAGTGCATCCACCTCGGTACGCGATACATGGCTTAACGCGTGTTCAATGTTAATGCTTAAAGTTTCCATATTTTTCCGATTTTTTGTTTGTAAATTGTTCATAATTTCGCCATAAAAAACGGCGGCAACAAAAAAATATTGTGTCGTAACTGCAATATTTTGTTGAATTTACCCAAAAATAATGAAAAATATTTTGTCGGTATGAAAAAATATGCGTACTTTTGCACATCATTTTATGCCCGAAGTGGGCTTCATTAATTAGAATAATAACAAAAAAGTAAAACTGATATGCTGAAAAAATTAATCAAGATGGGCGTTGTGATGGCCGTTCTCGTGGCCTCGACGAGCGCCTTTGCACAGAACACTGGCAAGCCGGAGTATCCTCGCTACGGCTTCTGGAGCAACTGGTCGATTGGCGGTAGCTTCGACTACAACAATCAGGCCGTCATGGGTGCCATGTTTGGCGACCAAGTTTGGCGTCGTTCGGGCAACCTCGGTATGAGCGTCTTTGCCCAGCAGAAACTGAACCACGCCTTCGACTGGCGTCTTCGTTTCGCTTTCCCCAACTTCTGGGAGCCGATGGACGGCATCAACGGAATCGATGGCAAGACTTACAAAATGGATCGCCACGGTTCGGTGACTCTCGACATGCTCTTCTCCCTCAACAACGCCCTTCTGGGTTACGACCCCGATCGTCGTTTCAACCTCTACATCTTCGCTGGTGGAGGTCTCGCCCTGAGCTTCAATCCTGAAGAGTCCGTCATCGACTTCGGTCATGTCGGTATCGTCCTCGACGGCGGTCTGGGTGCCAGCTACCGCCTTGGCGACAGCTGGAGCATCTTCGGTGAGTACGGCTACGACATCAACGGCGACGCCCCGAACCCCAAGCTGTTCTTCTCCAACGGCCTTCACCACACCAACCGTATTCTCCGCCTCGGTGCTGCCTATTGCTTCGGCGTGACCGCTGCCGACCAGGCTATTGCCGCCCAGAAAGCCATGCTCACCCAGGAGAACTTCGGCGCCCTCAACACCCAGGTCAACAACCTCGAGAACCAGGTTGCCGCTACCCGCAACAACGAGAAGAAACTTGAAAACCGCATTGCCGAACTCGAAGACCAGCTCGCCGAGGCTCTGAAGAACCAGGGTAAAGGCACTGGCAACGGCGCCGCCGCCGACAGCCTGCAGGCCGTCATCGACCAGATCAAAGCCGACCAGCTCAACTTCTACGCCATGCCCTTCTCCGTCCAGTACGGTGTCAACGAGTGGCAGGTTAGCGATGAAGAGATGGACAAAGTCAAAGCCGTCGCTCGCGTGCTGAAAGACAATGGCGATGTGAAGATCATGGTTGTTGGTTTCGCCGACTACACCGGCAGCGACCAGTACAACATGAAGCTCTCCGAGAAGCGTGCCAACGAGGTCAAACGTCTCCTCGTCAAGAAGTATGGCATTGCTGAGGATCGCATCAGCACCGACTACAAGGGCAAGAGCGTTGCCTTCGGCGACATCCAGTACGCCCTCAACCGTCGCGTCAGCTTCTACCGCGTGATTGAATAGTCAAACGATATAAGCAGATAAAAATATTCCCCGGTTCGCAAGAATCGGGGAATATTTTTTGCCAAACTCTGTAGGCAAGAAAACCTATTCGTGCACCACGAGGTATTCTACCCTGCGATTACGGCTGCGCCCTTCAGGGGTGTCGTTGGTATCGATAGGGCGACTTTCGCCATAGCCAACAGCTGACAGGCGACGACGATCAATGCCATGAGCTACAAGGTAGTCGACCACTGCCTGTGCACGTGCTTCGGAAAGGCGACGGTTGAACTCCTGAGTGCCTTGGTCATCGGTATGGCCACGCAATTCAATTGTCATTGTGGGTTTAGACAGCAGAAGCTCGACGAGGCGACGCAACTCGACATACGATTGAGGCATCACATCGCTCTCTCCCGTGGCGAAATAGACATCCCACATGGAGACCACATCACCCTCTTTCAGCATAGGTTCTTCTGCGGTTTCTGGCTCCAAAATTGGCTCCGCAGGCACCACACTTACATCATCTATATAATAATATGCGCCCTGAAGCACAGCATTCGGCTGGTTGCTCTCGACAACCACAGAATTGTTGAACGAATTAAAGTTGCCAATCGTGAGGAAACGTTCGCCGCCAACAGCAACAAATTCGCCACTGACAAGAGTCCATGCCTTCGGATCAGACAGCACTGCTTCCTTGTCGTTTACAACTTGAGGCTTGTAGTATATCGCTATCGACTGCGATTGATTGTCGCCACAACTTGTCGTCTCGCGGCTCATAAGAATGTCCCATGTCGAATCGGAAATGCGTTCTGAGCTAAGCAAAGCGCCTATAGTTGCAATGGCGTGCGGCGACTTTTCGGCCAAACTAACATAGAAACTCACCCAGTATCGTTTCCCTGCAACGAGAGGCGCTTTTAACTGCGTCTGCAGGTATTCGCGATAGCTTTCTTGGGAACAATAGATACCGCAATATGCAACACCGGTATGAGCAGGCTGAAAACCCATCTTGTTGCGAGGAACATTACACTCGCGTCCCCCACACACATTGAAATAATCGCTGCTTCCAGCAGTCGGTTGCCACCAGGCATCAACACCATTAAGTATGCCGACTGCATCTATACGGTCCGGGCACCTGCAATACTCTTCAAAAGACGGATTAAACACCATGTTATCAGAGTCCTGAGCCACCACCGACAGTGGCAGGACCAAGGCAACAAATGCTGTTATGGTTCTCCAGTGGCGTTTCATCGTGTTTTAACAGTTGACATCATACTTGCCCACAGCAAGTTGGCCGTCCTATCCCAACTGAACTTCTCTCTTTGTTCCCTGCCTTTTTTAATAAGTGCCTCTCTGGTCCCAGCATCGCTCAAACATCTGATAGCATGAGCTATATCATCGGGCGACGAAGGATCTATATAAATTACGGCATCGCCTCCCACTTCGGGCATCGAGGTCGTGTTGGAACATATAACTGCTGTTTCGGCATACATAGCTTCGAGTATCGGTATGCCAAAGCCCTCAAAATACGACGGATATACCAAAGCTTCGGCAGCCGACATAAGTGCTGACAGATCTTCAGGCTCTGCACGTCCTATAAGCAGCACATCGTCGCGGTGTAGCATAGAGTCGTATGCAGAAGCCAATTCGTCTTTCCACCAAACACGCCCACCAACAACAACAAGCTTCAATGGGCCTGATTCCATGTCTTTTACCTTGTCGAAAGCGAGCAGTAGATTGGCGAGATTTTTGCGTTTCAAAATAGTGCTGACAAAGATGATGTATGGATTGCCGTTGGTGAACCTCCGACGTATCGCCGACTTTTCCTCGTCGCTGTGCGGACGATAAAGCGGATTTGACCCATCGTATACAACATCAACTTTAGTGGCATCTACACCATACGTCTCAACAATATCCTTTTTGGAATATTCGGACACAGTGGCTATCCGCGTGGCCGCTTTTGCAAAACGCGGAAAACGGTTAGTCATATATTGCTGATGCGACGGAATAAGATTTCCGTCGGCATGCTCGAAATTCAAATCATGAATAACCGTCAATGTAGGCACCTTGGGGTGCAGCGGCATCATGCCGTCGGGCGACACATAGAGGTCGATCCTGTAATGTCTGATAGCCCATGGCACAGCCCATTCGAAGAACATGTGCCAAAGCACAGGATGTCTGGCTTGCGGACACAGAACAACAGGCACCACATTTTTGGCATAGATGAAATCTCTGTCGGGCCTACGGTCGAAAAAGAAATAAAAAGTGTGTTCGGGGTGCGATGCTACAATACGGCGCATGGTTTCAGCTGTGAACCATCCGATGCCATCCATTTTGCCTTTCAGCAGAAGGCGTGTATTGACCGCAATGCGCATATTGTTCAGCGGCTATGGATTGTCTCGTCAATTACGCGAGGGAAGTGCTCCTTCTCCAAAAGATGAATCTTGGCAGCAAGAGAATCGGGAGTCTCGTCGGCATCTACAGTGCAACGAGCTTGGAACAAGGTAGTTCCACGGTCGTAATGATTATCCACGATATGTATGGTAATTCCACTCTCCGGTTCATGGGCAGCCACCACAGCCTCGTGCACATGGTGGCCATACATACCCTTGCCGCCATAATTAGGCAACAACGCCGGATGAATATTTATTATTCTGTCGGGATAAGCAGCAAGTATGTCTTCTGGCACAAGCCAAAGGAAACCGGCCAGTATTACCCAATCAGCCTCCTTTTCATGCAAATACTGCAGCACAGAGCCATTCTCATAAAAGTCTTTGCGCCCGAAATAGCGAGCCTCTATGCCGAGTTTTTTCGCCCTCTCGGCAATATATGCATCGCGCACATTATAAATGATACATACGACCTCGACGTCGTTTCTGTCGGCAAAATACTCACTGATTTGCTGGGCATTGGTGCCGTTGCCAGACCCCAGAATTGCCAATCTGATAGGTTGGTTCATCATTCAACGTTTGTTTGGTTTCACGCTGCAAAGATACAAATAAAATGTCACGCGTGCAAAATAATTTACAGTTTCAGCCTCATTTGTACGTGCCAGGTCTGCCGGTGATTTCCTGCTGTCATGCTATTGCCACTGCCGATGGATTCCTGGCCCGGCATGAGCATCAAAGCGTATTTGGCCGCTAAAGCGATGCGGTCGGTCAGATTGTAACGGACCACCGCGACTGTTCTGACTCCCCGCCCGTTGAACGACGGCATCGTCCATGCATACTGCAGATTGCTTTCGTTGAAATAGATACGCGCATAGTAGCCATCGACGTCGAAACAGGCAGCCGAGACTGTAGCCTGCAGGCGACGGTGAGCATAGCGGGCCTCTGCCCCAAGCGCCCAGCCAGATTGGCTGGCGCCGTCTTCCGTATCGAACCGGCACCCTACGCCCCGAATCGAAACAGCCAACCTTCCGAAATTAGACCTGACTTCGGCCTGGAACTGTTGGCGCAGTGTGCCTTCGTCAAGGTAGAGAGTGCTGTCTATATTCGGAATATTGCGTTCTTTGTAGCGATAAGCATAGCGGAATGTAGCATTAGCCCAGCGCCCGATACGGCGATCGAGCCTCAACCTCAGCCATTGCCCCGATGTTGGCATATAGGCACCATAACGCAAAGACGGGAAGCTGTGCAGGTCAAGACTGATTGTGGCATCGACCCTCAACGGCAACCGTACAATGGCATCGAGGGCTATGCCGCCTTCGTTCTGCGTGCTTCCGACCGAATAGGCCTGGGCATGCAGATTGTGGTAAGCGGCATCGAAATGACGGACACTGATACCAAAACGGTTGCGGCTGTCGGCCTGCACCAGCATCCCTGCCGCCAAGGCCATCGTGCCGCTATCGGCTGCCAGAGCCGCCTCGCCATATAAAGTAACCCGTTGCCACTGCCACATGACATCGGCGCCTACGTTCAGCAACCTGTCGCCACGGAAATGATGGACATTGTATATATAACTGCGCGGCGACACACTGTCGGACATTATGCTGTATGCGGCCGTGATGCCGGCAATAAAATTGCCCCTGCGGTAATCGATGCGACCACCCAAAAGTCCGCTTCCATCGACCCGCGATGCAAACAGCGTAGCGTCCAAACCACGACCTATATCGACGGTGGCTGCAGCCCCTTCGAGGAAATCCTCTTCATAGAATGTGCCTGCCGGCTTTATGCCTTGTCCGAAGCGCATAGGCGACACTCCCATTATGTTGAACGGGGCCATACCCGTCCACAAAGTCAGGCCCTGCCCAAACTGCAGATTATATCGCCCGACAACAGCACGCCTCACGCGGCCGATATCGCTCAGCATGATGTGGTATCCATAATAGTTGCCCTTGCCCCACGCCTCGCCCGGATCTTTGTCGGCTGCAAAGCGGATGCTCAGGTGCCCACGGTATTCGTATGTATAGCATAGCAATGCCCGCAGATTATCTCCATCGTAGCGACCGTTGCGATAACCCTCGGCCTGCTCCATTGTGCCACCAAACCCCGTCACCAACCGATGGTGTCCCTCCCACGGCCTGAAAGAGCGTTCGTCCACGTATGGCTCGACCTTGACCATCGGCCCTATAAGCGCCACCGTGGCGCTATCAAATCCAGGCACAAAAGCCAGCTCGCGCAGCGACAGCAATTGTCCGTACAACATAATGTAGTTGCGCAGAGCCCGATGCTGGAACGGTGTGATGAACGGCAACGATGCCATAGCCGCCGTATCATTGATGTTGACGGGATTGTCCATCAGCTGCATCAACACATCTCCCATTTCGGCCGCTGCCGACTCGCTGGCCCCGTCGCCGAGCCAGTCTTCTATGGCAGTTTCGGCCAGCCTTTCCTGCGCCGCCACTGACACCGGCAACAACAACAATACTATGAACCAGCGCTTCAGAAACATACGGCTATCGAACAACATGGCGACACACCCAAGTTACTGTGCATCTCGGCACCTATATCCAATTTCATCAATCCATATTTAACCCCTACCCCAAAGCTCACCAGCATCGGGTTGGTGGCCACTCCGGCGCGGAAAAACAGGGTGCCGCCGTAAGCATATTCCATGCCACAACGCATGCGCACATGGTCGTCGCTCTCTACCGCCAGAGCCGTCAGCCATACAGCCGACGGACGGTAGACCATCTGCGCCACCGCCCGCCAAGGCCTGGCCTCGTCCCATGGGCGTGTTCCGGCCGACACCAGCAGCTCTGCCCTGCCCACCTGCACTGCCGCCAACACGTCGGCCCCAAGCCAATGCTGCGGTTCGTACCAACTGTCGGCCACACCGATGCTCATCCAGCGCCCCTGCACGCCCACACGCAACCATCCGGCAGCCCTCAACACATAGCCAACTGCAGCCCATTGCTCGCCGTAGGCAGCATCGCCATGGTGGTTATATTCCCCTGTGGCAAATCCCATTGTGCCGGTAGGAATAACCGCCGCCACACGCTTGTCGGCCATGCCGGCCAACATGAAATCCTGACGCCACGCCACAACGGCGCGCCGTGTGCTGTCGACCAAAAAGACACCACCCATAGCGCCGCTGCGGGCGTCATGGGTGGTGTGCGCAAACTGGGCAGCTACTGGCTGCCACGGCAGCATAGCCGCTATCAGGAGCATCGCTCCTGCCAAAATCTTACAGCTCGCTGAGGGAATTGACAACATCAGCGATGTTGGCACGACGAGAGGAAATCTCTCCATTGAGGGTGACGCTCTGGAAGTAGTTGACCGGCGTGTAGGCGCTGCGCTCCTCTTCGGTCATTGCCCACAGGGCTTCCATCTGTGCCTTGGTGATGTAGAATGCTCTCATGTTGTTGATCTGGCCTTTGACCAGCCCGCCGACAGCCGAGAACTCGGTGATGTCGATGCTGCCATCGTAGCCGAGGAAGTAGTTCTCCTCGTCCATTGCCAGAACAATCACATTGGTCAGGTGCATGCTGTTGGAAACCAACAGGGCGTTCCAGTTCTCCTGCTTGGCATATTCGAAGGCGTCGAAGTTGTCAATCGGGCAGCTAACAGTATAGCTCTTGGCGATGGTGTCGCGCAGGTTGATGCCACAGAGCGGGAAATTGATAGAGGTGTTGCCGTTGGCAACAATGTCAGAGGCAGTGCCTACAAAGAGAGCACCAGCTTCGACATTGACCTCTTCGCCCTCATATACAGTGTCGAACTTGACGTTGCACATGGCCGACTTCAGCTCGATGGTCTGGCCTTCGGTGAGGGGCTGGCCCTGCTGAACGTTGGTGGCCGTAAGCGTGATGTGACCCAAAACATCTTGGCCGGTGAACTGGCTGAGGTTGATATCCTCACCGTCGCATGAGGTCATACCAAAAAGGCAAGCAACGGCAGCAGCCATTAAAAAGAAAGTCTTTTTCATGATTTGTGTGATTTAATTGATTGGTTACTAATATTTTATTCGAAGCAAAAACAAATCTTCCAAATGCAAATATACGCATATTTTCTTATACTTGCAAAAACAAAAATAAAAAAAAGCTAATTTCTCAATACTCAGACGGCAGCCTGCTGTGCCACTTCGCCAGCAGACTGCAGTGCCTTGTATGTCTTTTCGGCAGCCAACTGCTCGGCGGCTTTGATAGTGTAGTCGATGGCCGACTGCTGCTGCTGCCCGTCAATTAGCACCGCGCATTCGTATTCGCGTCGGCCTGAACGGTCTTTGACGAAACTGCGCACTACGGTGAACGACACCTTCTTGTGGTTCTTCTGGCCCCAATCGATCATCTTGCTCTTGTAGTTCCACTCGGTCTGCGCCACGGCATCGATGTCGAGGTGCATGCCCAAAATACGGTCGATTACAATGCGGCGGGTGAACCGATAGCCTTTCTCAAGATAGATAGCGCCGACAAGTGCCTCGAAGGCATCGCCGCCCATCGACTTGAAGTAGCCGCCGCCCCGCTGGTGCTCTATTAGGTCGACAAGGCCTATCTTGCGGGCCAGCTCGCCCAGACTCTTGCGGCTCACAATCTTGCTGCGCATCTCGGTGAGGAAGCCCTCGCCGCGCAGTGGATACTTCTTGTAGAGGAATTCAGCCACTATCGAGCCCAGCATGGCGTCGCCCAGATACTCCAGACGCTCGTTGTTGACGCGATGCCCCTCTTGGGTGGCCATCACCGAACGGTGGATAAAGGCGATGTGATAGAGCTCAGTGTGCCGCGGCGTGTAGCCGAGCACATTCTTGAAGAAGTTGTAGAACTCCGGACTTTCCTTCTTTTTCCGCTTAAAGAGCATCCTGATTGAACTTTCTGAAGGCGAGGCATACATTGTGTCCGCCAAAACCGAAAGCGTTGCTCAGGGCGAAATTGACATCACACTTACGAGCTTTGTTGAAGGTGAAGTCAAGCGCCGGAATCTCCGGATCATCGTTGAAGTGGTTGATGGTGGGCGGAACGATTCCATGACGGATGGTGAGGATTGTGGCAATGGCTTCGACCGCACCGGCAGCACCAAGCAGGTGGCCGGTCATTGACTTGGTCGAGTTGATGGCGATATGCTTGGCATGCTCGCCAAAGAGGCCCACGATGGCCTTAGGCTCCGAGATGTCGCCAATAGGCGTCGAGGTGCCGTGGGTGTTGATGTGGTCGACGTCGGCAAGCTGCATGCCCGATTCGACGACGGCCTGACGCATAGCGTCGATCACACCGAGACCTTCGGGGTGCGAAGCCGTGATATGGTAGGCATCGGCCGAAAGGCCCGTGCCTGTGATTTCGGCATAGATGGTGGCCCCACGCCGCATGGCATGTTCCAACTCTTCGACCACCAAAGCGCCGGCGCCTTCGCCAAGCACAAAACCATCGCGGTCGCGATCGAAGGGGCGCGAAGCAGTCTGCGGGTCGTCGTTGCGGGTCGAGAGGGCCCTCATATTGCCGAATCCACCGATACCCGCCTCGATAACAGCACACTCCGAGCCGCCGGCAATCATGGCGTCGGCCTTGCCCAGGCGTATGAGGTTGTAGGCATCGCTGATAGCTGCAGCCGACGAAGCGCAGGCGGCAGCCGTGCAATAGTTCGGTCCACGCAGGCCATGGCGTATGGCTATCTGGCCGGCGCAGATGTCGCTGATGACTTTGGGCACCCAGTAGGGGGTGAACCGCGGCACACGTCCGCTGGAACCATACTCGATGAGCTCGTCCTGCAGAGAGGTAACGCCTCCCATGCCCGAACCCCAGATGACTCCGAAGCGCGACTTGTCGATGTTTTCATCGGTGAGGCCTGCGTCGCGAATGGCCTCGTCGACAGACACCAACCCGTAGACGGTGTATCCGTCGAGCAGACGCATCTCCTTGCGGTCAAAATACTGAGCCGCATCGAAGCCCTTAAGCTCAGCAGCGATGCGGCACTTGAACGCCGATGCGTCGAAGTGTGTTATGGGTCCGGCACCGCTCACACCGGCAACCAATGCCTGCCATGTGTCGGCCACATTGTTTCCAACCGGGGTGAGCGCGCCGAGGCCTGTAACAACAACTCTTTTCAACTCCATTATTTATATACGGGTTGAAAGCGTTTTTCTTAATTTACTTTTTTGCGTTCTCGATGAAAGCGATGGCGTCGCCAACGGTGACAATCTTTTCAGCTTCCTCGTCGGGAATGGTGAGATCGAACTCTTTCTCAAGCTCCATGATCAGCTCGACAGTGTCCAGCGAATCGGCGCCAAGGTCGTTGGTGAAGCTGGCCTCAGGGACCACCTGACTTTCTTCAACACCAAGTTTGTCGGTGATGATACTGGTTACTTTGGTTGCAATTTCTGACATGTTATTCAATTTTAAAAGGTTTAAATCGGCTGCAAAGAAACGAAATTTTTCTGACATGCAAACACTTTTTAACATTTTAGCCACCCTCCCTACTGGTTAAACATCTGATAGCAAATAATGTAAGTTTTAAATTTTTTTAACGTTTCATCGGCGCGAA
Source organism: Bacteroidales bacterium (assembly GCA_045591485.1). Taxonomy (GTDB): domain Bacteria; phylum Bacteroidota; class Bacteroidia; order Bacteroidales; family P3; genus Colimorpha. The sequence continues at coordinate 195 of JAZNSV010000152.1, read as the reverse complement.
TAGATGTTTTTTTGCTTTTCGTGCAGCGACTTTCTCTTTTTTTCGCTCTTCTCCTTGCAACATTCGCAGCATGCTTTCGGCCCACTCTCCGACCGCACCGGTAGTGCATATCAACGATACATCAACGATATATCAACGATATTTCAACGATCGTAATCGTTGAAATATCGTTGATATATCGTTGATGTATCGTTG
>JAZNSV010000151.1:0-5609 GCA_045591485.1 Bacteroidales bacterium | reverse complement strand
GGCCGTTTCGACCGTCAGATATACGTGGAACTGCCCGACCTCGAAGAGCGCAAGGCCATCTTCGGAGTCCACATGAAGAACCTGAAACTCAACAACGACACTTCGAGCGACCAGCATATCGACCGCGACTTCCTGGCCAAGCAGACCCCCGGTTTCTCGGGTGCCGACATAGCCAATGTCTGCAACGAGGCCGCCCTCTGCGCCGCCCGCAAGAACAAGACGCAGATCGACAAGCAGGACTTCCTCGATGCCGTCGACCGTATAGTGGGCGGATTGGAGAAGCGCACCAAGGTGCTCACCGACCAGGAGAAGCACACCATAGCCTACCACGAGAGCGGACACGCCTCGGTGAGCTGGCTGCTCCGCTGGGCCAATCCGCTGGTGAAGGTCACCATAGTGCCGCGCGGCAAAGCCCTCGGCGCTGCATGGTACCTGCCTGAAGAGCGCCAGATTACCACATACGAGCAGATGTTCGACGAGATGACCTCGCTCATGGCAGGCCGCGCCTCGGAAGAGATAGTGTATGGCAGGATAAGCACTGGCGCACTGAACGACATAGAGCGCGCCACCAAGATGGCTCAGGCCCTGGTGACCTACTACGGTATGAGCCCCGAGGTGGGCAACATAAGCTTCTACGACAGCACGGGCCAGAGTGACTTCGGCATCACCAAGCCCTTCAGCGAGAAGACCGCCGAGACCATCGACCGCGAGGTGAAGCGCATGGTGGAAGAGGCCTACGCCAAAGCCAAAGAACTGCTGCAGAGCCACCGCGAGCAGCTCGACCAGTTGGCCACGCAGCTCTACGAGAAAGAGGTGCTCTTCCGCGAAGACCTGGAACGCATCTACGGTCCCCGTCCCTGGGACGAGCCCGCCGAGAAAGAGCTGCCGGAGCCCAACGCCGCAGCCGAAGCCGACAAGCCTGCCGAGACAGAGCCTGCCGAACCTGCCGACACCGATATCAACAAAGACTACGAAGAGATATGAAAAACTTCTGGATACGCACCGCGAGCGCCACGGTATATGCGCTCCTCTTTCTGGGGTCTATATATAGCGCCCGATTGTTGGGCAACCCCACCCTTGGAGGTATCATCTTTACGGCATTCCTGCTTTTCGTGGCTTGTGGATGCACGTTCGAATTCTTCCGCATAGTGGGTCTGCAGGGCGCCAAACCCTGCCGCCCGCTCGGCTATGCCTACTCGGTGCTGGCCCTGCTGGCGCTCACAGGCCTCTCGTGCTTCAACAGCGGCATGGGCTATGTGGTCTTTGGCATCGGAATGACACTGCTGCCCATTGCATTCGGTGTGGCCGCCATGCTGCAGCTGTGGGGCCACAGCGAGCAGCCGTTCCGCGACGCGGCCTACACCATGGTGCCCATGCTCTATGCAGCCATACCGCTGGGTTTGATGCCTCTGCTCCATATAAGCCACAACGTCCTTGTGCCGCTTGTCATTATGGTGTGGGTCAATGACTCTGCTGCCTATATGGGTGGCTCTCTTATCGGCGGACGCAAGCTTTGGAGCCGCCACTCGCCGGGCAAGACCATCTCGGGCGCTGTTGTCGGCATGGTGGTCACCTTGGTGCTGGCCTACTTCATAGGGCCTCTCTTCAACGAAGCCATAGCGTGGTACCATTGGCTGGTGCTGGGCCTTATATGCAGCGTCGTCGATACTCTCGGCGACCTGACCGAGAGTATGCTCAAACGCAGCGTGGGCATCAAAGACAGCGGCAAGATAATGCCCGGACACGGCGGATTTCTCGACCGCTTCGACAGTCTGCTCATCATCATACCGATGGCATTTGTATATGTAACCTTATTCTGCACATTATGAAGATACACCGCGAAGGAAAGAAAATCATCCTCGTCACGTTCGGCGTGTCGGTTGCCATCTGGATAGCGATGATGTTCATGGTCAGCCATTGGACCTTTTTCCACTATCTGTTTATATGCCTGCTGCTGGCCTTCGACATAGCGGTGACGGCGTTTTTCCGCATACCGCGACGCTTCTTCACCGAGAGCGCGGCCGAGCTCATCTCGCCGGCCGACGGCACCATCGTGGCCATAGAGCAGGTCTACGAGAAGAGCTATATCGGCGGCGAGTGCATGCAGGTCAGTATCTTCATGAGCGGCACCGACGTGCACGTCAACCGCTACCCGTGCGACGGCACGGTGGACTATGTCCGCTACCGCCGCGGCAACTATTTTGTGGCCTCCTATCCCAAGAGCAGCGACCTCAACGAGCGCACCGAAATCGGCATGCGTCTGCCTGGCGGGCAGAAGATACTGATGCGCCAGGTGGCGGGTGTCATGGCCCGTCGTATCGTGTGCTATGCAAAAGAAGGCACTTCCGTCCGTCAGAACCAGGAGATGGGCTTCATAAAATTCGGCTCGCGTGTCGACCTCTTCCTGCCGCTCGACTTTCCGATATACGTCGGCTTGCAGGACAAGGTGAAAAACGGCATCAGCCCCATTGCTGAGATTGTTTGAATGATAAAAGACCAGATATTATACGAGGACAACCACCTGCTGGCTATCAACAAACTGCCGGGCCAGATTACGCAGGGCGACAAGACGGGAGACCCATGTCTGGCCGACCTTGTGAAGGAATACATCAAAGAGCGCGACAACAAGCCAGGCCAGGTCTATTGCGGTGTGATTCACCGCCTCGACCGTCCGGTGTCGGGCGTGGTGCTGCTGGCCAAGACCTCGAAGGCTCTCAGCCGCATGGTCGACATGGTGCGTACGCGCAACTTCGAGAAGCACTACTGGGCAGTGGTCAAGAACGCCCCGCCACAGCCGTGCGGCATGCTCGAAAACTGGCTGGTCAAGGTAGAGGAGCGCAACAAGAGCTATGTGGTGAGCAACGGACAGGCACGTGCCAAGCTGGCCCGGCTCGAATACCGCGAAGTGGCTGTCAGCAAGGGCGGCTACCATCTGCTCGACATCAACCTGCACACAGGGCGCCATCATCAGATACGATGCCAGTTGGCAAATATCGGATGCCCGATCAAGGGCGACCTCAAGTACGGCGCCGAACGCAGCAACCCCGACGGCAGCATCTCGCTCCATGCCTACAGCATCAGCTTTGAACATCCGGTGCGCCACGAGCAGGTGACCATCACCGCCCCAAATCCGGAAATACAGCGTATGTTCGGAATTGAACTAAAGAACTGTTGAATGAACAAAATATACCTTTGATATGAAACGTCATCTGTTTTTTGTCGTCGCCCTCGCAGCCGTGCTTCCTCTCTGCGGCCAGCAGGTGGTAGAGGATAGCTATACGAGCCTCGTGGTTCGCTATGAGGTGCCGACCCTTGGCTTCGATGCTGTCGAACTCTGTGGAGAGAAACTGCTCTGTCCTGTGGCGCCTGAAGGCTATATGCTTGGCGGCGAATTCGGTTCGCCGGCGGTGCCGTTTCAGAGCAGCACGCTGACGGTGCCTTTCTGCGACGGCTTCGACGTCATGGTGACCGACGCCGTATACGACACCGTCGACCTTCCGCCGCTGCTTGCCCCGATGCCCCAGCAGCCGCCACGCAGCAAGAGCGACACCACGGCTGCGGCTCTGTTTTTAGACAAGGAAGTCTATGGCACCGATGCCTACAGCGGCTTGCCGCTGGCCTCGGTCGACCCCCTCGGTGTGGCACGCGACCGCCGACTGGCCACTCTCCGTTTTGCACCGGTCAGCATCAATCCCGTAAGCCGCAAGGCTGTGGTCTGCCGCAAGGCCACTGTCACGGTGCGCTATATCAACCCCGACCGTGCAGCCACCATAAGCCACTACCAGCGCTACCACACGCCGTCTTTCAATATCGGCACAACGCTCAACAGCCTTGGTCTCAGTGCCAAAGCCGATGCGGTTCGCCCTACGAAGATGGTTGTCGTGGCTCCCGAGTCGCTTGTATGCCGCCGACTGAACGCCTTCGTCGACTGGAAACGCCGCCAGGGTTTGGATGTCGCCCTTATCACCACCAGCCGCTCCGGCGGCAGCGCCCGCAACGAGCTGACTCCTATTCTGCAGTCGCTATACGACGATGCCACCCCCGAATCTCCGGCACCCACATACGTGGTCATCGTGGGCGACCATGAGCAGATACAGGCCCACAGCACCCGCTTGCCGTCCAACAGCGTCACGAACTACTACGGTATGCGCAACCACGTCACCGACCTCTATTATGCCAGCTGGACCAGCGACTACCTGCCCGATGCATTCTACGGTCGCCTTTCGGCCACCGACACAATCACCCTCGGGCGCATAATAAACAAAATCATACTCTACGAAAGCTATACGTTCGACGACGACAGCTACCTTTCGCGTGCGGTGCTCGTCTCCGGTGTCGATGCCGGCAGACAGAACGACAACGCCTACAACTACTCCGACCCGACAATGGATTATGCGGCGGCGCTCTATGTCTCGTCCGAAAACGGATTCAAGGATGTGCGCTACTACAAAAACCGCACCGATTATGCGCCTGCGGGAGTCCATGTAGACGGCAGCAGCCAGGCCTACTCTGCGGACGACAGCCTGCGCGCCCTCTACTCCAAGGGCTACGGATGGATCAACTACAGCGCCCACGGCAACTGGAACGAGTGGTCGATACCGTCGTTCACCGTCAGCAATGTGTCTGTCATGAACAACGCCGGCATGCCGTCGGTGATGATCGGCAACTGCTGTCTGAGCAACAAGTTCGACAAGCCGGAGTGCCTGGGTGAGGCGCTGCTGCGCCGGGCCGACAATGCAGGGGCAGTGGCCTATGTCGGAGCCAGCCAGGAGACCTACTGGACCCACGACTTTTTCTGGGCTGTGGGTCTGCGCAATGACAATGAATTCAGTGGCGTCAGCGTGCCAGCCTATGCTGCTTCCAGGCTGGGCATGTACGACCGCCTGTTCCATACACACAGCGAGTCGTTCGACAAACAGTGCATCACCATGGGCGCTATGATATATGGCGGCAACATGGCCGTGCAATCCTACAACGGCGACCAGTCGGCGACATACTTCTCGCAATACTATTGGGAGATATACCACCTTATGGGCGACCCGTCGCTTATGCCGTGGCTTGGGCGTGCCAACCAGATGCCGCTGTCTGCCGACACCTCCGACGCTTCCATGGTGCGTTTCACCGCGGTGCCCAACGCCTACGTGGCCGTTGTCGACAGCCTCACCCTGCAGGTTGTCGGTGCCGCATGGTGCGATGCCTACGGCTACGGCCAGATAGACCTGCCCGAAAGCACCGACGGCCACACCTGCTTCCTCAGCGCCACCGCCCAGGGCTATCGCCCCTACATAAGCAACTACAACGCCGTAGACCTCGGACTCAACATTGCGGTCCGTATCTACCCCAATCCCGCCACCGACGCTGTGACCATAATGGGCAGCTCCATCAGCGAGGTGACGCTTGCCACCCCGGCAGGCAGCATAATCTCAACCCAGACCGCAGGCACCGACACCTACACCCTCGACGTCAGCGGCCTGTGTCCGGGGCTCTACCTTATCGTCGTGTCCACAGCCGACGGCATCAGCGCCCACCGTCTCGTCCGACTGTAGGGGGGGGTATTCCATTTTTGTAACATGAATTGCAATGAATTTGACACAAATTTTCATAAATTA
>JAZNSV010000150.1:0-18598 GCA_045591485.1 Bacteroidales bacterium | reverse complement strand
GTGTTGACGGTGGCAAAGACCTTGCTACCATAGAGATGTGCATACTGCACCAGTTGGTCGATGTCATCGATGCTGTTGGTGGCTGCCTGGCGGGCGCCAAAGGCCGGGGCACCGATATACAGCGCATCGGCCCCGTGGTTGATGGCTTCGCGTCCGAACTCGAGATTCTTGGCTGGAGACAAAAGTTCTATTTTCATAATATACGTTAATAACGCGACAAAGCTGTCTTTATTGTTTTTTGTTCTTGTGCAATTGAAAAAATGGCAATATATAATTTGCCATGAATCAGAGAGTTTTTGTTTTTTCGGTGCAAAACCGGCCTATGTTCGGGAAAAAAGCGTATCTTTGCACAAAATTGGTATTGCAAAAAATATGACAAAACAATCGAGAATAATATACAGCGGGTTGGCGGGCCTTGGCCGTGAGCTGATGAAACCAGAATGGTATGATGCACGGTACACCATAATCCTCGACGAGAACACGTTCCAGCATTGTCTGCCGATGCTTATATCGGAAGTCGAGGCACTGCAGGAATCCGAATTTATAGAGGTGCCTGTCGGCGAGGAGTGCAAAAGCCTCGAGGTGGCGGCCCAGGTGTGGCAGACTTTGCTCGAAAGCGGTGCCGATAGAAACCATGTGCTTGTGTGTCTCGGCGGCGGCTCGGTGTGCGACCTTGGCGGCTATGTGGCGGCAGGTTATAAGCGCGGCTTGCGCCACATCAATGTGCCCACCACGCTGCTGGCCATGACCGATGCAGCCATAGGGGGCAAAACGGCCGTTGACTTTGGTGGGGTGAAAAACAGCATTGGCCATTTCTATCCGCCAGCGCTAATATGTATAGAACATGGGTTTTGCGTCACTTTGCAGCCCGAGCAGACACTCTGTGGGCTGATGGAGATGGTGAAGACCGCTGTGGTATGTGATCCGGTGTTGTATCATGACATTGTCGGCAATGATTCAAAAACCGAAATTCGGAATTCGGAAATAACGCAGGTGGCCCGTCTGAAGGCCCGTGTGGTCAAAGCCGACCCCTACGACCATGGAATCAGGAAGATACTCAACTTCGGGCACACCTTTGGCCATGCTATCGAGGTCTATCGGCAGATGCCCCACGGCATCGCAGTTGGCATCGGTATGAGGGTGGCCATGTATCTTTCGGTGAAAAAAATCGGTCTGGACGAGGATGTATACAACACATATTCCCAATGGCTTGCGGCTCGACTTGCGGCTTTTGGCGTGCCGCTTTCCTCGTTCAATCTGAAAGACATTGAGCAGATGCTCCCCTTGATGCACCAAGACAAGAAATGTGCCGACGGCGCACTGCGGTGCGTCCTGCTGCAGGATATCGGAGCCGCCATGGTCGACGTCACCGTCAGCGACAACGAGGTGCGCGACGCCTTTTTGCATCTCGGGAAATAAAAAAATTGCCGCCCGATGTAAGATTTGCGCCCCTTTTTGCGTATTATATTGACGTATGGCAGACCGAAGCAGACAACAATACGACGCATACTGTGCCTTCATCGAGCGGCACCGCGAGACGGTGTGGCGCACCTGCTACCGCTTTGCCAAGGGCAACCGCGCAGCCTGCGAGGACATGGTGCAGGAGGTGTGGATAGCGCTCTGGCTGCGCTTCGACCAATTGAAAACCAATGCGCCGGAGCTGATGCAGCGGGCGTGGCTGAAACGCGTCACACAATCTGTGCTGGTCGACCTCTACCGCCGCGCGGAGTCCGAGCCAGAACGGCTCACTCCGGCGCTCGTCAACACGCTGCCCGACACCCATGTCGACTACGCCGAGAGCATCGACGACCTGATGTCAACACTCTCCGACGACGAGGAGCGGCTCTTGCGCATGCGCCTCGAAGGCTACGACGCGCAGGAGATTGCCGACGAGTTCAAGATGGAGCGCAACGCCGTCTATGTGCGCATCAACAGAATAATAACCAAACTGCGGAGGCGTTATGGAACAGGACTATAAAGAACAGCTACGGATGATGACCGAGGGCCTGGGCGAGTGGATGGACCGCCGCGAACGCGAGCAACGCCGTCGCCGCCGTTGGCTGCGCGTGGCACTGGGCGTGGTGGTCGTAGCCGCTGCCGTGCTGCTGCAGGTCTTCTTCCCTTGGCGCCGTGAGACAGTGAAGTATATCTACGTCAAAGACTCTATACAGGTTCACGACACAATAGTTTCACAACCTGTCAAGTCAACTCCAAAACCCACAACCAGAAAGAAACCCATAGGCATTGACATCGGCGGGCAGGGTGTCCACATCAGCGGAAGTGAAGATGGAGAGTGGGGTAGCATCGACATTGATGAGAATGGAGTCCGTATCATTGGAGGTGACGACGAGGAGACAGGCAGTATTGTGATTGGAGCTGGTGGTGTACGCATCAATGGCAAGGACATTGTCGGCAGTAAGGGAACGACAGCGCAGAACCTGGTGAAAGTGGATTTTGTCGCCGATGACTATATCAAGGAGATGCGCATGCCCGAGAATAAGGTGCAACCGTTTATCGACTCCATTCGTGCTTGCTATAAAAATGTCGTTGTCGCAGAGGATGAGGACGGTAGCGTGGCTGTAGTTGTAAGCAAGAAACTTGATTAATACGTAAAAACAGTGGAAAAACGTCTCCGTTGTAAGATTCGGGGACGTTTTTGCGTATTATATTGGTAAACGGACAACCATTTATGAAGAGAATCCTGTTTACCCTCGCGCTTGCCTTGATGGGCATGAATGCATTCGCACAAACCATTACCGGCCGTCTGGTCGACGACAGCGGGCAAGCAGTTGCCTTCGCCAACGTGGTACTTTTCGCAGGCGAGCCGCCTGCGCACCAAGCGGGCACAACCACGGGTGAGGACGGCTCTTTCAGCGTCGAGGTTCCGAATGGCACCTACAGGCTGGAAGCCTCGTATGTGGGCCTTGAGCGGCTGGCGGTACACTGCACGGCTGGCGACGACCTCGGCACGCTGACGATGAACCGCATGCAGCTGCGTGAGGTGGAAATTACTGCCAGCCGCACCACCGAGGAGGTGGACCGCTACGTGGTGCTGCCCAAGCCCGAAGAGGTGGAAGCCGCCGGGCGCACGCTGGTGCTGCTCGACATGCTGGGCCTGTCAGGCCTGAAGGTGGATGTGGCGTTGCAGAGCATCACCGTGGACGGAGGCTTGGCTATACTGCAAATCAACGGTAAGGAGGTGCCAGTGGCACGGTTGGCAAACCTGCGCGCCGAACATATAAAGCGTGTGGAATACAGTAACAACCCAGGCATACGATATTTGGACCGCGGCGCCTCGGGCATCGTCAACATCATATTGAAAGAGCGTGAGGATGGAGGCAGTATCGTGGCAAACGGGAACACGGCGCTGACCACAGGCTTTGTCAACGCCTACCTGCAGGGCAGCTACCATGTGGGCAAAAGCGAGTTTGCGTTGGAATACAGCCTCGGCTACCGTAACTACGACAGCGTGCCCTACGAGATGGAAGACAGCTACCTCGACCCCATGCGCACCGTCACCCGCAGCCAGCGCACCAATATGCCTTTCCGATACACCACCCACGACCTGACTGCTGAATACACCTACCAGCATGACGACAGCACCATGTTCGTGGCCGCCCTCAAGGATAACTTCTTCACCAAGACCCTCAGCGCCTACGGCACCATGACCGAGACCGACCGAGGTGTCACCACCGAGCAGTCCCTGGAGGAATTGCAGCACCAACGCGACAACCTGCCCAGCCTCGACCTCTACTTCACCCACCGCATGCCCCACGGACAGAAGGTGGAACTGAACGTGGTGGGCGAATATTCCACCAGCCGCTATGACAACACGCTCACCTACAGTGCCAACGGCCTCACACCTGCAACCTACGCCACTGATGTCGACGGTCACGGCTATGCCCTCAGTGCCGAAGGGGCTTACAGCAAGCGGCTCGGCTCAGCCGAGCTGAGGACCGGCCTCCAATACCAACACAATTTCGCTGAGAACGACTACGTGTTGCAGAGCACCGTCACCTCCATGACCAAGGACAATGCCTATCTCTACGGCGAGCTGACGGGAAGCCTCGGCCCTAAGGTGGGCTACGCGCTCGGTACCGGTGTCAAGCTCTTCAACGTCAGCGACGGCGAGCAGAGTAAACGCTACCTGCGCAACCTTAGTACCGCCCGCCTGCAATGGCGCATCAGTCAGCAGCTTTCGCTTACTGCCACAGCGCAGTACACGCCCATCCTGCCCACTCTGGCCTCGCTCTCGCCGGTCTTCCAGCAGACCGACGACGTGGAGGGCCAACAGGGAAACCCCGACCTCAAGCCCAGCGAGCAGCTGCAGGCCAGCCTCATGTTGCGCTACACCCACCCCAAGGGCTATTACGCCGTGGCCAACACAGGCTTGATGCACATCTTCCACCCCTACTTTGACGGCTACCGCTACGATGCTGGGCGCGACCTCTTCGTCCTCGGCTACCACAATGCCGACCATTGGCACGTGCCCTACGCCTACGTTGAGGTGGGCGTCAAAGGACTGTGGGACCGCCTGAACCTGTCTTTCGCCGGCACCTACTTCCACTACGTCTCAGAAGGACCGGAGTTTTCTCACACGCGCGACAATATTGCTGCCGAGGTCAATGCCCAGTTCTATTGGAAAGGCGTTGTGGCTGGTGCCAATTTTACACTGCTGCCGCGGATGAAACTGCTCGCCGAAGACTATATGAGAGACGAGATGAGCCAAGAAATCTATGTGCAGTACCGATGGAAAAACCTCACCGCCACCGCCATGTGGCTATGCCCGTTGAACCCTGATGGCTACCGCTATGAGGTGCAGGGCCTCAGCGCCGTACACCCCTTCCGCCACACCCACTGGACGGCCGACAACGGCAACATGGTCGTCCTCGGCCTCACCTGGCAGATGGATTTCGGCCGCAAGTTCAACAAAGGTGAAAAGACACTCAATAACGGTGGCTATGACAACGGTATGGTCAGATAACGGCTTATAAGCTCCCCTCGATGTTGTCGGGCGAATAAAAACTGATTATGTCGGGATCGAATACCTGCTGCGCGCCGCTGTGCATCACGTCCTCAATAGCGATGCGAGTGCTTTCGTCGATGGCGTCGTCGTAGCCTGTGAGGGCGGCAAAGGGGGAAAAGAGTGCGCCACGCTCTTTGATGGTCATGTGCCGATGTAATTTCGATTGATGGTGAGGCAGGTTGATTATGTCGTCGTATTTGTCGGTCATGCTTTATGTCCTCCTATCTGATTGTTGCGGTCGCGTGCGGTGGCGCCATCCTGGTAGCTCGTGGCTCGCAGTATGGCGTTTTTGCCGAAGCGTTTCTTTATTTCAATCATCGTCTCCTGCAAGCGGCGCTCTTTTTTCAAGCAAGCATCTTCTTTCTCCTGTTTGTGTCGTAGCTCGTCGTAGTCGGTAAAGATATCAAGCTGTAGGCCCTCGTGGTGTGGTGTGCCGTCGCTGGATTTCAACATGCCAGCGGCTATGTTGAGCCGTCGCACCATCAGGTGTGGGTCTACGATGTTGTCATACAGTTCGGTTATGGTTTTTATCATCATGTTGGACGACGAGGTGCCCTCGGATAGGGTCACCGCTGCGGTAGCGGGTTTGGGTACGGCGCGGCCATACCAGTCGTTAACCACGTCGCCGCTGAAGTTGCTGTTGTTTTCCAGACTCTGGGTATCGTAGCCTACAAAAAGAGTCAGTTGGCTTGTACTCAACTTTTTAGCCACCAGCTTCATTGCTAATGCGTCCGCCATCTCGCTGGCCACTATGCGTGCTTTTTCGGCGGTGTAAGGCTCGTGCAGCACTTGGCCTGAGCTGAATGAATTGCTGTGTGGGCGATAGCTCTTGATAGCAGCAATGGTGCATGGTTCCCATCCCCAGGCGTGATCAATCAGTGGTTCGGCCATGACTCCGAGCAGATTGTAGAGTACCTCCTCGTTCTGTACAGATTGCCGTGCTATGTCGCCCATAGTGCTCATTCCATGAGCTTTAAGTTTTCTGGCAATACCATGTCCAACGCGCCAGAAATCGGTCAGTGGCTGGTGGTTCCAGAGCATTCTCCGATAGCTCATTTCATCTAATTCGGCTATGCGTACGCCGTCTTCGTCGGCAGGTATATGTTTGGCAACGATATCCATGGCTACCTTGCACAGATAGAGGTTGGTGCCGATGCCTGCCGTAGCAGTGATGCCTGTCTCTTTCAGCACGTCGCGTACCATGCGTATGGCCATCTCGTGGGCTGTCAAATTATACAGTTTAAGGTATTTGGTAACGTCGATAAAGACCTCGTCTATTGAGTAGACGTGTATGTCTTCGGGTGCCACGTAGCGTAGATAGATCTTGTAGATACGAGTCGAGTAATTCATGTAGAATTCCATGCGTGGCGGCGCTGCAATATAATCCAGTTCCCAGCCAGGGTTGGCTTTCAGATCGTTATCGTTCACCGAGCGGCCTGTGAATACGCCTTCTGGAGAAAAGCATAGCCGTTCGAAATTAATTTCGCGTACCCTTTGCACCACTTCGAACAGGCGTGCGCGCCCACTGATGCCATAGGCCTTGAGCGACGGAGTCACAGCCAGGCAGATAGTTTTATCTGTGCGGCTGCGGTCGGCCACTACAAGGTTGGTCTTCAATGGGTCAAGCCCGCGTTCTACGCACTCGACAGAGGCATAGAACGACTTGAGGTCAATAGCAATATATCGACGGTCTTCGGCCATAATTAGACTGCAAAGATACACATTTTTCCCCGATTTGGAATAATTTATGTAACTTTGTACCCGTAATTATGAAACTGAAACTACCCGCAAAGGACTGCATCATAGGCCTTTCGCCTATGGACGACATCACCGATTTGCCCTTCCGTCAGCTGTGTAAGGAAATGGGTGCCGATTTCCTCATCACAGAGTTCATAGCCAGTGAGGCCTTGAACCGCGATGCCGAAAAAAGCTTGCGCAAGATGCGTTTCACTGAAGAGCAGCGTCCGATTGGCATTCAGATATTTGGCGCTAATGAGGATGAGTTGTTGCAGTGTTTGGATGTGGTGGAGCAGGCAGAACCTGATTTCATCGACATCAATTGGGGATGCCCTGTGCGCAAGGTTGCCGGTAAGGGTGCTGGCAGCGGCATACTGCAGGACATACCCAAGATGCTTAAAATCACTGCTGCCATGGTAAAACGAAGCCACCTGCCGGTGACAGTGAAGACACGTATAGGGTATACGTTTGGTTCAATGATGATTACAGACTTTGCCGAAGCTCTGCAGGACACTGGTATAGCAGCCCTCAGTATCCACGGACGTACCAAGACACAGATGTATAGTGGATTGGCCGACTGGTCGCTTATCGGACAAGTGAAAAATAATCCGAGAATTGTCATACCAATATTTGGTAACGGCGACATTACCACTGCCATGCAAGCCGAGGACAACTGGAAACGCTATGGGGTCGATGGCATCCTTATCGGACGTGGTGCTATAGGTAATCCATGGATTTTTGAGCAGTGCCAACGTGTTTTTGCGGGTTTGCCCGAAAGGGAAGTCAGCGTGGTCGAGCGTGTTGATGTGTGTCGTAGACACCTGCAGGCGGCCATTGATTTCAAGGGCGAGCGTACCGCTATATTCGAGATGCGCAAGCACTATGGTTCATACTTTAAAGGACTTGCGGGCTTTAAACCATTTAGGCTTGACCTTGTGGCTACCTCGACAGCCGAGGCTACCTTCGCCGTGCTCGACCGCATACGTGAGCACTATTCCTAAGAATATAGATTGGTTTTGATTCAATAGTGACGGTGGTAGCGTTGTAGGCCCTTGATGGGATCGGCCACGACGGTGCAGAGGTGCAGAGGGAACGGTTGAGGGTCTTCGAAAAGGACCTGCAACTGCGACTCTATGGCTTTTGCGAACCCACCTACAACATGTACCGTGTTCTCACACTTTTTCGCATGAAACAGTCTCAAGGCAGGACGTCTCATGTATACCAGTACAGAGAAATACCACTGGGCAAGTGATTCAACAATTATGTCGTTACAGTATTCCACATCAATATGCTGCACCGCGAAAGGAGCAAGCGAAGCCAGAAACCGGTTGGGGTGTGGTTGATGATAGACGGCATCCATCAACTGTGCATCGCTCATGTGGTAGGTATCATGGAACATGCGTCTTACAGAAGAAGGCATTCTATGGCTGAGATAGCCTGCCAGCAAGAGACGTCCCACATGGTTGGCAGAGCCGTGGTCACCAAGAATATAACCTGTGCTGGTGGGTTGGTGGACGATGCGCAGTCCGTCGTAGAGGCAGGCGTTGCTGCCCGTGCCGAGAATGGCTACCAGGGCAGGCTGGTCGCCAGCGGTGGCACGGCAGGCGGCGAGCATGTCGGTCTCGACATGTACATTGCTTGTTTCAAAAGCATTAGAAAGCCATGAGGCCACTTTTTGACGCTGAGCAGGAAGTCCGCAGCCAGCACCGTAGAAGAAAAGTTGAAAGTTGGAAATTGAAAGTTGAAAGTTATGGCGCACGGCGGCGCAGGCAGCCATGAATTGCTCTTCGCTGGTGAAGTGTGGGTTCAGGCCCTCGGTAACTATCATGTTGCCAGACTCCACCTCCATCCACGTGGTCTTGGTGCTACCGCTGTCGGCTATCAAAATCATACGATGCCGATAATCTCGTTGATGTCGTTGATTCCATGGTTTTTGCACCACTGCTCCATGCCGTCGATGATCTTGACGGTGACGGCAGGGTCGATGAAGTTGGCGGTGCCCACCTCAATGGCCGTGGCGCCGGCCATAAGGAACTCGATGGCGTCCTCGGCAGTGCAGATACCCCCCAGACCCACCACGGGAATCTTCACGGCATGAGCTACTTGCCACACCATACGCACGGCCACGGGCTTCACGGCGGGGCCGCTCAGGCCGCCCGTGATATTGGCCATGCAGGGGCGACGGCGCTCGATGTCGATGGCCATGCCCAGCAGGGTGTTGATGAGGCTCACGCTGTCGGCACCTGCTCCTTCGACGGCTTTGGCTATCTCGGCGATGTTGGTGACATTGGGCGAAAGCTTTACTATCAGCGTCTTATGGTACACCTTGCGTACTGCCTCCACCACTTCGGCCGCCATCTCCGGCTGGGTGCCGAAGCCCATGCCGCCGTGCTTGACGTTGGGACACGAGATGTTCAGTTCGATGGCGGGAATCTTCTCCAAGGCGTCGATCCGCTCGGCCACGGAGCAGTATTCCTCGATGGAGGAGCCGCTGACGTTGACGATGATATTGGTGTCTAAATGCTTGATTCTATGATATACCTCGGAGCAGAATTTCTCCACGCCGCCGTTCTGCAGGCCCACGCTGTTGAGCATGCCCGAGGGGGTCTCCACCATACGGGGATAGGGGTTGCCCTCGCGATGTGTGCCTGTGGTGCCTTTGACCACGAAGCCACCCAAGCGGTTAAGGTCGATGAAGTCGGCGAACTCCTCGCCGTAGCCAAAGGTGCCGCTGGCGGTCATCACAGGGTTCTTCAGCTGTAAATGGTGTATCTTGACGTTTAGCATTGGTACCATTTTTTCATTGTGGAAATATCGAACACCGGGCCGTCCTTGCAGACGCAGCGGTGCCCCTGGTCGGTGTCGGTGACGCAGCACAGGCATGCGCCGACGCCGCAGGCCATCATGTTTTCAAGACTCACCTCGCATCGCAGACCCCGCTCGGCGGCGCTGCGGGCCACGGCCTTCATCATCGGTGTGGGTCCGCATGTGTAGATCATGTCATAGCTTTCGGCAAAGGCAGGATGCTGGGTAACAAGGCCTTTGTGGCCCAGCGAGCCGTCGTCGGTACAGAGCAGAACATCGGCAAATGGTTCGAATTCTTTGTGCACAGGTATTAGGCTGGCGGTGCGACCGCCAAGCAGCACTGTGGGATGTATGCCGTGTGAGGAAAGCTCTTTGCTCAGATAGAGCAGCGGGGCTATGCCGGCGCCACCGCCTATGAGCAGTGCCTGGCTTCCTGTGGCTATGTCGGTGGTGAATCCGTGACCAAGTGGATAGACTATGTTGAGGCGGTCGCCCTCTTTTAGTTCGGCCAAGCGGCGTGTGCCGTTGCCTACAATCTGGATGAGTAGAGAGAGGGTGCCGCGCTTGGGGTCGACGTCGTGGACTGAGATAGGACGGCGCAGCATAACCTGTGGTTCGCCAGTAACCTGCACTTCGACAAACTGTCCAGGCATTACCGGCTGCATAGCGCCGTTGTGGCCGAGCAACAGTATGACGTATTGCGGCGTGGGCTGACTGCGCTCCAGAATGGTGAAATCGTGTATCTCTTTCATGGTGGATGAATGTCTTAAAATCCGGTGCAAAGATACAACTTTTATTCGATATGGCAAAAAAAAGGAGTCTGTAGGTTTTTGGGTGACCTACAGACTCCTTTTTTTGTAGTAAATACCAATCGACAATTGTTTAACGCTCGATCGCTGATAAATATTACATGGTATTTCAGACACCGGCGTCCATCTCATCAGCTTATATGGAAGGGTAGGGGCGTTGTCCCTGTAGCGCGGTTGGGGTGTTGTCAGGTTTGTTTGTCGGCTGATTTGGTCCGGCGTTTGGGCAACAGCCGAGCGAAGAAGCGTCGCCACGAGGTGGCGTCCAGAAGGCCGCTGTCGGTGGTGGCCTGCAGGGTGAGGAAGAGGCCTATGGGGAGCAGCACGAGCGACGAAATCCACATACCTTCGGGGCCGAGCACCGATTCGCGTACCGATTTCTCGTCAATCATGTCGACTACATAGTAGAAAACGAAGAATCCTACCGATGCCACGAGGGGCATACCGAGGCCGCCTTTGCGCACTATGGAGCCGAAGGGGGCCCCGATGAGGAAGAGCAGCAGACATGCCAGCGAGAGAGTGAACTTCCGCTGTTTGACAACGTGATGTCGGTTTATGTATTCGCTGTCTGCTTTGAGTATATCGGCGTAGCTTTTGCAGTCGCGAGCCACGGTGGCTGCCAGGTTGCGGCTGCGGCTGCCGGCTCTGCGCTGCTGGGCGTCGCTCATGCCGTCTGTCAGCGAGCGGGCCGTACATGGGGTTGTTGCGCGTGCTGCGGTGTCCAGCTCGTGGTAGCGTTGCCAGAGGCGCAGGCTGCCCATGGCATCGGTGTAGCAGTCGGAACGACGCTTCATCATGTTCGAGTCGAGGTGTGCAATGGCGCGGTTCAGTTCGCTGATGTTCATCATCTGATAGCCGCCCCTGAAGAGGTCTTCGGTGCTGCGGTTGTAGGCAAACGACGAGATGTCGAAGGCTATAGTCTGCCGACGGAAGTTGATTGATGTCAGTGGCCGTTTGTGATAGTATTCGCCGGTGGTCGGCTCGGTGTATGTGTATCCGCTGTCGAGTGTGAAGAGCAGGTAGTTGTTGTCCATTGTGGTGCGCATCACTCCTCTGCGGGCTACTATGACGTTGGTTTCGGCCATGCCATTGCTGTGGTCGTAGATAATGATGTCGTGCATGGTGCCGTTGTCGGGGTCTTTGCTGCCGACGTGTATCACATAGCCTTCGATTTCTTTATAGTATTCGCCGGCGCGTATGTTGACGGCGGGCTTTTTGCGTGTGATGTCGTATAGGGTCATGCGGTAGCGCAGCATGGCTTCGGGCATAACATTGTTTGCGAAGTAGAAGGCCACACCGGTGAGCACCAGCACCACCAGCGTCATGGGCAGCATGACGCGGCTCACGCTGATGCCGCTGGCTTTCATGGCCACAAGCTCGTATTTTTCGCCGAAGTTGCCCATGGTCATTATCGATGCGAAGAGCACGGCTATGGGCATTGCCATCGGCACAAAGGTGGCCGATGCATAGAGCAACAGCTCGGCGATGACCGAGAATTCGAGCCCTTTGCCCACCATGTCGTCTATGTATTTCCACACAAACTGCATCAGCAGCACGAATACCGCTATGGTAAACGTGAGCACCAGCGGGCCGATGAACGAGCGTAGTATGAGCTTGTCGAGTTTCTTCATCTCTACATTAGTCCTATCCAGCGCATAATGTCGTTGCCGTTGGCTATAACCATCAATGCCAGGAGAAGGAACATGCCGACATTTTGAGCGGCGGTGAGGAACTTCTCGCTGGGCTTGCGGCCAGTGACGATTTCCCAGAGGGTGAAGGCGATATGTCCTCCATCAAGCCCCGGTATGGGTATCACGTTCATAAATGCGAGCACCAGTGCCAACAGGGCTGTGAGGTTCCAGAAAGCCTGCCACGACCAATGGTCGGGGAAGAGGTCGGCCATGGCTTTGAAGCCTCCGAGCTGGCGTGTGCCGCCGGGAGAGAATAGTATCTTCAGGCTGCTGACGTAATCGGTCAGCGTCTGCCATCCATGGCTGATGCCGGCCGGTATAGCCTGAAGGAAAGTGTAGTCTATGTGGCGATAGTCGGCAAAGAGACGTGGAATGTCGCTTTCGCGCTGCACCCCTATTTTGCCATCGCTGTTGACCTCGACCGGGAGCGACATGAGTTCGCCTCCGCGATAGAAACCGATTTGTGCTGTTGTGCCCTTGCGGCGTTCGAGGGCTGCGGTTATATCGCTGAATGCAGCCATGGCGCTGTCGTCGATGCTGACAATGCTGTCGCCTGCCATGATGCCGGCACGTTCGGCATTGCCGCCCGCTATGGCCGAGTGGACCACGAATGGAATACGGTAGACCATCAGTTGCTTGACGCCCTCTTGGTTTACTCGCTCCATAAGGTGTCCGCTCATGTATATGTCTATCAATGAGTCGCCGCGTTGAACGCGGGCCGTGCGCGGGTTGTCGAGCAGCAGGGCTTTGGTGACGTCGGTGTATTCATACATCTCCTGGCCGTCGATACCCACTATGATGTCGCCGTTGGCAAAGCCTTCGTCGAGCATCACCTGTGCGTAGTCGTAGCCGAGGGTGGCACTGCGCAGCGGCAGCTCGTCCTTGCCCCAATGGGCGAAGATGATGCCGTAGAGCAGCAGGGCGGTGATGAAGTTGACCAGTACGCCTCCGCTGATGATGCACAGGCGCTGCCATGCAGGCTTGGTGCGATATTCCCAAGGTTGCGGTACATCCTCCAGGTCTTCGGCTTTCTTGGTCTCGTCTATCATGCCCGCTATGTCGCAGTAGCCGCCCAGCGGCACCCATCCGAGGCCCCACAGGGTGTTGTCTTGGTCTTCGGGCCGCAGGTTTTTCTCTTCCCAGCTGTCGGGTGTTTTGTTGTTGAAGAAGAGGAAGTGCCACTTGCCGTCGAATTTCTTGGCTTTGACAATGGAGAACAGCGGATTGAAAAAGATATAGTACCTGCGCACACGCGTGTGGAAAAGCTTCGCGAAAAACAGGTGGCCGAGTTCATGGGTGGCCACGAGGAGCGTCAGGCTGAGGAGTAATGCTATCCAATTCATTGTTGTCTTACTGTTTTATCGGTGAGGAATAAATCGTCGAGGGTGGGTTCGGCGATGAAGCTGGCCGTCTGCATGGCGTGTTCCACGCAGTCGGCTATGTCGAGGAAGCCTATCTCGCCGTCGATGAAGCGCTGCACCGTCACCTCGTTGGCGGCGTTCATTATGCAGGGCATGTTGCCTCCGCGCTCTATGGCGTAGTATGCCAAGTCGAGGCAGCGGAAGGTCTGGCGGTCGGGCTGTTCGAATGTCAGGGTGGGGTACTTGCCGAAGTCAAGCCTCGGCAGGTGGCTCTCTATGCGCTCCGGGAAGCTGAAAGCGTATTGTATGGGTGTCTCCATCGTGGGCACTCCCAGTTGGGCTTTGATGCTGCCGTCGCGGAATTGCACCATCGAGTGTACCACCGACTGTGGGTGTACCAGCACCTCGATGTCTTTGGCGTCGACTCCGAAGAGCCATCGGGCCTCTATCACTTCGAGGCCTTTGTTCATCAGCGAGGCGCTGTCGATGGTCACCTTGCGCCCCATGCTCCAGTTGGGGTGCTTCAGTGCATCGGCCAGGGTCACTCCCTCGAGCTCTTTGCGCGAGCGTCCGCGGAAGGGGCCGCCGCTGGCTGTGAGCAGTATCTTGTCCACCTCGCTGCCTTCGCCCACGAGGCATTGGAATATGGCCGAGTGCTCGCTGTCTACGGGCAGTATCGGGGCGCGGTGGCGTGTTGCGATGGCGGTCACAATGCTTCCGGCCACCACCATGGTCTCTTTGTTGGCCAGGGCCACGGCTTTGCCTTTTTCGAGAGCCCGCAGGGTGGGGCGCAGACCGGCAAAGCCCACTATGGCTGCCAGCACCATGTCTATGCTGGCCATGTCCATGAGGTCTACCATGGCGTCGGCGCCGGCATATACCTTGATGTCGGTATGCTCCAGGGCGTCGCGCAGGGTGGTGTATTTGCTTTCGTCGGCAATGACGACGGCGTTGGGGTTGAATTCCAGTGCTTGCTTGGCCAGCAACTCGGCGTTGCTTCCGGCGCAGAGCACCTCGACGGCAAACAGGTCGCGGTGGCGTCTGATCACGTTCAGTGCCTGCGTACCTATCGATCCGGTCGATCCCAGTATAGCTATTTTTTTCAAGGTGATGCTCAGAATGATATGTACTCCTCGGGGTTGACGGCCGAACCGCCGACCCACACCTCGAGGTGCAGGTGCGGTCCCAGTTCGCTCCGTTCGCCGGTGCCTACGTATGCTATGGGTTCGCCTGCCCGCACCACATCGCCCTGATGTTTGAGCAGGACGCTGTTGTTGCGGTAGACGGTGATGACGTTGCCGGGATGCTGCAGCGCTATGACATGGCCTGCGTCGGCGGTGAATCCGGCGAAGACCACGGTGCCGCTGTAGGCCGCAGCCACGGGTGTGTTGCTGCCTCCGGCGATGTCAACCCCGTAGTGTCGTTCCGAGGGGTTGTAGCGGGTTAGTATGTTTCCTTTCAGTGGCGAGAAGAAGAGGTGCGTCACCGTATGCTTTGGTTCGGCGGTGCTGCCGGTGCTGCCGGCGGGCTGCTGCTGGGGCGAGGGGGTCTTCAGCTCGTAGCGGTTGTCTTCGCGTTCGACCTCGCGCCGCAGCAGGCTGTCTTCCACCGAGTGGCGGTAGGCGGTGGCCAGATGGGCCAGGGTGGCGGTGCTGTCGGTGCGCAGGCTGTCAAATTCCTGCCCCAATTCTTCGCCGCGCATCACGGCCTGCATCGTGCTCACAAGCCATTCCTGCTGTTCGAGCACAGCCTCTATCGAGTCCACACGGCGTGCGTTGTTGTATGTCTGTTCCACCATTTCGTTGTTGGTGTAGCCTGGTATGTATTCGCGCAGCGGTGTGAAGGCGATGAGTATGGTGGTGAGCAGTATGAGGACGATGATGGTGATGCCGATAGTGACAAACAGGTTGATGCCCGACAGCTGGAAGGAGAATTTCTCCTTGAAGGTGTCGGTGTCCATGACGACGAAGCGGTGCTTGTGCTTGATTACGTCGCCCAGGGGCTTGCGTTTGATCCAGATCAACCAGTCTTTGATGGCCATCGGTATCTTCTTGTGTGTTTTAATTGACAATGGGTAGTGGGTAGCGGCCACAGCCGTCTCTATCCACTACCCATTGCTGTTTTTTAAATCTTTAATCAACTATTAGAAGAAGCTGATGCGATTGTCGACAATTTTGGCTTTGTTGCGCAGCACGGTCTGTACCATGCGAGCCTTGTTGCGGTAGGGCTGCTCGAGGCGGGTCTTGACGGCCTCGGCGTTGGTCTCGGCCTGGGCTTTGCCGTCCACGTTGACGGTGTAGACGCCGTTGGCGCCCTTGATGGGGCCTACGAGACCGCTCTTGGTGGTGGCGATGGCGCTCTGCACTTTGGGCTCCATGCCGAAGCGGCCGAGGTAGTAGTCGTTGAAGCCGACGCCTTCGAGGGTGTCTACGGCGACGCCGAGCTTGGTGGCTATCGAGTTGATGTCCTTGCCGGCACGCACGGCCTCTTCGGCGCGGGCCATCAGGAGCTCTCCGGCTTTCTCGACGCGCACCTGGCGCTCCACGTTGAAGTCGAGTTCGTTGCCGCTCACCTGTTCGGGGGTCAGGTAGCCTTTGCTCGACACGCTGACCAGGGCGGGCACAATGTACATGTTGTCGCTGCGGTAGACCTGGTCGGCCACGCTTCCCACCTTGGTGTCCTTGTTGAAGGCCCACTGGATGATGTTGCGGGTGTTGTCCATGTTGTTGAGGTTGGGCAGCGAGCTGATGATCATCTGGTTGCGCACGTTGAGGTTCTCCTTGCGGGCGGCGTCGTCCATCTCGGCGGCGGTGCGGTTGGCGGCGGCGAAGGCGTTGGCGGCGTTGCGCACGCGGTCGTCGGTGGCTTCGGAGTAGACGATGTCGCGGGTGACGAGGGCCACGCGGTATTTCTTCACCGGGGTGGTCTTGCCGGTCTGTTTGATGACGAAGTAGCCGTTATCGTTGGGCAGGGCAAAGACGAAGCTCTCGCCGGTGGCGGCGTTCACGAGCTGCTCGTTGAAGATGCCGTAGCTGCCGTCGAGCTGCCAGCCCTGGTCGCCCTTGGTGCTGGCTTTCTGGCTGTCGTCGCTGAACTGCTCCACGGCCTGCTCAAAGGTCATGGCACCGCTCTTGACGAGGGTCAGCACGCTGTCGGCCAGCTGCTTGGCTTGGTCGTTGCTGCGGGTGATGCTTTGGTGATAGTTCTGGCTGAAGATGCAGACCACGCTGGCGCGCAGGCTGTCGGGGCGCATGGCGCTCTTCTGCACCTTGGCCATCATCCACTGGTCGCCGCTGACCACCGGGGCCAGCATGTCGCCTTCCTTGGCGGCGGCAATCTGCTCGTCGAAGGGGGCCTTGAACTCGGTGGCGCGCTTGTAGGTCGAGTCGTAGCGGGTGTCGCTCTCGGAGTTGACGAAGAAGATGAGGTCGTTATCCTCGACGGTCTGGAATTCGTCCCACACTTTCATCACATCTTTCTGTATGTTGGCATAGTCCTGCTGGGTGGGGGTCACGGGGAAGCCCACATAGCGGAGCACGCGGATTTCGTCGGCCATGCCGTTGGTCATGCGGCTCACCTTGAAGTCGTTCATGTGCTCGTCGTAGTAGGCCTTGATGTCGGCGTCGCTCACGCTGATTTCGTCGTCTTTGACCGACGAGAAAGGCAGGGCCACAACGCGGGCGTTGGTGGTGGTGGCGCTCAGTTCGGCCACCTTGTTGGCGATGGCCTTGGGCATGTAGAAACCGGCGCTGATGAGGGTGCTGTATTTCTGGGCCTCGCGGTCTTCACGCACGCCCTTCTCCATTTCGGCCCACTGCATGCGGGTCATACTGTCGCGCTGGTCGAGGGTGTTGATGAAATAGTTGACCTGAGCCACGTTGAACTCGCCGGTCTGCGGGTCGGTGAACGATTGGCGCACGGCGGGGTGGATGAATTTGCCGGTGTACATGTCGTTGAGTTCGGCGCTGCCTACGGTCAGACCGAGCTTCTTCATCTGTTCGCCCATGAGGGTCTCGTCCACGAAACGCTGCCACACCTGGTCGCGGATTTGCTGCTCGGCCTCGGCGGGCACCTGGGCTGTCTGGTAATTCATGCGGTAGTTGGCCTCGGCCTCGCTCACGAGGGCGTTGAAGCGCTGCTGCGTCATAGCTTCACCGTTGACGCGGCCCATGTCGCCGGGACCGCTCTGGTTCTTGGTCAGGTCGCCAAGGATGAAGGCCAGGATGGCAATGCCAACAAAGACAACTGCCCAAATCGAATGCTTTCTGATACTTCCAATGATTCCCATTTTCTGTGTTTATTAGTTATTTTTTGTTATTTATTTTCTCTAATTTTAAGTGTGCAAAAATACAAAGAAAAACGCAAGTGGTGAAATTTTTTTCTCACCCCGACGCTGTCTTTGTGCACAATATATTGGCCTGCAGATGTTTGCAATATGCATATTTTTGCTTTGGGCCTCGCTTTCGAGGCTGTTTAGAGGGGGGGCGTTTCGGGGCTTTGGCCCTTTTTTGGCGCCCTACATCTCGAAGGCCAGCGGCAGTAGGTCGGCCGCGCTTGCCACCTCGCGCACCCCGCCGCCGTCGAGCAGGCATAGCACCCTCAGCGGGTGCTTCTGGCGCTGTTCGTATTCGCTCATGGCCTGGCGGCAGGCGCCGCATGGCGAGGCGGCGCAGAGCACCCCCTTCTGGTTGCGGCCCACGATGGCCAGCGCCTCGAAGCCGGCGCTTTGCGGATTTTGGGCCGAGGCCGCGAAGAGGGCGGTCCGTTCGGCGCAGAGCCCCGACGGATAGGCCACGTTTTCTTGGTTGCTGCCACGCACGATCGGCCCTTTGTCGAGCCGCACGGCGGCCCCTACATGAAACCCTGAGTAGGGGGCATAGGCCCCGTCGGCAGCCTCGACGGCGGCCTCTATCAGCTCGCGGTCGGCTTGGGCCAACTCGGAGACCGACGCATATTCGCGATATTTGATTGTCAGTTCTTTGTCCATTTCTAAAACAGCTTTTTCGTTTTGCAAATATACGTAAAAATAGCGATTTCGAAGGCTAAAAACCGCTCTTTTTCTATTGCACTGATTGTCAAGGTCATTATCTGCACCTCTTCTGCCGTTGTACGATACATGTACGATATATGTACGATACTTGTACGATTGCCAATCGTACAAGTATCGTACAT
>JAZNSV010000149.1:0-12009 GCA_045591485.1 Bacteroidales bacterium | reverse complement strand
CGCTTCTGGGCTGCAGTGGCCGTATGGTCTTTCGCCATGCGGTTGCCCACAGCTTCGTTGTATTCCTGCATGAACTCCGACTGGCGTATCGGCTGTCCGCCGACTTCCATGATGATGGGATCGTTTTTCTGCGCTAATGCGCCGCCGATGGTGAGTATCGTTGCGGCCGCAATGGCCAGCGCTCTTTTGCTGAATGTCATTTGTCCTTGTTTGATTATTGCAGACGCTCTGGAACGCCTCTACGTTTTTTTTATCTGCTGTAGTTGGGGGCTTCGCGGGTGATGGCTATGTCGTGCGGATGGCTCTCGGTGCGGCCTGCGTCGGTAATGCGGATGAACTTGGCCTTCTGCAGGTCGTTGATGCTGGCGCTTCCGGTGTAGCCCATGCCGGCCTTCAAACCGCCCACCATCTGGTAGAGCACCTCGCTGAGGGTGCCTTTGTATGGCACGCGTCCCACAACACCTTCCGGTACAAGTTTTTTGACATCGGTCTCTTTGTCTTGGAAGTAGCGGTCTTTCGAACCACTCTGCATGGCCTCGAGCGAACCCATGCCGCGGTAGCTCTTGAATTTGCGTCCTTCGAAGATGATGGTCTCGCCGGGGGCTTCCTCGACGCCCGCCACGAGCGAGCCGACCATCACCGAGCTGGCACCTGCGGCCAGAGCTTTGACGATGTCGCCGCTGTAACGGATACCGCCGTCGGCTATTACGGGCACGTCGTAGCCGCCCTGCTTAAGGGCGCCGCACACCTCGCAGATGGCAGTCAGCTGTGGCACTCCGATACCGGCCACAATACGAGTGGAGCAGATGCTTCCCGGTCCGATGCCAACCTTTATGGCGTCGGCACCTGCCTCGGCCAGCATCAAGGCCGCCTCGCCGGTGGCGATGTTGCCAACCACAACGTCGATGTCTTTGTATTTGGCTTTCACGCTCTTCAGAGCCTCTACCACGCGGATGCTGTGGCCGTGGGCGGTGTCGATGACGATGGCGTCGGCTCCGGCCTTGACCAGGGCGTCGACACGGTCCATCATGTCGGGCGTGATGCCAACACCGGCAGCCACGCGCAGACGGCCGTTGCTGTCTTTGCAGGCGTTGGGGCGTTCTTTGGTCTTCATGATGTCGCGGTAGGTGATGAGACCCATGAACTGACCCTGCTCGTTGACCACGGGAAGCTTCTCGATCTTGTGTTGCTGCAGTATGTCGGTAGCCTCTGCAAAGGTGGTCCCCACGTGGGTGGTGATGAGTTTGGTGATCATGATTTCGCTCAGCGGGCGCTCCATGTCGCGTTCGAAGCGCAGGTCGCGGTTGGTCACCATGCCGATGAGCATGCGGTTCTCGTCGACGATGGGTATGCCGCCGATGCCGTACTCTTCCATCAGTCGCAGGGCATCCTTGACCTTGGCGTCCTTGCTCAGGGTGATGGGGTCAATAATCATGCCGTTCTCGGCGCGTTTCACCTTCTTCACCTCGTTGGCCTGGCGCTCAATGCTCATGTTCTTGTGCAGCACGCCGATACCGCCTTCTTGAGCCATGCCGATGGCCATGGCGGCTTCGGTTACGGTGTCCATTGCCGCGCTGACAAGCGGCGTGTTTAGCGTGATTCGCTTCGAGAAGCGCGATGCAACGCTCACCTCGCGGGGGAGCACTTCTGAGTAGGCGGGCACAAGCAGCACGTCGTCGTACGTGAGGCCTTCGCCGATGAATTTAGTGGTGTCTGTATACATGTTAAACGCGTTTTTGTCTATTAGGTTTTAATTTGCAAAGATACGTTTTTTTTTGCATTTGTAGGCAAAAAAGTTTTGCATCGATGCTGCGCCATCGTTTAAATCGTTGTGTTGTAGTGCTGTAGCTTGGCTCTTTTTTTTATCAACAATGAGCGTGCGCGTGTTGCGCAGACACAATATTTCTTGCCATTTGAAAAAAAGTCGTATCTTTGCACCCGTTTAGGATATGATATGTCGTGATGAGAATCGTACATAAGATGTTGTCGATTAGGCCTATGGCTTTCGCTGTGCTTGCATTGCTGTTTGCCTGTGGCGGCGGTGTGCAGGCCCAGAGCGGACTCTATGTTCCGTCGGCCAAACCTGTGAAAAACATGCAGCGTGCGCTGACCAATCCGGAGGCGTTTCATCTTTTACTCTGCTACAGCGGTAGTCGGGCCGAGTATGCCGTATCCGACCTTGACCTTCTCGATTCGGCTTTCCGCATAGCTTTCAGTATCGGCAATCCGATGTACTACACCATGTCCATCGAGAGCTATGGCTCTGACAACGAGTCTCTCGGCAAGGCTCGTGTCGATGCTGTCTATCGCTACTTCGCCCAGCGCACAGGCGGCGATTTTCCGGTGCGTATGGCCCGCAACCCGATACACTGCTCATGCAACGGCGACACGGTCGAAATCCTCCGTTTCGAGGTGCCTGTGCATACAGCAGTCTATAATTGCGCCGAGTTGCCCGAGGCCCGCCGTCTGCTCAACAAGACTATCAACCTTGACAACAGCGTTTTGATTACTTTCCGCAACGACCCCGACGAGTGCGTCGGTGCCGCCCGTGGGTGCTATGTGCCTTCGCAAGACAGCATCGTGCATGGCTACTATGCCTCGCTCTTCCTTGCCCGCGGCTCGGTCCGCTCTGTCGGCGGAACAAAGGATACATGCCCTTCTGGTTTGGAAATCAAGATCGACGACCACTTGGATTATCGTTCGGTGGTTGAACAGTATCGTATGATTCCGCATCGCAAACAGTTGATTGTGCAGGCCGGATATGTGGTTGTTTCCAGCAATTGGGACGCTGCGGTCGACAGTTGTCCGCTTCCGCAGAAAGACTCTATCTTTATCCGTGTTCCGGTCACCAAAGAGCAGATGGAGGCCAAGCTCAAGTTCTTCGCCAAGGTGCGCACCTCGCGCGGCTTGGAATACAAGCAGCTGCCCACCCGCAAGGTGCCCGGCCGCTCCGAGCTCATGTTGCAGGCTCCGATCAGCGTTTCGCAGTTCGATACCATATATCTCGGCAAGCGTGTGCAGGAAGGCGATTTGAAGAAGTATTTTTATCCTGTCGACGGCTCTGCCGAAGCCGCTTCGTTCCGCGTCGGCGACCGCTGGTACGTGGCCTACCGTGCAGGCAAAAACAACACCTATGAGCTCAAGAAGCCCCTGCGCGACCTCTTCCGCATCGTGCCCGACCAGGAAGAAGAACAGCCCGACGCCCGGCGCGACAAGAAGACTCCAAATCCGGAAGAAATCATAGAAGACTGAAATACTATGGCTTATTTACAGACAGATGTCACCAAGGTCACCACGCGTGTACTGCAAAATATGAAACTCCACGGCGAGAAAATCGCCATGATCACCGCCTACGACTACTCTATGGCCTCGCTCATCGAGAGCACCAAGATAGACGTTGTGCTTGTCGGCGATTCGGCCGCCAATGTCATGCAGGGCCACCGGACCACCCTCCCCATCACCCTCGACGAGATGATTGTCTACGCCACCTCGGTGGTGCGTGCCATCAAGCGCGCCCTCGTCGTGGTCGACATGCCCTTCGGCACCTATCAGGGCAACTCCATGCAGGCCCTTGCCAGCGCCATCCGCATCATGAAGGAAACCGGCGCCGACGCCATCAAGATGGAGGGCGGCGAAGAAATTCTCGAGAGTGTGCAGCGCATCCTCTCGGCCGGCATCCCCATCATGGGTCACCTCGGCCTCACGCCGCAGAGCATCAACAAGTTCGGCACCTACGCCGTCCGCGCCACCGAGCAGGAAGAGGCCGACCGCGTCAAGAAAGACGCGCAGATACTCCAAGAAGCTGGCTGCTTCTCCATTGTGCTCGAAAAAATACCCGCCAAGCTGGCCGCCGAAATCACCGGCGACCTCAAGATACCCACTATTGGCATTGGCGCCGGCATGCACACCGACGGGCAGGTTCTCGTGCTGCAAGACATGCTCGGCATCACCCAGCAGTTCAAGCCCCGCTACCTCCGCACCTATGGCACCTTCGGCGAAGACATAGCCAACGCCATACGCCACTACGTCGGCGACGTCAAGAGCGGCGACTTCCCCAGCGAAAAGGAACAGTACTAAGCAAAAACAGTAAACAAAACAAGGACTGCGTGTTTCATAAACATGCAACCCTTGTTTTGTTTTATGTATGTGCGAGTGTCAGAAGCGGTACGACAGTCCGGCTTTGATAAACTGGCTGCTCTCGTACAGCTTGACAGTATTGTAGTCGGCGCATTTGAAACTACCCCAGAGATATTCAGCCGTAATTCCAAAATGCTTGAACGGGTAGTATGACGCTGAGAGCCCAAGACCGTACTCGGTCTGCAGCGTCGTTCCGTGGCACCACATGCTGCCTATCGTGCCGCTGAGCGACACGTCCCAATGTTCGCTGCCGGAGCCTATGGCAGGCAGCAGGTGCAGCTTGGCATTTATGCCGTAGCGCAACATGGCAGATGTGATTATTAGAGTGGTGTCGGCGCTGCTAAAGTATGATGAGCGTCCGCTGCCTACATAGAGACCGAACGACCATTTGTCATTCAACCAGAAGAGGTCGCTGCTTGCTGTGACAGACCATTCGTTCGGTGTGCCCATTGCAGAGCCTCTGAGTTTTAGCGGTTCCCAAGTGTTCTCGTTGTAGCCGTAGGAAATGGATATAGTGCGATTGTTGTTCTGCGAAAAAACACTGAAGCTGATAGTGCAGAGAATTGCTAAAAAAATGTATTTTTTCATTGTTTAATTTTGTATTTTTTCAAACCTTTTAATTATAATGGCGTCTTTTTTCGCCCCATCACATTGACGCCTTGCTATTGTGTGGGGCTTTCTCGGAGTAAAGACATGGCTTTTTATGTTTTCCGTGGCGAACATCACGGTTCGCCGTTTGTGATGTTTTAATGAAACCGGCCCAAATGTTTTGTTTGGGCCGGTTGGTTTCTGTTTTATTTTTCTTCGGTCGGCTTGGCGGGTTTGGGCTGCGAGGCCACGGGGGTGGCTATGCTGGAGCGCATGTCCGTGTCGGCCTGGATGTTCTTCATGCGGTAGTAGTCCATGATGCCCAGGTTGCCGTTGCGGAAGGCTTCGGCCATGGCCAGCGGCACCTCGGCTTCGGCCTGTATCACCTTGGCGCGGGCTTCCTGTGCCTTGGCCTTCATCTCCTGCTCCTGGGCCACTGCCATGGCGCGGCGCTCCTCGGCCTTGGCCTGGGCTATGTTCTTGTCGGCGTTGGCCTGGTCCATCTGCAGCTGGGCGCCGATGTTCTTGCCCACGTCGATGTCGGCAATGTCGATGGAGAGTATCTCGAATGCCGTGCCGCTGTCGAGACCCTTGGTGAGGACGAGCTTCGAGATGCTGTCGGGGTTCTCGAGCACCTGCTTGTGGCTCGTGGCCGAGCCGATGGAGGTGACGATGCCTTCGCCCACACGGGCCAGAATGGTCTCCTCGCCGGCACCGCCGACGAGCTGTTTGATGTTGGTGCGCACCGTGACGCGGGCCTTGGCTATCAGCTGTATGCCGTCCTTGGCCACGGCGGCCACCGGCGGTGTGTCTATCACCTTCGGATTGACCGAGGTCTGCACGGCTTTCAGCACATCGCGGCCAGCCAGGTCGATGGCCGTGGCGGTTTTGAAGTCGAGGTTCATGTTGGCCTTGTCGGCGCTGATAAGGGCGTTGACCACCGAACCCACATGGCCACCGGCCAGATAGTGGGCTTCAAGGTCGTTCTGCTTGATTTTCAAACCTGCTTTCGAGGCAGAGATGAGGTTGCCGACGATGACCGAAGGCGGAACCTTGCGGAAACGCATGAACACCAGCTGGATGAGCGAGGTGTATACTCCGCTGACCAGGGCCTGAAACCATATTCCCACAGGCACCAGATAGAGCAGCAGGATGAACAGTACGACGCATACTGCGACAATGATAATTGTACTCATAATTTTATAGTGTTTGATTGTTGTTTTTTATGCGTTCTGGAATCGGTCGTCGGTGCTCTCTACCACATCGATGCGGTAGCCTTCGATGCCTACGACCTCTATCTTGTGGTCGGGGTCGATGAACTTGTTGACGGCGTGCACCTCCATCTGCTGTCCGTCGATGAGGGCTTTGCCGGTGGGGGCCAGGCGCGAGATGGTCACTCCGGTGGCGCCTACCTTCACGCTGGGCTCCAGCTGGTTCACCTTGCTGTCGACCTCTTCGTTCAGGCTGAATCGCTGCCATGTGCGTTTGCGCATGAAGAGCACGAGCGTCAGCGCGCAGAGCGCTATTGAACACAGCAGCACGATGGTGCCGGTGGTGTTGCCGAACATGGCGTAGGTCTGCCACACGCCGAAGGCTATCATGCACACTCCGAAGATGCCAGCAATGCCTCCCGGCAGAGCCACCACTTCGAGCGTAAGCAGCACGACGCCGAGCAATAATACGATGATAAGCAGTGTTGTACTCATTGTATCTCAGATGTTAATTGTTTGTCGAGCAAAGCGGTGTGCATAGGTAGCAGGTCGGTGTAGCTGCCGTGCTTCACGGTGCACCGACCGTGGCAGTGCACGAGTATGGCGCATTGTTCGGCCTGCTCCACAGTGTGGCGGCAGATGTCGACCAAGGCCTTGATGACGTAGTCGAAGGTGTGTACGTCGTCGTTGAAGAGCACGAGGCTGCAGCCGCTGTCTTCGAGCACGTCGGCATCCTCGGTGGGCTGTGGGGATGTATATGGTTTTTCGTTCATTGTTCGATCAATGCTGCGGCTTGCGAGCTGATGCCTTCCATGCGGCCTTCGAAGCCGAGGTGCTCTGTTGTGGTGGCTTTCACCGAGACCTGGCCGATGTCGATGCCGAGTGTGTCGGCAATGTTGCGGCGCATTTGCTCGATGTGCGGCGCCAGTTTCGGGCGCTGAGCCACCACCGTGCTGTCTATGTTGCCTATGCGGTAGCCGTTGGCTTTGAGCAGCTGGCCCACGTGGGCCAGCAGTTTCAGGCTGCTGATGCCTTTGTATTGTGGGTCGGTGTCGGGGAAGTGCTTGCCTATGTCGCCCAGGGCTGCGGCACCCAGCAGGGCGTCGCAGATGGCATGCAGCAGCACGTCGGCATCGCTGTGGCCTATGAGGCCGTGGGTGTGCTCGATGCGGACGCCGCCGATCCAAAGCGGCAGCCCCTCGCCCAATGCGTGGACGTCGTAGCCTGTGCCTATTCTAATCATTTGACTTCTCGGGTTTCATCTCCATCGTCACGCCGATGCGGATGGTGTTGGCCAACGGGCTGGTGCTGATGCGCGTGGTGGGCACCAGATACGAAAGGTCGAAGTTGAACACGTTGTAGCGCAGGCCCACGCCGACGGTGGCGTATTGGCGTCCGCCTTTGTTCTCGTGTTCGAAAAAGTAGCCGGCGCGGACGGCGAAGGTCTCGGCATACCAGTATTCGGCGCCCACCGAGAGTTGTACTTCCTGCAGCTCCTCGCTTGCGCCGCCGGGGGCATCCATAAAGCTCTGCAGTGCGCCCTGCACCACGCCGATGTTGTTGTATTCGGTCAGGTCGGCGGCGTAGGGTGTCTCGTAGGTGACGCCGTCGAGGGTGTAGGGACGTGTGGGCACCAGCAGCTTGTTGGCGTCTATCAGGATGGATATCTTGTTGTAGTCGTCTATCTTGTTGGTGTAGCGTCCGCCGATGCGGAAGTTGGCAGGCAGGAATTCTTTGTCCATGTCGTCGTCGCTGTAGCTCAGCTTGGCGCCGAGGTTGCTGATGAAGGCGCCGAGGGCGAAGCTCTGCTGCTTGTCGATGGTGTTCTGGTAGTAGAAGCCGATGTCGGCAGCCAGCGAGTTGGCCGCGTGGGTCTCGGTGTTGCCGCTGCCGTCGTTGATGGTGGCGCCGTTGGTGAGGTCGCTGCGTATGAAGCGTCCGCTGGCACCGAGCGACAGGTTGTCGGTCAGTTTCAGGGCGTAGGTGGCGTCGAAGGCAAACTCGTTGGGATGCATCACGTCGAGCTTGTTGCCGTCGGCATCGGTGTGGTCGATGTCGCCGAGGGTGAAGTAGGTGAGGCCCGCCGCCACGGTGGAGCGGCTGTTGATGCGGTAGTAGCCGCTGAGGTAGAAGAGGTTCATGTCGCCCACGTGCAGGTTGCGCAGCCATGGGGTGTAGGTGAGGCCCACGCCCATATTGCCTTCGACGAAGGCAAACTTGGCGTTGTTCCAGTGTGCCGAGTAGAGGTCGGGCAGCGAGGCCACGCCGGCGTCGCCCATGCCGCTGCTGACGGCGTCGGGGGCGATGAGCAGAATGGGCATGCCGGTCGATATGTAGTTCCGGTTCGTGCTCTGGCCAGTCTCAGAATAATCCTGTGCCCATGCTGTTGCAGCCATGGCCACGAGTATTGTAAGCGCTGTGAGTTTTTTCATTTGTCTGTTTGTTGGTACGTTTTATTTATTGATACGTTAGATAACGCGGTCTGTTCTGTTTTATTTTATCTGACGATAATTTTTGTTGCCGATTGGTGCACCTGGCCGTCGGTGGTGGTCACAAGCATGCGTGCCATGTATATGCCCGGGGCCACCTGCGCGGCGTTCCATCTCACGGGGCCTACCACGTAGCTCCCGTCGTCGGCTGTGGCCGCAATGGTCTGCACCCTGGCGCCTTGAGCCGAATATATCTGCAGCTCGGCGTGGGCTATGGCAGCGGTGTTGTTGGTCTCGCAGTGGAATGTGGCCACGTCGCTGGCCGGGTTGGGCCACACGCTGAGTTGCGAGAACGTGGCTGTGTCGGCTCCGTGGACGGTGAAGCTTATGGTGGCCGAGTTGGAGTAGCCCCAGATGTTCCATGCCTTTAGGGTCAGGGTGTGGCGTCCGGGCGTCAGCCCGTCGAGGGTGTAGCGCACGGTGCCGCCGCGCGGGTCTGTCAGGTCGGCCTGGTAGAAGTCGCCCAGCACGAGCAGGCTGCCGGCCTGGCCGTCGATGGTGGCTGTGATGTCGTGGCCCAGCCCCGAGCCGAAGGCGTTGATGCCCACCGAGTCGCGCAGCACAGCCACGAGGGTGGGGCTCGCATCGGTGATGCCGCCGTCGCGGAAGGTGGTGTCGCCCATGTAGAGGTCTATCTCGGGCCGCACCTCGCCGATGGCTATCTCCTCGTTCAGTCCGCCCAGCATCAGGCGGCCGTAGCTGCCGGTGGCGTCTTCGCTGCCGCTGGTGGCATAGTGGCTCAGCTTGGCGTAGTCGTATTGGTAGGCCACGTCGCGCGGCACGGTGAAGGTGTATTCGAATATGCCGCCGTGCACTTCGGCGGCGCCTTTGTAGATGATGCTTTTCTGCTGGCGGAATCGGACCTCGGTGCCGGGGTTGTCGTTGGCCAGGGTGTGGCTCTCGCTCTCGCGGTCGAAGACGATGGGATACACCGTGCCGTCGAAGTCGTCGAGCAGCACCCCGTCGGGGCCGTGCACCTCGCCGCGCACCGTCACCTGCGACAGCACGGTGGCCGTGTCGTTGGCTCCGGGTTGCACCTCGCGGCCGCCTATGTGGGTCACCGCCACGCTGTTGTGCGGGCGGCAGAGGCGCAGGCCGGGGTCGCCCAGCAGGCCGATGCAGAGCGACACCGCTGTGCGGTTCTTGGCCATGCGCAGGGCATCGCCTATGGTGTTGGCGGTGTCGAGGGCGTACATTATCAGGTCGCTGTTGAAGCGCTCGTTGTGGCTGATGGGCCGCGAGGCGCTGACCACCGCCACCGCGCCGCCGTCGGCGCTCAGGAAGAGCTCGGCTCCGCATTGCTCGTCGGTCAGGTCGAGGTAGCCGTAGGAACAGGTGCTGGTGACGAGCAGCGGCAGGCGCCCGCGGTTGGTGTAGGCCCCTATGTCCGACGGCTCCACGTAGCGCTCGGTGCCTATGTATTTCACCGAACCGTGTCCTATGTAGTTGAGCAGCAGGCATCCGTAGTTCATCCGCTGGCGCAGGGCGTTGTTCAGGTCGGGGTAGTATGAACCTATGGCACCGCTCTGCTGGCGGTAGGCGTCGGCGTAGAGCCGGTCTATATTCATCTCGGGGCATGCGGCTTTGATGCGTGCCGCCACCACCTCCGACGAGTGAGCAAACAGGGTGTCGCCGGTGCGCGAGGGGTCGGCGTCGTCGGCCAGCAGGGCCACGTAGTTGCGCCAGTCGCCTCGCTGGTTAGCGTCGGCCAGGTCGCTGCGCATCATGTAGCCTTCTATCTTGTCTACCAAGTGTGTGGCTTCGGCCAGGCTTCGGGCGGGCAGTCGGCCCACGCCGAGGTCCATCGTCTGCGACGGCAAGCCGCTCTCGTGGTCGTCCAGGTAGCCCAGTATGTCGTCGCTGCAGAAGGATTGGCCTTCGTCGTCGAACGAATACACCGATTCGTAGGTGGCCACGGTGGGCAGCCCGAGGCCTGCCAGGTCGCGGTTGTCGTGGGTGCCCTTGCCCATAAGCAGCAGGTAGCGGGGCGGCTGCTGGGGGTGGCGTTGGCGCATGCTGCGCATGAAGGTGCGTATGGCTATCGGGTCTTGCTTGCCCGACGAGTATTCGTTGTACACTTGGCGGTCGGTCACCACGAGGGTCGACATGCCGTCCACTATGGCGTGCAGCGACGCCAGCCGTTCGGCCTGCGGCAGCAGGGTGGGATGGCAGACTACGATGTATTCGGCTGCCGCTGCGCCGGCAAGGTTCTGGTTTTCGATGTGCGCCACGCCCGACGGGCCCAGCAGCGCCGCTTCGTGCCACACGGCGTAGGTGCGGGCGCGGTCGGTGTGGTCGGTCCACGAGCGCCCGTCGAGCGTCATCTCGCGCTCGGCGCCGGCAGTGGTCACGTCCCACACGCGCATCGCGGCGCTTCCGCCTGCGGCGAAGGTGGCCGTGCCGCCGGCCAGGTGCCGGTCGTTGCGCGCCAGCAGCTGCCCTCCGTTGTAGGTCAGTGCTGTGTGTCCGCTCAGCTCTATATAGTCCAGGTAGCCCTCGGCCGAGGCCTCGCCTGCCGCAAAGGTCAGGGCGAAGGTGAGGCTGGCCGCTGTGGCCTGCGTGGCTTCGAGCACTGTGATGTAGCGCGTGTTGGTGGCTATCGTGTGGCTGCGGCTCAGACCGTTGGTGCTCAGGCCGAAGGTGCCTGTGGCGGTGCTCTTGCATGCCAGGGCGTAGCGCAGGCGCAGGTCGGTGGCCGTCGCAGGCAGTGTGAGGGTCACCGTGCGCTGTGTCACCGACGGGGTGAATTTCTCGCCCATCCACAGCTGTCCGCTCTTGTAGATGTTTGCCAAATCGTTGTTGTGCACCGCCACGGCGGTGTGGGTCCCTATGGTGGTGTCGGTTGCACCCAGGGCGGCCGCCGCTGACACGCGGCGTGCCTCTCCGGCATTGGGACTTATGTAGTAGTGGTTGGCCGAAGCGTAGGCGTGGCGCTGCATCTCCCAGCGCTGGTCGTCGTAGCTGTAGCGCCAGGCATCGCACCCCTCGCCGAAGAAGACAACCTTGTCTGCAGCGTCGAAAATGCCGTTGCCGTTCTTGTCGACGATGTCTATGGCCACGGGCTGCAGCCCTGCCGTCGAAACCTCGCTGTTGGCCAGCGGCAGCTGTGTGCCGTCGGCACCGTAGACGCTTATGCTTCCGATGCTTGCACCCTGCAGGGCGGGCACCTCGGCTGTGGTCACTCCATACATGCCCGTCTCCCTGACCGTCAGGCGCCACCAATCGCCCCCGGCCAGCACCGACGCCTCTTGCGCCGACACCGTGCCTGCGCCCAGCGTCAGCATCAGCAGTGTTATGGTCTTGGTCAGTCTCATCTTTCTGTGCTCGTCGGCGGTTTTCATCACCAACCGCCCTCATTAACGCCGACGGGCCTCTTTTATTGTATGAAGCCTTCAAAAAAATACTCCCCGGCGTCACGGCCTCCACGGCTGGCCAAGCCGGTGTTTTATGCTAAATTAACCAAACCAACTACATGTTTCCTATTGTACCGGTAGTGCATATCAACGATACTTCAACGATATATCAACGATATTTCAACGATTACAATCGTTGAAATATCGTTGATATATCGTTGAAGTATCGTT